>JBHHYX010000410.1:0-4839 GCA_046757765.1 Acidobacteriota bacterium | reverse complement strand
AGGACATCGATATCCTATCCCTACACGCCGAAAACTTTGCCCGGGAACTGCAAGGATTCCTTGCCAAACGCTTTCACATCGCCGTGCGGGTTCGGGAGGTGGGTGGGGGGCGAGCTTACCGGCTTTTTCAGGTTCGCAAGCCTCACAATCGCCATCTGGTGGATATCCGCCCGGTCGAGGCGCTTCCCCCGGCTCGACGGGTGGCAGAGGTGCTGGTGGTGGAACCCGAAGAATTGATCGCCCGGAAGATCATGGCATTTCAGAGGCGGCGCAAGACACCGAAGTCGGGCACCGACTGGCGAGATTTGGCGGCGCTCCTGCTGACGTTCCCCGAACTCAAGCGTCAGTCCGGTCCGGTGGCCGAGCGCCTTCGTGCCGCGGGCGTGGGCCCCGAGGTGTTTTCCGCCTGGCAAGAACTGGTGGCACAGGAGCTGCAAATTGAAGATGAAGGCGACGAATTCTGAAACCCTCAAGCAGCCGAGTCGTCTTGCCCAGAAAGAGTAAGTCATTGGAAAAACATAAGTTGCGAGATTGGGACCGAAACTCGAATTCCCAATTCCCAACCATCAATTCCCAAAGTAGACTGCAAACAGCAAGATCTCAAGTGCAAGAGCTGTTGAGGTTTAGCTGCTTACCCCCGAATTCTGAGAATTTTGCTCTCAGATGCGTTCCAGGGGACGACGTGCGCGCCGTTGTCCTTGCTCTGTAAACTGAACCAAAGTGTCAGCGCCCGGCCAATTCGGATGGCCAATCACGCACGTTCGGGGTTCAGTGACGGCAGAATCGTTGAACCGATGCAATCAGGATTTCAAACATTTTTGGCTTGGGGTTTGGGTCCTTGGGATTTGTTTGAGATTTGGGGCCTGGAGTCTTGGGATTTCCAGTTCTCCTCCCAAATTCTAGGCTACTGTTTAACAATTACGTCAGCCTTTTTGGGAGGGGAACTGGCCAGCTATGGCGGTAGTCGAAGAGATCGCGTTTCTCTCCGCCACTGAAACCCTGGACCTGATCAGGAGAGGCGATGTCTCGCCGGTGGATGTGGTCGAGACTTGCCTGGCCCAGGTGGACAAGTGGAACGGGCAACTGAATGCCCTGTGCACGCTTTCCGATCGGGCCCTGGAGGAGGCCCGGGAGGCTGAGCGGATTGTGCGCGCTGGAGGGGAGGCAGGACCCCTTCAGGGCCTGCCGGTCGGTATCAAGGATGTGACGCCGACGGCCGGCTTGCGCACCACCTTCGGATCGACCCTCTACGCCGATTTCGTCCCTTCTGAAGACGCCCTGGTGGTGAGCCGTCTCAAGGCGGCCGGCGCCATTGTCCTGGGAAAGACAAACACCCCCGAGTTCACAGCCGGCGGCAACACCTTCAATGAGCTCTTCGGCGCTACCCGCAACCCCTGGGATTCGAGGCTCAGCGCCGGCGGCTCCACCGGCGGCGGCGGGGCGGCGCTGGCGGCGGGGATGATCACGTTGGCGGAAGGGACTGACCTGGGCGGCTCTCTGCGCATTCCCGCCTCATTTTGTGGCGTGGTCGGATTGCGACCTTCGGTCGGCCTGGTTCCCATCCACCCGACAGAGTTTCTCTGGGACAATCTCCAAGTCAGCGGCCCCATGGCGCGCACGGCTGAAGATGTCGCTTTGATGCTGCAGGTTATGAGTGGCCCCAGTCGCCTTTCACCCCTCTGCCAGCCAAGCCACAGCCGGGACTTCCCGGCGGCAGTCAGGGCCGGGATTCCCCAAGGCCTCCGGCTGGCGTACTCTCCGGACATCGCCGGGATCGGAATCGACGACGGCCTGGAAGGCGTGTGCCGCGGGGCGGCCTGGGAGATGGCTCAAGTGGGCGCCTGCCTGCGGGAGGTGGAACTGGATCTCTCCTTCGGACGGAAAGCTTTCCTGGCCTTGCGGGGTCTCTGGATGGTCGTCCATCAGTTTCGCCACCTCGATCAGTTGGACCGTCTGGGCGCCAATCTTTCCGGCAATGTTCGGGCGGGACTCCGGATCACCACACGGGATCTGGCCGCCGCCGAACAGGTCCGTGGACGAATCTGGCATCTTTTTCGCGACTTCTTTCAGCGATTCGACCTGCTCTTGACCCCTTGCATGGCGGTCCCCCCCTTTCCCGTCGAGCAGAATTACCCCGAAAGAATCGGGGATAAGAAGATGGAGACCTACGTGGACTGGTTCGCCTCCACCTTTACCTTGAGTCTGACCGGGTTGCCGGTGGCGTCGGTCCCCTGTGGGCTGGACCAGCGGGGCCTGCCCGTCGGCCTTCAGATCCTCGGGCCCGCTCAAGGGGAGGAGGCGGTGCTGGCTCTGGCCCGGGAGATCCAACAGGCCCGCCCCATCGGGTCGCCTCCGCTTCAGTAAGACCTTGGATTGTGCCACTCCAGACCGGGTGGGCAGATCGGCAAGAGCGGAGTTGCATCGGGACTGCAGACCGACAAGATCCGCGGGGCCCGATGTGCTCTTCATCGCATGCCTCGATCGGCACGCCCTAGCCGAGTTTCTCACACACCTGGTCTACTGCAGTGCCGGAATCATCCGCGCTGACTGCGTTGCCCGCCCTCGGCAGCCTGTTCAAAGTGCACTCTGCTCGAGTACCATTAGCTGGGGTCGATTGAAAACCCCGGGAAAAACCGAACAACAGTGATTGGATCTTCAAAGGGGAGGAAGAAGAGCGATGCTCAAACACAATGTCTCTCGCGTCTTGTTTGTTTCGATGCTGGCTTTTGGGGCCTACTGTTCCCCAGCCGCGGAAGAGACGGCTGAGAAAACCGGGGCTTCAGCTTTGCCCCAGGAACCGGTGACGGCCGCGGCCGAGCTGCAGCCCACGGCGGGCAATGCGGTGGCGGGCAGTGTTTCTTTCGAAGAGAGTAACGGTCGGGTGAAGATTGTGGCTCATGTGACGGGACTCGAGCCCGGCAAGCATGGATTTCACATTCATGAGACGGGCGATTGCAGCGCGCCGGATGGAACCAGCGCGGGCGGCCATTTTAATCCCGACCAGAGTGCGCACGGAGCGCCCGACGCCGACACGCACCATGCAGGTGATCTGGGTAATATCGAAGCGGATGCGCAGGGAGTGGCCGATCTCGACATGAGCGTGGAATTCGTCACCTTGACGGAGGGTGCCCACTCCATCCTGGGGCGGGCCGTCATCGTGCATGCCCAGGAGGATGACTTTGGACAGCCGACCGGTCACGCCGGGGCTCGGCTGGCCTGTGGAGTGATCCGATAGGACTCTCCCGGCCCCCCCGACTCGTCACCAACCGTCAGCTGGTTGTCAGAGGACCCCCTTACCCGGAGCCGGTCGGCGGGAAGTTACGGCCGTCTCTCCGAATAGGTGCAGCCCGGGCTCCTCGCCGGGAGACCGAGTCGTACAACGCGGCTGGCCTGGCCACTCTTGTGGTGGCCTCGACGGGTGCCTACTGGCTTCAACAGCACGGCATCTGGATCCTGAAACTGGGATTCCTGGATGCGGTGGTTCTCTCCCTGGTTCTCTATCCGACGCTCCGACTCACCTTGCTGAAAGCTGGAAGGTTTTCGGGCGCTCCAGTCCCCTTTTCCCTGGCGCTGAGGGAATCGGCCGAAGGAGAGGCCGAGCGGACGTAGGCTGCTTGGATGTTGGGTTCCGGCACACCTGGGTCTTACCCCATCCCCGGGGAGGGAGGCTCATTCCCGGTCGCTTCCGTTGCCAGCTCCTGTTACCAGTCCCGAGACGTTGCCCCATCGGCTGCTGAAAACAAATTCGGTCAACGGCTTGCGGGCACGAGGTGCCAGATCCCGCTGCCTGAGAGCCTCCGGAACGCTGTCCGGGTCGGCCGCATAGCCGATGGCCAGTCCGGTTACGGCCTGATGGCCCTCCGGGATCTGGAAGATCTCTTTCGCCCTGTCGGGCAGGATGCCGATCATCTGGTGCACGCAAAGACCGCGGGCGGTGGCTTCAAAAGTGAGGGTGGCCGCGGCCAGCCCGAGATCGTGGATAGCGGCGGCGTTCGGCTTGTCGTTGCGGACAAAATTGAGCCGGGTCACGCTAATGGCCAGCACCGGAACTCCTTTGGCCCAACCCTGGTTTCCCTCCACCAGACAGGAGAGCATTCGGTCGAACTCTTCCCGCTCTTGCTGGACCGCCACCAGATAGCTCCAGGGCTGCTCGTTGTAAGAGGAAGCCGCCCAGCGGGCCGCTTCGAAAAGCGAGCGTAAATCGGTTTCAGGCACCGGGCGATCCGAAAACCCGTAGGGACTCCAGCGCCTCGAAATCAGTTCATGAACAGGATAATCCGTCGTTGCTTTCATTTCTTCGTACTCCCTTTTTGTTCCATAGATTCATGATGGATCAGTTGGAGAGGATGGCACCGAAAATGAGCCTCCACCCGTCTTCTGGCGCCCCCCGCGGGGTGTGGCACCCCCTTTGCCGGGGCTGAAGCCACCGCCGGTCATGGAAAACGCCCACCGCTCGCCCGGAGACGGAACCCTTTCCCGAGCTCTCCTGATGGCGCAGGCTACGTTCCAGCACGAGAGGATTATTGTCAAGAGGGAAATGGGAAGGACCGGGTTGTCAGCTGTCTACCGCCGAATTCTGAGAATTCTGCTCTCAGATGCGTTCCAGGGGCAACGTACGCACCGTTTCGCTTGCCCGGTAAACTGAACCGAAGCGTCAGCGCCCGGCCAATCCGGAGGGCCACTCCACTCACGTTCGTGGTTCAGTGACGGCAGAATCGCTCAACCGATGGAATCCAAATTTCAAATATTTTTGGTTAGACTTAGCCCGCATTTCTCACACCCTATCTACTGCAGAGCCGGAATCATCCGCGCTGACTGCGTTGCCCGCCCTCGGCCTCC
>JBHHYX010000409.1:0-4845 GCA_046757765.1 Acidobacteriota bacterium | reverse complement strand
GCCATGAATCGCTCTTTCAGAGCTGCCGGGCTTTGCTGGAAAGACCCAGCGCGTTGCGCTGGGCTGAATATGAGTGGCGCCTTCGGCGCCTGAAGACGTGAGCGTGATCGACCCTGCCAAAGGCCCGGAGGGCCGACATTCGAGTAGCCCGGTCCGTCAGGGCCGGGTGGCCCGGATGTCTCCCGCCAACAGGCCCGGCGGGCCGGCACAAATGCGGTAATAGCAACCCAGTCATCACCTCAATGGGCTCTCGGCGGTATGAGGTCGCTCGCTACCGCTAGGGGCGCGCCAAGCTGACGACATAGTTGCGGAGGGAGCTGAAATCCCGAAAGTAATAGCAGTCGTCAAACGGATCGAGATGCTCAGGGGAGGAGAATCCGCTCCCAAAGAGGAGCACCGGAATTCGATATTCAGCCGCGGTTCCTGAAAGAGGACTGACCTGGTTGTTTTCCACCGCCTGCTGGCTTTTCCGCTCAGATACGACACAAACAAGACTGACCGGTTCCAAGCGCACAATCTCGGCCATCACCGAAAAGGAAACATTGTGCCCGAGGTTCAGACTTTCCCAACCCTCGACTTCCAGAATTCGAGAGATCGCGTTCACCAGCAGCGCCTTTCCCGAGTCGGGAGCGGCGCACAATACCATTCTCCCATTGGGTCGCCGGCGGATGATCTCAGGGAACAGGTAGGACATGGATTCTTCCAGATTATTGCCGACCAGGCAATCGTGGCCCTTGACTAGCTCCCGTCTGTTCAGCGCCGCCCGCGTCTTGCGCAGAACCGGCATGAGGACGTCGTCATAAAGCTGCACCAACTCCACACCTCTCAGGTAGAGGCGTTCCAGCAATTCCTTGATCTGGAGGCGCTGATTGCGGGAGGCAAGGTAGAAAACCTGGTCGCAAACCTTGGCGAAATTCCTCTGATTGACAGAAACTTCGACATCCGGGTCCTCCCAGGACTCGTTGGCCAGCAGGCCGTTGGCTTCAAAGCCCCGCTTCAACTGAAAGGTGTGAATGTCCTGAAGAGTGAATCTGCGATGCCCTCCCGGCGTACGCCGGCAATGGAGGTCTCCCGAATCAGCCCAGCGTTTGACCGTGGATTCACTTACGTTCCACATCTGGGCCAGTTGACGAGTCGAATAGGCGTGCCGGAAGTTGTGATTCATAGAGCCAAGTTTGAGACGGACGTATGATAGGTTTTTGACTCAGTGAAGTCAACAGGCCTGCAGAGGATCCCGCGACTTGGGAAACGCAGCCTTGAACAAACTTGTGGGCACGATTTCCAGCCTCGCCTGGCCTGCTCCGGCCTGAATGCCCAGGTGGTCGTGCCCACCCTTGACCAAGTTTACGAAAGCGGTCGCCTTTCGCATAGGACAACAAATCGCACTACACACGACTGCGGCCTCCTCGACGCACCGTCGGGTGCGACTGCGGGGCCACTCCGTCGCGACGCCTTGTCAGCAGGGCGGCCAGCGCCTCGCTGCAGTGAGTTTGCGTCGCCGGCAATCAACTTGGGTCCCCACGTTGCGGCTTTGGGAATGAGGTTTTACCGGGGCAGCATGTTCCCGCCGGAGTACCGCAACCAGATTTTCATCGCCGAGCACGGCTCCTGGAACCGGAGCATCCCTCTCGGCTATCGGATTACGGTGATCTGCGTCGAGGATCACGTTCGGGCGGTGAATTATGAAGTGTTTGCCGAGGGCTGGTTGGAAGGGGACGAGGCGTGGGGACGGCCCGCGGATCTTCTTGAAATGCCTGACGGATCGCTCCTGATTTCCGACGACAAGGCTGGGGTCATTTACCGCCTCACCTATAGTGAATAAGTCGTAGCTGCTTACCGGAGAATTTTGAGAACTGTGCTCTCAGATGCGTTGCTGGGCCCCCTGGCCTGTAAACTGAACCGAAGCGTCAGCGCCCGGCCAAATCCGGATGGCCACTCACTCACGTTCGTGGTTCAGTGGCTTGGCGCCAGAATCAGCTCAACCCCGGGGGATCAGAATTTTCAAGTATTCTTGGTTAGATGTTAGAGTTAGAGGTTGCGACCGGCCCGCGTTGGGACTGAACCCGTCAGATTTCGTCGTCAATCGCCTGGATGTGGAGCTGCCGCAGTTGGGCGCGAGAAACGCTGGAGGGTGCGCCGCACATCAGGTCAAGCCCCCGTGCCGTCTTCGGAAAGGCGATCACTTCACGAATCGAGCGCTCACCCGCCAGCAGCATCACAATGCGGTCCAAGCCGAGGGCAATTCCTCCGTGAGGAGGTGTGCCGTAGCGAAGGGCTTCCAGGAAGAATCCGAATTTTTCTTTAGCCTCACGTGCTTCAATACCAAGAGCTTGAAAAACTCTTTGCTGCAGGTCGGGCTGATGGATGCGAATCGAGCCGCCTCCGATTTCGATTCCGTTGAGGACGAGATCGTAGGCCTTGGCTCGAACCTCCGCCGGTGCCTTCTCCAGGGCCTGACAGTCCTCGTCGAGAGGAGCAGTAAAAGGGTGATGGCGGGCCGCAAAGCGTTGTGCCTCTTGGTCCCACTCAAAGAGAGGGAAATCGTACACCCAGAGAAGGTTGTAGGCGCCGCTCGTGATCAGTTTCTCGCTGGCCCCGACCTGAAGGCGAAGCGCTGCCAGAGCCTGGTGCACGATCTTCGGAGGAGCGGCAACCATCAGAAAGAGATCGCCGGAGGTGAGCCCAATTTCTCGAGAGAGAGTCTCGAGTTCTGCTGGGGAAACCGCTCTTGGAAAAGAAGACTTGATCCCTTCCGAGGTAGACTTGACCCAACTCAGGGCGGGCGCCCCGTAGATTTTCACGAATTCTCCCAGTTCTTCCAGTTTCTTGCGGGAGAAACGGGCCGCTCCCGGGACAAGAAAACCCTTGATCCGTCCGCCCTGGCCGAGCACCTCTCGGAACACCCGAAAGGAAGTGCTCGAAAACAGGTGACCGACATCGACCAGCTCACAGCCGAAACGGGTATCGGGACGGTCCGTTCCGAAGCGGGAAACCGCTTCGTCATAGGTCATCCGCGGAAAGGGAGAAGAGATATCGACGGCAATCAACTGGAACAGCCCCACCAGCAGGCTCTCGGCCAGGGTAAGAACAGTATCCATCTGAGGGAAGGACATTTCAATGTCCACCTGCGTAAACTCGGGCTGCCGATCGGCCCGCAGGTCCTCATCTCTAAAACAGCGCACAATCTGAAAGTAGCGGTCAAACCCGGAGATCATCAGCAATTGTTTGAAGAGTTGGGGCGACTGGGGCAGGGCATAGAAGCGACCGGCATGAATCCGGCTCGGAACCAGATAGTCCCGGGCCCCCTCAGGTGTCGATTTGGTCAGAAAGGGAGTTTCGATTTCGAGAAAGCCCTTTTCGTCCAGGCGTCGTCGGACTTCGGTTGTGGCCCGATGGCGCAGCCGCAGATTGTGCTGGAAACGGGTCCGCCGAAGGTCGAGAAACCGATAGCGCAAGCGGGTCTCCTCGGCGGCATCAGCCTTCTCATTGATCGGGAATGGAGGCGTTCGGGCCTGGTTGAGCACCCGGATCTCGTCCGCGCGTACTTCCAATGTTCCCGTCCTTAACCCGGGATTGACGGTCTCCTCGGCGCGGCGGACGACCTGGCCGACCACGGCCAGAACAAACTCGGATCGGAGCGTCTTCGCCTTCTCCAGAGCTTCGGGACTGGTGGGTCCCACCACGATCTGGACAATTCCCTCCCGGTCACGCAAGTCGAGAAAGATCAAATTACCCAAATCACGGCGTCGGTCCAGCCAACCCATCAGAGTGATGGTCTGGCCGATCTGCTGCTCGCTGACGAGGCCGCAATGGACGGTTCTCTCCAGGCTACCCTGTGATTCCATTTCCCTCTACACTCTCCCAGTCGTTGTAATGGCCCTTTCTTGGAGCGGGTGGAGGAGGATCTGTGCGATCAGCGATTGTTCTTCACGTACCGGGTGATCTGCTGCCGCTGCAGGATTTCCTGCTGGCCGTCACGCATCCTCTTGACCGGAAAGCGCCCGCTGCGGATTTCGTTCTCACCCACAACGCAGGTGAACTTGGCGTCGATTCGATTGGCAAGCCTCAACTGGGCCTTCAGAGAACGGCCTCCAAAATCCAAAAATGCAAAGACATCGTTGTGGCGAAGTTCACGGGCGAGTTTGAAGCTCTCACGCCAGGACTCGGCATCCATGTAAGCCAGAAAAATCTCAGGTGCCGGAGCCCGATACTCACTTTCCAGAGTGTGAGTTTCGGTCAGAACCAGGGCCAGCCGCTCCAACCCCAGCGCAAACCCGAAACCCTGAGTGGGAGGACCTCCCAACAACTGCGACAGCCCGTCATAGCGACCTCCACCCAACAGTGCGTTCTGGGTGGGACCCAGTTTGTCGGTCACCATCTCGAAAGTTGTTCGCACGTAGTAGTCCAGTCCACGAACCAGAAGATCGTCCTTTTCGTAGACTACGTTTTGCAGGTCGAGGTAGTCGAGAAACTGAGCAAAGTGGTCCCTGCATTGGGTGCACAACGAGTCGGAAATCCTGGGAAGTCCCGCGATCAAGGGTTGGCATGAGGGCACCTTGCAGTCCAGTACTCGCATAGGGTTGGCCCGGGTCCGCCACCGGCACTGCTCACAGAACTCGGCCGCATGTTCGTCCAACTGCTCTCGCAGCCGAGCGATGTAGCCTGGCCTGCAGTTGGCGCAACCAACGGAGTTGACCTTCAGACGGTAGTGATTCAGACCGGACTCTCTCAGAAACCGCTCCAGCATATCAATGACTTCCGCCTCCACCGCCGGATGACCGGTCCCGAGCACCTCGGCGCCAATCTGATGAAACTGGCGGTAACGGCCCTTTTGCGGGCGCTCGC
>JBHHYX010000408.1:0-4877 GCA_046757765.1 Acidobacteriota bacterium | reverse complement strand
CCGAATTGGAACTACAAAAACTGCATATTGACACCGGTCATCCCAAAATCTACATTAGTCAAACTCTGTTTCGTATGGTCCTCGATCGATACCCACAGTAGAAGCCACACGCCACGTGGTCTAAGGCCCTTTTTTTTTCGGGGGCAACAAAAACATGTTCACGAACAGCCGACAGCGGACGTCCGGTTGGCTCATCTGGGCGCTGGTCGCGAGCTTTACCATCCTCACGGCGATTTCCTTCACTGCCCCGCCCGTCACAGCGACTCGCAAGCATTCTGACCACCAAAAAATTCACCCGTTGTTCCGCAGGATCGCCTGGACGCCACCTGCTGTCAGCACAACGATCGCACCGGGGCAAAGCCAAACATTTTTCCTCTCCTTGACTGTGCCGCGGCCGTTCAGAGACGTCGGAGTCCACGTGAGTCGGAGGCTACGGCCGTTTGTGCACGCGGATCCCGCAACGTTTGCAGGGATCGGCAAACACCACACGGTCAAAATCACCCTCACCATCTCTGTTCCAGAGACGGCAGCAGCCGGAAGGGTTGAAGGAAAGCTGCGCCTTTTTCGGAGACTGGGATTCGGAAGGAAGGGAAAGATCATTGCGATACCCTTCCTGCTGGCGAGACCGCTACCAGTCGTGATTGATATTGAACGGACCGCGCCGGTGGTCACGATCACTAAGCCGGCTGACGGCACCACCGTGACGACCAACTCGGTATTGGTACGCGGGACAGTGGACACAGGTGGGGCCGAAGTTGGCGTCAGCGTTAACGGGGTTCCCGCCTTCATCACAGGCACCGAATGGGCCGCACAGATTCCGTTGGTGGCGGGAGGCAATGCTATCTCTGCTACCGCTACAACCGCGACGGGCGCCCAGGCTTCCACAGCCATCACCGTGCAGGTCGCACAGCCGCAGGAAGCTTTGATCGCGCTCACGGCGAGTCCGGCCAGCGGGCTGGCCCCGTTGACCGTCCGTTTTGAGGTCGAATCCGGTTTAGACCGGCCCATCATCCGGTATGAATTTGATCAAAATGGGGACGGAACGCCCGATCTGAAGAGCGCGACCTTCGAAATTGTCGAGGTGACCTACACGGAGGCGGGCATCATTGTGCCGACGCTCACGGTCGTTGACGATCGGGGCGGGACAGTTACCGCCACAACGATTATTCAGGTCCTCGACCAGGCAGGCACCATTGCTTTGCTCCAAGCCAAGTGGGAAACCCTCAAGACCGCTCTGGCCGCCCGGGATATCCCGCGGGCTACCGCCGAATTTGCCTTCGGAGTCCGGCCACGCTTCGCTCAGGTCTTTCAAGCGCTAGATGCGAACCTGCCGAGCATCGCCCCGACCCTGGGTACGGTCGCCATCACGCGAGTAACGGAGGGGTTAGCGGAAGGGGTCACGCAACGGGTTCAGGGTGGGAAAACCTATCTGTACTTCATCTACTGGGCGCCGGATGTCGACGGGATCTGGCGCATCATCGAGATGTGAGGAGGACATTATGCGAGTTGTGCCATTGCTCCTGAGCTTCCTGCTGCTCCTAGCCTCCGCGGCGTGCGGCAACGACATCCCATCCTCCTACTCCGCACGCCCGATCCGCGGGAAGGTGGTGGCCGCCACCACGGGCCAGCCCCTTGAGGGGGTCATCATCGTCGCCCAGTGGATCCTGTACGATACCGGCGTCGGCGGGCAGAATCCCCGGGGGCGGCTTGAGGTGTTGGAAACGGTCACTGCCCCGGATGGGAGCTATGCCTTCCCCGGCTGGGGCCCCAAGCAGAATCCAGTAAACATTGACAAAGAGCACGCCTATGCCTGCTGCTTCCTGACTATCCGGGACCCAGAACTGAACTTCTTCAAGCTGGGGTACCGGTCGCGCACTGTGCAAAACCAACGCGAAAGCCACAGCTCTGTGCGGACGTCGGACTGGGACGGGAAGACCATCAAGTTGGAGCCCTTTAAAGGCTCCCCCAACGAGTGGGCAACTGAACTACACTTCCTGCAAAGTAGCCTCGGTTGGAGCGATCTGGATTGGCGGACGTGTCCCCGCATGGTCCTTGCGATTGAAGACGAGCGGGTTCGTCTTCCGAGCCGAACAGACTGGACCGTCTCCGACCTTGAAAGCCTCGGGACCTCCCGGAAGCAAATCCTCCATGCGCTGGGGAGGAGGCCGTGAGAGTTAAGGCGAGGACACTCGCCGCTTTGCTGTGGTTGGTTGTCATAGGCGTTGGGCTGTTCGCGTCTTACGTGTGGTCGTATGAAGTTGAGACACACGCAGACATAAGTGAAAGAGCCTACCAGTTAGCGAACATCGGTGGTTTCCTGGCCGAACAACTCGGGCTTGATAGTAAAAAGTTGACCGGGGGGCTTGCCCGGTTCCAAAGGCAACGGACTCCTCTTGAGTGGCTTCGCGAAGGCTCTAAAGACGAGGATGACCTCCGCGTCTCTCTCCGCTTCTTCAACCACTTCTACGATCCCATCTTTAATAGAGGGCTCGACACCGAAATTCGGGTGCTTGGGATTCCCCAGTCTTTGCACGGCCAGCGGTCCGACGAGTGGGGTCTAGAGGACCCCCAGGAGTTAGTCGGGCAAGACTTCTCCTATATGGATGCCCGGGAGCACTTCCGCCTCAGCCTGACACAAGCGGATCCCACAGAGCGAGAACGCAGGCTTGCCGACACCTTCTACGCGTTGGGCCATGTTATCCATCTTATCCAGGACCTGGCGTCACCGGCCCATACCCGCAACGCGCCGCACGGCGGCCTCATCGGGGGAACCATTGATGCCGGTCCTAAGAGCGTCGTGGAGAAGTATTTAGATCTCCGTGACGTCAGGCAGAGTTTGAAATTCGACGGCTATCCGATCCCGAAGGTAGGGTTCACCAAACCGCGCGACTTCTGGGTGGAGACCGACGCCTCCGGCGCCCCGCGCAAGGGGCCGGACGCTCGGGGCCTGTCCCAGATCATCAACCGGAACTTCGTCTCGGAGGGCACGAATTTCACGGCCTTTGTGGATGGGAATCACGCCCCCGAGTACCCGGACCCGATTTTGAACACGGCGGACTGCTTTGAAGAATCAGTCACCACGGAAGATGCCGAGAGAAACGTTATTAGCGGCCGCCTCATGTTCTGCCCGAACAGTTTCGTTGATCCGAACTCCGGTATCCTGGAGACAAACCCCCGGATGACGACCTTCTCCCTCTTCAGCCAGGATTTGCAGGAGATGGGGTCTTTTGAGGGTCAGGTGTCTTCCCTGAACGGACTGAATGCTATGAGTATCGGTAAGCTCACGATCCCGCGCGCGGTCGGCTATTCCGCGGGGCTCCTCGACTATTTCTTCCGTGGTCGGCTGGACGTTGCCACGGACTCGTCGCAAGTCGAGCTTCGGGTGACCAACCGCTCCTCCGAGGCTATCGGCCCCGGCACCCTCAGCGTGTATTGTGACGACGCGAACGGGGACCGGGTGAAGCTCGATGAGTTGACTGTGAGCCAGGAGGTTCAGGCAGATGCCGAGTCTCCTCGGATTCCCTTTTCTTTTCCGGCCGGGACATTGCGATGCGTTATGGTGTTTGAAGGAAAGCTCGGGGAGGAAGCGGATGCAGTCATCGGCAAGGTCTTCCAACTGGGCGTGCGCCCGGTGGCCCGGACCGGCGACTCGGTCCCCGGTGGGGGCGTGTTCGGTACGTCTTTCTTCGGCCGGCCCGCCATCAATGAAACAGGGAAAATCATCTTCAATGGAGTATTCGCCGATGAACAGACTGAAGGGATCTTCCTTGAGAGCCAAGGACAACTCCAGCCGCCTCTCGTGGTGACCGGCGATCCTGCACCTGGCGGCGGCACGTTTGGTGGCTTCGGTTCCCTCGGCCTTGATGAACAGGGAATGGTGGCCTTCTGGGGAGGATTTGACGAGGCGTCGAGCTGCAACGATCTGTTGCCAGCTTGCGGCGGGATCTTTTTGGCTCTTACAGCCGGGCAGCTCCAGGCCCTCGCCCGGGCAGGCGACGCCGTCCCGGGAGGCTGCGGTATAATAGGGGTTACCATTCTCGACCCTGACTTCGATTCGGTGAGCCTGAACAACCAAGGAGAGGTGAGTTTTGTCGCGGATTTCGCTAACCCAGCGTTTCTCAATCCGGAAGGCGCCCTTTGCCTTGGAGGGCTGGTGGTCGCCACGACGCAGACCCCTCTCCAGCCGGTCGTCCAAGAAGGGGATGCCGTCCCGGGTGGGGGGCGCTTTACCAAGTTTACCGTTACGTCCACGGATATCAACGAGATCGGTGACATCGTTTTTGATAGTAATCAGGGCATCTTCGTGGCTGGCGCGGCGCTGGTCCGCTCCGTGGTCCGTCCGGAGGATTCCGCTCCGGGCGGGGGAAGCTTCACCGTTTTGCGCGATCCGAGTCTGAACGACGCGGGGGCCGTTGCATTCCGAGGAACCTTGGACTCGACAATCCAGGGCATTTTCCTCCGCAGTTCCACAGGCCAACTGACGGCCGTCGCCCTGGCCGGTGACCAGGCCTCCGGAGGCGGCCAGTTCGCCAGTTTCGGGATTCCCGCCATGAACGATTTGGGGGTGATCGTCTTTACGGCAAGGCTGAATGATCTCTCAGAGGGGATTTTCCGTTTTGTGAACGGGACCATAACCGCGCTGGCCCGGACCGGTGATTTGCCCCTGGGGGGTGGAACCTTCGACCGGTTCTCCGGTCTCTCATCACCTGAGGGTCCGGCCATTAACGACGCCGGGCAGGTGGTCTTCCTCGCCATCCTGGCGGATGGGCGGCGAGGCGTCTTTGTCGCCGACCCGACGACGCTCCCGACCCAGATACCGTAGGAGAGAAAAGGAGAAAAGGGGATAAGTCCAATATTCTGCGTTATTCTTCCTTGCG
>JBHHYX010000407.1:0-4889 GCA_046757765.1 Acidobacteriota bacterium | reverse complement strand
GACTAACGAGGCTCATGCCTCAGACCGACCAGCGGTGTAGTGGCATTGCCGTGGCTCTCAACCCCACCGGCCCTGTGCCGGTGGGGCCAGGGTTTGACTTCGATCGGCCCCGAGCGGGCTCTCTGGACTTTGATGGCACCGTCAGACCGGGCCTCCACCGGAACAGGCCCGGTGGGAGGCAAAGTGGGAGGTTTCCCCGTCTTCTAGTTGCCAAACCTGGCTCCCACCGGTTTGCAGGCCCGGTGGGGGCTATCGTTCCAGCCATTGCTCATCGTTGCGTTACGGTGGTATTTGTCGCAATGTGCGTAACTTGACTCAACTTTAAAGACTAGCGAAACCCTACTGGTCCAGGTGTGAGAAATGGGGGCTAAGCTAAAGGACTCCACCAGGCTGGTCGAATAGGTTAATCGGAAAACCCGGCCAAGAGGGTGCCCGGGGAGCGCCGACTAAGGATGGGTCCGCGGCCGGTCCGGGGGTTGGGATAGACGCAGAGGCGGGTTCAGGATGACGATCATATCCCTGTCCGGTAGCATTTCTTCCTCCTTTCCCTCCACCCCGGCCCCTGTCTTGAAAGGGAGCCTTCCCGATTCCGCCCAGCCGGCGCCTGAAGGGGGCAAGCTGACCCCGGAAGAGGAGAAAGTCGTCAAGGGGCTGAAGGCTCGTGACGCCGAAGTCCACCGTCACGAGCAGGCACATCTGGCGGCAGCCGGCCCTTTCGCCCGAGGCGGGGCCAACTTTGAGTACACCACCGGACCCGATGGAAAACGATATGCGACTGGTGGCGAGGTCAACATCGACACCTCTCCCATACCCAGCAACCCTGAGAAAACCATCCAGAAGGCAGAGACGATCAAGCGGGCGGCCCTGGCGCCGAGGCAGCCGTCCGCCCAAGACCGAAGAGTGGCTGCGCGAGCGACCCGAATGGAGGCCGAGGCTCGGCAGGAGTTGACCGACCAAGAGGGGGAGGTGGATGGTTACGATCAGGGAGGGGCTCCTCTCAGCGCAGCCGCCGCCAGCAGCCTGATCAATCTGATCGCTTGATCCCGTGATTCTGAACCCTTTGCCATCCCTCGTCTTCTAAGAAAGGGGATCGCCTATCGAAGTCACAGGAGGTTTGGATATGAAGGGATTGTTGCTTGGCTTGACGGCCTTCACCCTGCTGGGTCTCTCCACCAGCCCGTCGCTGGCCCATCGCCGTGTCCAGCGGTTTGCCTACTGCGAGGTCGACTCACCCTACTTTCAGGTGCGAAGACATCGCCGCAGGCTTGCGGCCAGGAGCTTTCGACGAGGCTTTAGAAGAGGCTTTCAGCGAGGGCGAGCCTTTCAACGGGGGCGAGCCTTTCACCATCCGGGTCGCCGTCGACACTCTCACAGGCGGAGATTTAGAGTCCACGTGGGCGTGGGTGTCGACTTCTGATCCGAAATTGAAGAAGTTCGTTCCCCCACCGCCTCCTTCCAACCGGCCGACGAGGCGCGCGGGAGCGGTGCACAGCCGGTTTGATCTGGGTGCTTGGGCCCTGGATCGGCGCCAGTACCCTATGCTCTCGGGTCGGCCTCTTGGGCGCGCCGTCGAGAGTGTCGGGTATGTCGTACCGCAACGAGTGCGGCTGTGCGGCCCGCGGGTCTTGTCGATCCTCGACATACCGCGGCGCGTATGCCTGCGGTCTCCGCAACTCGCGAGAACACAACATCTTGGCGCTTCCCATCCGCCAGAATCGCTCAACTCAAGTGTGAGGAATCCGGGTCGAAGTGTCGCTCCGGGTGAAACAATCTTTTCCTTTTACGTAATATATTTCGGGGATGGCCAAGACAGACCAGGAGTTGGTGGTCGCGACCCTAGGAGGCGATCCCCACGCCTTCGAGCAGATTATCGAGCGCTATCAACGCAGCGTGTTCAATATTGTCTACCATTACCTGGGTCGTCGAAACGAAGTTGAAGATGTGGCTCAGGAGGTGTTCTTAAAAGTGTTCCGCTCACTGGCAAGATATGATCGCAGCCGCCCCATCCAAGCTTGGATCTCACGCATCGCCGTGAACAGCTGCCTGGATGAGCTGAGGCGGGCGCGCCACCGGAATCTCAAGCTCTTCTCGGATTTGAATGATGAGGAGCAGGGCCGGCTCGATCGCTTCTACCATCGGTTCCGCCAGGGAAGCCAGTTGAGTGAAGGCGAGGCCGAAGACCTGTTTTTGCTGTTGCAAAAGCTGATGCAACGTTTGCCTAAAAAGGATAGAATGGCCTTCGTACTTCGAGAGGTCGAAGGTCTGGATTACTTAGATATCGCTCAGGCGATGGGAGCGACTCAGCTGGCAGTGCGCATTCGGGTCAGTCGGTCACGCAAGAAACTGCTCGAGGCGCTAGGTCAGGTTTGTCCCAAAGGGGGGGGCGGGAGATGAGCAGGAAGCATATTTCTTTTTCGCAATGGGAGCCCGGCGATGCCATTGACGAAGCACATTTGTCGAGCTGCGAGAGGTGTCGCCGCCAATGGCTGCTCTTCAACTTCTTGAGATTCAAGACCGCGTCCGCGCCCCGCATGGATGCGCCTCCTTTTTTTCCCTCCAGAGTGGCTCGCCTGGCCAGGAGCAACACCGTGCCTTTCTGGTCCTTGTTGGAACGTGCCGCCAGACGGTGGACTCCGGCCTTCTCCGCTCTGGTCCTGGTTGCCGCGGTTCTACTGCATCAGTACTCGAAACCCGATCCGGTCAACGGTTACGCTGAGGTACTTCTGGAGCCGGAACTACGGGGTGACCTCAGCCTTGACGAGGTCATCGTCTCCTTGCAGGAGTCTCTGGAGGAAGGGAACATCCTTGAAGGGCAGCAGTAAGGCGGTTCTCTGGGTTCTCCTTGTCTTTGTCATCGGTGCCGCTTTCGGTACGACGGCGACCTTTCTCCTGATCAGAAGCCGCATTCTGGCCCAGGGCTTGGGCGTTGGAAACCCCCTCATCCGGCCTCCCGATGGTCGTCTTTTCAAAAGGATGCTGCGGCGCCTGGACCTGGACACGGAACAGGAGCGGCAGATTCGACAAACACTGGAACAGAGTCGGGCCCGCTACAGGGTGGTGGGTCGTGAAACAAACGGCCGCCTGAAAGAGATCCGCAGAGAAACGCTGTCGCAGATACGGAGCGTTCTGAGACCTGACCAGGTTCTCAAACTGAACAACTTTCTGCTCCGACTCAACCAGCGCCGAAGGGAGCGGAAAGACGTCCCCGATCCTGTTCAATGACGCGGGCAATCGGACTGGCGGAGAATCAGCCCACCTGTATGCCAGAGTTCCAGAGCCGAAACGGGTCTGGATCTGGACAGCTCACCCGGGCCAAACTTCAGACCTTGGACTCCCAGCAGCATCCATGTTTAAGGAACGGGAGTGCGCGTTGCCGGACTGGCAAAGCGTCGCGACCGAGCTCCGTAATCGACTGGTGCGGTGGGCGGGAGAAGGCTGGGCCAGCGCACCGCAGTCAGCGGGGATGATTTCGCCGATGGAGTAGCCCCTTTTATGGATACTGTGGGCTAATAGCCGGCACCTGAGTGGAAGCCGAGAAAGATGCTCAAACTTTGCATGGCCGTTCTGGTTGCGGTTCTGTTGCTGGCGGTGCCCGAAGCAGCGGGCGGGGATCTGCGTGGCCCCGCCTTCCAGAAGGAAGTCCAGAAGGTTTTCGACCAGGTTTACGCCCTCGATTACGAAGCTGCGGCCAGTTCCCTGCGAGCCTTGAAGGAACAGTATCCCAAGCACCCCGCTCCCCCCCTCTACCAGGCCACCGTGGTTTGGCTTCGCGAACTGTTCGAGCGCCAGGAACTGGACTTGGGCAAGTTCATCAGCCCCAGTTATTTCGACAGGCCGACGGTTCGGAGAATGCCTGCTGGAGAACACCAAGCCTTCCTCGATCTGATCGAAGAGTCTGAGAAATTGACTCGGGAGATTCTTAGGGAGGATCCGCGAAACAAGGATGCACGCTACTTCCTGGGAAGCGCGGAGGGCGTCCTGGCTTCGTTTTCGATCACTATCGATCGGAGTCGAGGAAAGGCCTTCAAGCACGGTAAGAGAGCCTATAAGATTCACCACTCACTGGTTCAACAGGACCCCGATTACTACGATGCCTACATGAGTGTGGGAATCTACGAATATGTAGTTGGAAAACTGCCATGGTATATCAAATGGCTGGCCTCCCTGGCCGGCTACCACGGCAGTGTGAAGCGCGGTTTTCAGTATCTGCAGCGGGCGGCTGAAAAGGGAAGTCTGGTGGCCGACGATGCCCGCGTCATGCAGATGGTCTTATATGTTCGCGAGGGGCAGTTTCAGAAAGCCCTCGAGAACGTTCTTTACCTGGAAAGGAAGGCTCCCAAGAATTTTCTTTTCCAGCTCAACCACGCCCAGATTCTGGAGAAACTAGGCCGGCTCCGGGAAGCGCTGGACGTCTACAAGCGCGTCTTGAGCTTTGCTGAGGAGAAGAGACCCAATTTTCAGTTGCTGCCGATTGCGACCATACGTTACACGGTTGCCTCGAGGTTTCTGGAGCTTCAACGCGCCCACCTGGCGCTGGATCAGTTCCAGAAGGTGCTGGCGGATTCAGCCACTGAGCGGGAGCAGGCGCTCTCACGCCTGAAATCCGGCCAGGCTCTCGATCTTCTGGGCAGACGGAACGATGCAGTTGTTGCCTATGAACAGGTTCTGCAATTGCCGGACGTTGAGAATTCTCACCGCCAGGCGAAAAAGTACTTGAAGAAATCCTACCTGGCCCCGTGACCTCTTGATGCCAGTCGAGACGGCCAGCTCGGGACCGATCCAAGTGGTCAAACGCGAGAACCACCGGCGCAAGACCGGCGGGCTTGGGAATCGCGGCTAGCCCGGATTATGCACCAGGTTTCGTCGCGAGGCGTCGGAAGCGCCGCGCT
>JBHHYX010000406.1:0-4909 GCA_046757765.1 Acidobacteriota bacterium | reverse complement strand
AGGCTCTGACACCCGAGCAATTTGGCGATATCTCGGATGTCCCGCCCGAGCTGGAACTCCTTCTCCTTCCAAGGATTGCTACCCTGGCGGCTGGCCTGCCTTACCGGGGAGCCCCACCCGCTACCTTGCCCGGCCGCACTCGGATTAAGGCTAGGTGTCGAAGTTAAAGGCGATCTGATCAGGCGCATGCTCCTTTTTGGACCTTCGACTTGTCTTTCTCTTTGCAAGGACGCGATTTTGGGTCGCTTCCAGACCTGCCAGTTCTATATCCATAGATGCTAGGGCGTTTTGCGCTTCCTGCAAAGCGCTGGTCAGTTCCCGCCCGACCCGCTTGTGCAAGCGTTTCAGCTGCTTTTCATTCTTTTGGGTGAAGCGCCAGGAGGGATCATGCTGTAAGGATCGCAACTCGTCTTCTAGGAAGAAAATCCGTAGCCGCGTTTCCGCTGCCAACTCCCGCATTTCGGAAACCGTTTGGTAAGCCGCCGGGCTCATGCCCTCTGTTTCGAGGTGTGAGAGCACGATCTGGAGTCCCCTTGAATCCCCGCTTTTGTATGCATCCTGCGCTCGATGCCATAGCTGCTGTTCCCGAGGGGAGAATGCCCCGCCGCGATCAGGATGCAGATTGCGGGCGATACTGCGGTACAGCTTTTTCAAGCGCTCCGTTTCCGCGTTCGCATTACCCTTTCCGATCCCTGAATGCTTCCCGGGAAAGCCGACCGCACGTCTGAAAGTTTCAAAATCCGGCGCATCGAGGCCGGTTTCCTCTGTAAACATTTCGCTCGCCATTTCGTAAACAATCCGCAACGCCGCTTCCTCCTCAGCGCTCAGGTTGTCAGAGATTTCGGATGCGAGGTCGCTCCAGTCCTCGTTCACGCCGTATCTGTCGTCTTCCCAGGCATCGTCTGCGGAATTGCCGCTCGGATCCCACGATCCTTCACCGGGGCTGCCGGTCTTTTCGCACTCGTTTTTGACCCTAGCATAGGCCCGGAGCCGCGACATCCCGCACCAGATTTCGCAATATGCAATCCGATCCAAGAAGGCTTTTTTAGCGGCGGCGGCCAACGTGATTTCTCGGAGATCCGTCAATTCGGGCCCGAAGTTCAAGCTCATCCAACGCTGGTAGGCAGGAAACTCCTGACGCCAATATGCGTCAATTTTCTGCTCCACTGCTTCCAGTGACGCCCGGACTTTTTCATAGCTTTCGCGCGCGGCGCGCCGTACGGGTTCGTTATCCACGATCATCGGAAGACCTGAGATTCTGTAGGTTCCCTTCTGCTTCTTCGTTATGCTGCGGCGATGCAACGCCACGGCAGCAAAGGGGCGGCCGCTTCTTTTCTTCCTCTTCGACATCATCCCTCCTTGAATCCTGCGGACTACCGTATACCAGCGAATGATACCATCAAATCTTTCGTGATAAAGGTGGTCTACTGCAATTGATGCTAATCGACTTCATGTGTCAAGTGTCGGGTTCTGTATATTGACCATCGCGCTATTAACGAGAGGTAGTCTTAAGTCCGTTCAGGAGCGAACTCAAGGCGAAAATAGACCTCGTTTCGGGAGATCAAAAAGCCGCCTTCCGAATCTCCGCAACCAAATAATTCAGGCGGCAAAGGATCCCCGGAGACTGGAAGAAGCCTTCTTTCGCTATCCTGCCTACCCCGCAGAGTACAGGCTGATTGGAGTGCTGTGGAGAAGGACAGAGCCTGAAACTATACAGGTAGTGGACCTTGCCTGTTGACGAGTTGGGCTCACCTTTTGCCTTCCCTGGGCCACCGCCGCTTTGCCCGCTCCAGGAAGGTCGGCTCAACATGCTTGGGTGCGTCGGACACGATCTGCGCGAACCCAGCAATGAATCCCTTCTTGCGATAGTGCCGCCCGCGAACATCGGCGACAAGCGCCTCCCAGTCTCCCCCAAGCCCGGCTTTCGCGTAGCACTTCTTGGCGTGCGCTAGGTTGTCGATCGCTGCGTCGTAGTACTTGCTCTTTCCGGCATTGACGATCCGCATGCCGAGCGCCCGGTACACCCTGGCCGCAATGTCGGGGTGGGACCGCTCGAGCTTGCGCGCCAAAGGCTCGGTTTTATAGTGGCTGAGATCCTCCAGCTCCTCGTCCGTGGCCTTGCGCATCCGTGCGACAAGCCGATCGCTCTCCTTCTGCTCCAGCCAGAGCTCGATCTGGGAGGAGAGGTCGCCCTCCTCCGACGCCTCCATAGCCTTTTCGTGCCATGCCCTTCTCTCCTTGGCCGGCACATAGCGCATCAACTCCTCGTAACGGAACGTGGAAGGATGCTCCTGAAACTCGGCCCAGGCAGATTCGAGCGCATCTCCTTCACGGCCAAGCTTGGCCAGAAGCGCCCGCTTCATCTCACGGAGATCGTGATCAGCGAATGAGATCCCGGTGCCTGACCGCGTGATCTCCAGCCCCCGTTCGACCCAGGAGAGCGCCTCCTTGGGACGCCTTCGGCTTCGGTACATCTCGGCGATAGCCTTGCACTCATCAGCCCCGAGCTCGGTCTCCTCGCAGAGCACGATGTAGGCATCAACGTTGCGCTGTGCGGCGAGCAGAGTCTTGAGCACTCCACCCCATCGCCGGCGGGCGTAACCCGGGAAACCCTCTTTATCGTCGTTGCCAGACTTCGCGGCGGTCTCGAACTTCGCGCGCACGTGGCGGGTAAACACGTCGAGACCGTCCTTGTCGAGCACCTTCACCGCCTCGCGATAAAGGTCGTGGCAGAAGCCGTACGGATCGTCCTCCATCCAGGCCAGCAACGACTTTGCCGTCTCATCCCCGTCCGCCCTTGCTGCCTGGCGAGCCTTGATCCAGCCACGAAAAAGGTCGTCGACCAGCATGCCGAAGTCGCCACTCGAGTCGTCGATCTCATCGGCTTTCTCGTGGCAGGCGGCAATAAAGGTCTCGTAGAGACCGGCAGCCCGCTCTGGCTCGCTCTCGATGACCTTGTCCACTTCGTTCGCAACCTCCTGGACGTCGTCCACGAACGACCAGGCAGCCTTGTAGGAGATGAAATTACCCGGGGTGAGGGCTGCTTCAATGGCTTGTTCGAGGGGGTCGACTGGCTTGCGTTTTCTCAGGCTCACGACACTCCTCTCATGATAGAAGCTTCGCCTTTCGAAACTTGTTCACGAGAGCGGGCTTCCTCATGTGTTCGCTGTGCAGGGTACTCATGCGTAATGAGAACTCGGTGTTCTTGCCTTTAAATTCGGCGAGGTCATGGAGGTCCTGGAGAAGCGAAATCGCTTCGTCATACCGCTTGGGTTGTTTGGTGGCGATGAGCTTGTCTACTTTGGCCCAGAGACCGCTCTCCTTGTTCACGAGCGATTCGAGGTATTGCTTGCGGTTCTTGGCCTGTTCTTGCTCGCGCCTGGCTTTCTCCAGAGCAGCCCGCTCGGCCTCTCTCTTCCGTCGTTCCTCGGTGATGACCTCGGCGCGTGCGATAAGCTGGCCAACGCTTCGCCTTTCGCTTTTTCGTAGATCACCACCGGCCTCCCTTGCGCCATGAATCTCGGAAAGAGCGCGTTGCCTGAGCTCCGCGGCAGCGTGGGGATAGTCGCCGCCGATCATCTTCATCAGAAATGCGCCCTTGTCCTTTAACGACAAGTCGGCTACCCACTTGGCGATATCATCATCTGACAGACCAAAATCTGCCCCCTTTGCGCTCTGCTCGGCGGCAGCGCTGATCAAATCGTGGTCGATGCGCAGAAAGTCAGCGAAGCTGCCAAGCGGAGCGTTAAGATCTCCGAGCCCCGGAGGGACGGGCGGCTCAAGGGTAACGTCATCCAATTCTCCACTCTGAACGCCGAGCAGCCATCCGAGGTAGAGGCAGCGATGATCACCGCGCATAACGTCCGCACGCAATGGGATCAGCGACGCCAGCCAACCCTCTCCCTCGGACCACTCGTATTCTTCCTCCTCGGAGTCAAAAGAGAGGATGATATAGTCGCCCTTGGCGCGACAGGATAGCTTCTCTCCGGTGCAGTATGCCAGCGCGGTGTCAGGATCGAGCAACGTCTTCGGCACGCGGAGCATAAGCCAGCGGCTGCCCCAGTTCGCGAGATAGAGAAAGGCGTCGAAATACTTCTCCATCCACTTGTCGGGATCGCCCTTGAAGTCGCCCCAGTTGTATTCGTTGACGAAGCTACTCGGAGTGATTCGGGCGCGGGAGGAATAGACTCTCAGCTCGCCCATCTGCTCCTGCGTAAGCGGGCGGTCCACCGCCTGGAACTCATAGTACTGGTACTCGCTCATGGGTTACTCGCCTCGGGCCCTTCTTGTTCAGCTGTCTCGGCTTGCCGGCGTTGAAGCTTTGCCTCACGCCTGCGCGCCTTCTTTTCCTCGTCGCGGCGAACCTTCTCCTCGATAGTAAGAACCAGATCCGGCTGTTCCTTGCCGAACCGCTTGAAGTAGAGGTGCTCGATGTACTGCTTGAGCGACATCTTCCACGGCTCCTGGTCGTGGTTGTCCAGTTTGCCGAGCCTTTTGGGGTTCATCCCCAGCTCGCGAGCCATCTGGACCTGGCAATGAGATAGGTGGTGGCGCTTGCGAGCATCTATCCACGCCTGCATCTTCTGGTTTGGCTTCTTTTTCTTCTTGGCCATTCGATGCGCCTCGACCGTTGCCCAATCTCAGTCGACAGACTCGTCGTCCCCGTCATCGTATTCTACCTCCGAGACCGCGCCGGCCATGGCTATGGCTTCGTGGGCAGCCTCGACGATCTCCTCGTCATCAGAGTCGGTCAGGTGAACGATGATCCCCCCGGCCTCCCGAGGCCGGATGCTGGCCACGGCGTCGATGGCGGCCAGCAGTAGAGCCTTCTCGGTTTCCTTCGAAATGACGAGTGCGGTGATGTGCGCCCAGGCCGCATCCACCTCCCAGTTGCCAGCAGCGCAGACTG
>JBHHYX010000405.1:0-4926 GCA_046757765.1 Acidobacteriota bacterium | reverse complement strand
AAGAGCAAGCCCGCATCCGCCGAGCCTTCTACATAGTGTCTGAAAGGGTCGCGTCATGGAGGAGAACGATTCCACTGGGGGGGCACGACGAGGTAGGCTATTCTACCCATGACGCGCTCGCTGTCGACACCGGCGAAGGCCGGGTAAAGAGTGGCCCTGCTTGTCAAGTGTGAAAGCTGTGACGACGAACGAACCTCCGATCTACCGCATCGCGGTACCCAATCCTTACTTCGAAAGTGATGTCAACGTCTGGATCATCGCCGGCCGGCCCCTGACCATGATTGACACGGGAATCGGGACGCCAGAAGCGCTTCGGGCTCTGGAGGAGGGCCTCCAGAAACACGGTTTCCATCTTGAGGAAGTCGAGCAGGTCATCCTGACCCATAAGCATCCGGACCACATGGGCCTGGCAAAGGTTGTTGGGGAGCGCTCCGGAGCGAGCGTTTTCGTACACCAAGAGGATTGGCCCGATGTGACCCATTTTCAGGAGCGGCGGGAGCATTTTCTGCGAGTCACTCTCGAGCGCCTGAAGGACTGGGGCGCGCCCGAATCGGAAGTCGACGCTTTGAAACAGGCTCTAACGCTTGCCGGGGGTCTGGCCCGGTCGGCGCCGGCGGAGCCACTGAGGGAGGGCCAGAGGCTGGTCGCGGGAGAGGGTGAGATTGAGGTGCTCCACATGCCGGGGCACACTCAGGGTTCGATCTGCCTCAGGTATCACGACTTCCTCTTCAGTGGCGACCACCTGCTCCCCGACTACACGCCCAACGTCGGCGCCGGGGACCTCGAGCGCAGCGGCATGCTGGGCCGATTCCTCGACTCTCTCTCAAGGCTTCTCTCTTTGCAAGATGGCCAACTTCTCGTGCTTCCCGGCCACGGACAGAGCATTCAGGACCCGGTTTCACGGATCCAGCACATCCTCCAGCACCACAGGGAGAGAGATCAGGCCATTCTGGACGCGCTGCGGACCGGGCCGCCCAGGAGCGTTTACGAAATTGCCCAAGCCCTTTTCGGACAACTGAAGAGTTTTCATATTGTTCTGGGCGCCGGCGAGGTCAACGCGCACCTGGAGCTTTTGGAAGAGAAGGGGCTGGTGTTCCGGAGCCGAAGAGGTTATGTCCTGGCTTAGCCCGGATTTCTCACACCTGGTCGTAGCGAAGAGCCGGAAGCGCCACGCTGACAAGGCGCTACGACCGAGGCTCCCCGGAAGTTCTGTGGCTCGGCTTCCGAACTGGGAACGCCGACTGCGACTATCACCATCGCCGCCCCTTGAGGGATTTCACCAAGTCCGGCTGGGCTCGGCTGAGTGATCCGCCCCAGCTGTGGCGACTTGGGACGCCCCCCGAACAGAAGCGTTGACCCAACTCCTGAGCGAAACCGGATTCCTCCACGCCGACTGCGTTGCCCGCCCTTGGCCTCCTGGCCGTAGTGGGCAAGTAGTACGCCTTCGGCGCCTCGCTCGTAACGTCTTGCCGGCCCAACGCTTCGAGTTCTTCGCTATCACCGGCGTAGGTCATCCCGCCCAGAAGGCGAGGCCGCTGGTCCCCTCCCCTGTTGAGCCGATTGTGACTTGTGCCTTCATCTCAGGCATGTGGCAGTCCAGGTTGGCACTGAAATTGCTGAATGCCCAGTGGTGCGGGACTCAGCGGAGGGATTCCTCTGACGGAAGGGAGTCTGGCATGAAAGCAATCCTGTTCTGTTTGTCCGTGTTGACTTTTTTGCCCCCGTTGGCTTGGGCTCAAAGTGTGGAAACTTGTGGGGTCTGTCATCGCAATCATTACCGGCAGTGGCGTTGGAGTTTCAAATTGAAAGGCACAGCGAGAAGACGTCCCTCTCTGTCACCAATGCCGCAGTGGGGCATCCGCTGAGTCTCCACCCAGCCACCGAATACCGGCCCGCATTTGAGGCCCTTGAAAAGGGTAAGGTAGTCAGAAAGCACCAGGTTGAGCTGAGCGAACAGGGCTCGCTTGGGCCTGCTGAGACCTTGGTGTTTCGGTTGCCTTGGGTCGTTGAGAACGGCCAGTCCCCTAGAGTGCAAATGACGGTCAAGAGAGGAGACATTCCCGAGCAGGTAATTCTCACCAAGTCCTTCTGAAGTCGGCTCGCTGTTCGTCGTGGCCATCCGAATCAACCCGCCCGATTGGCGACTTGTGTCGCGATCGAGATCTTGGTTGCAATCAAAGGGAGGCCGGAAATGGCTACTCCATTTTTTTTCATTGCCGCTCTGCTGGCAGCCGGGGTACTCTATTTCCTCGCTCGAACGGCCGGGCGGTCCTACCTCAAGTTTCGAGGCAAGGGGGTGGTCACTTGTCCAGAAACCGGAAGGCCCGCGGCGGTTGAAGTGGATGCCGGGTGGGCCGCTGTGAGTGGTTTGTTTGGGACTTCCAAACTTCGGTTGAGTCGTTGTTCCAGATGGCCGGAACGCCGGGGCTGCGGCCAGCAGTGTCTGGCCCAGATCGAGGATGCCCCCCAGGATTGTCTGCTGCGCACCCTCCTCGTGAGATGGTACCGGGGGAAATCTTGCGTCTTATGTGGAAAGCCATTTCAAGAGATTCACTGGCATGACCGTAAGCCCGGTTTGATGAAGCCTAATCGAGAAACGGCGATGTGGAGCGAATTCCGGCCCGAACAGATCCCGGAGATCCTTTCCACCTACTTGCCGGTCTGTTGGAACTGTCACATCGCCGAAACCTTCCGCCGAAAGTACCCGGAACTCGTGGTGGACCGGACCGGAATCTCGAAAGGCCAGGGTCGCAACGGTTCCACCAGGAAGTAGTTCAAACCTGGCCCAGATTTCTCACAGGCGTTGGTCATGGGGGTCCAAGGCGCTGCCCTTGCGACGCAGGCCCGCACGGACGTACAGTAGGTCGAGCCGACCGAGCGCAACGCACGCAGGGCGGACGCATTCTGCTCCACGGGAGATCTTTTGTGGGCAATGCCGGCCAGGTGATACTGCGAGGTCGGCGGTTCGATGGATTGCCTTGATGGAGTTGCCGGTCATCCATATTTTTACCCCGATTCGATTGGTGTAGTCAGTGGATTCACGCTTCGGTTCGAAGTCAACGGGTGAAGCGGTGCGGCAGTGGCACAGCCTGCCGGCGGATCTCAATGCGGCTCTCGAGTCCACACTCGAGGATTGGAGGGCCAACGGCAAGGCGCGGCGCTTGTGGTCGGGCGACGCCTCTTTGTGGACCCATGGAGAGGAGTCGAAATGGCTGGGTTGGCTGGGAATCACAGACGATCAGAGTGACCGCATCAAAGAACTCAACCGGCTGGCGGGTGAGGTCAAGAAAGCTGGCTTCACCCATGTCCTGCTCCTGGGCATGGGCGGGTCGAGTCTTTGTCCCGATGTCCTCAAACACTCCTTTGGTCGGGTTGTGGGCTACCCGCTGCTCTCTGTCCTCGACTCCACCGACCCCCAGCAAATCGCCGCGGTGGCGGCCGAAGTCGATTTGGCCAAGACGCTCTTCATCGTGTCCAGCAAATCCGGTTCAACCCTGGAGCCGAACATTTTCAAAAAGTATTTCCTCCAACGGGCCAAAGAGGCAATCGGCAATGAGCGCGTAGGCTCACATTTTGTCGCCGTGACCGATCCAGGGTCAGACTTGCACCGGGTTGCCGAGGAGGACGGGTTTCGCCATGTCTATTTTGGCCTGCCCAGTGTCGGCGGCCGCTACTCGGCGCTGTCCAACTTCGGGATGGTGCCGGCGGTTGTGATGGGTGTGGAGGTGGGGAAACTCCTTGACCGGGCCAACCAGATGGCAGTTGCCTGCTCTCCGCGTGTGCCTGTTCAGGACAATCCCGGTGTGGTTCTGGGTGTGATTCTGGGTCTCTGTGGAATCTCGGGTCGGGACAAGGTGACCCTCGTTGCATCCCCCCAGATCCGCGATTTTGGCGCCTGGCTCGAACAGCTGTTGGCCGAGTCGACGGGCAAGATGAACAAGGGACTGATCCCCGTCGATGGCGAGCAGGTGGGCCCCCCGGAGGTTTACAGTGAAGATCGGGTTTTTGTCTACCTCCGACTGGAGACATCGCCCGACCAGGCCCAGGATCAGGCGGTTTCGAAGATCGCGGAGGCCGGCCACCCGGTTGTGCGGCTCTCCCTGAAAGACCTCTACGACTTGGGAAGAGAGTTCTTCCGTTGGGAGATCGCGACGGCCGTGGCGGGTTCAATCATAGGCGTCAACCCCTTTGACCAGCCTGATGTCGAGGCGAGCAAGGTGGCGACACGCGCACTCACGGAGAAGTATGAAAGAAGCGGGGCTTTACCGGTCGAATCGCCCTTTTTTGAGCAAGGAGGCCTGCAGCTGTTTGCCCGCGATGAAGAAGTCGAGGAGTTGCGGAAAGTAGCCAATCGAGATCCCTCCCTGCCCGCCTTTCTCCGTGCTCACCTGCAGCGACTGCGGGGCGGCGACTATTTGGGGATACTCGCCTACATCGAGAGGAGCCGGGCCAACCAGGAGCGGCTGCAGGGGATTCGGCAAGCGGTGCGAGACCGTTACCGGGTCGCGACATGCCTTGGGTTCGGGCCCCGTTTCCTCCATTCAACCGGGCAGGCCTACAAGGGCGGACCCAATACCGGCGTGTTCCTTCAAATCACCAGCGAGAACGCCAAAGACATCCGCGTTCCCGGCCAGACGTACACCTTTGGAGTGGTGGAGGCTGCTCAGGCGGATGGCGACTTCCAGGTTCTAAACGAGCGGCGGCGGCGAGCGCTTCGAATCCATCTTCCTCCCGAGCGGGAGGCCGGGCTGGAGGCGTTGAAACAGGCGATCCGGACCGCCCTGGCAGTCACGGCGGCCGGAGAATAGGGGCACTGAGGAAACGCAAAAGGGAGGGGTTGGCGTGGACCGGACTTTCATGGGGGCGAGAGACCTAGCCCGCATTTCTCACACCCAATCTACTACGGCGACGGATATGCCCGCGTCT
>JBHHYX010000404.1:0-4933 GCA_046757765.1 Acidobacteriota bacterium | reverse complement strand
GCGGCCGGAGATGGTGTGAAGATGAGATGCCAAAATGTGAAGTTATTCTTGCGCGCGCCCTTAAGTTCGTGGTTCAGTGACCGGGCGGCAGACTTGGCCTTGCGTAGACGGGCATGAAAGGAGGAAACTTGAAGAATGGCAGATCATCCCTCGGCCGCTGAAAACGGCCGGCCCGACAGGGAACGCTTCGAAGCGGAAGCCCGGCAGTCGAAAGCCGGCTTATTGAGAGAGTTCTGCTACTATCTCCAAGACAACAAGAGGTGGTGGCTGACCCCCATCATTGTGGTCTTGCTCTTGGTGAGCCTGCTCATTCTCCTCTCAGGCTCGGCCGCGGCTCCGTTCATCTACACTCTCTTCTGACCGGCCCGGCCGTATGAGGTTGCTCGTTACCACGGCCGCCTGGACGCAGCGCGATGTCGACCGGGCAGAAGGGTCCGGGCGCAGTGAACCGGTGAAGGTGAAGAGTCGACAAACATGGGAAGGAAGCAAGTTAATGATGGAGAACGATCACCTGGTCTGCTCAAGAAATGCGAGGAAGAGGGCATCGGACCCATTCCGCCCCCTCCTTGCCTGGCTCCTGGTCGTGATCGCCTCGGGGGCTGGGTTCTCCCTGGCCGCACCCCCGCCAAAACGGAACCTACAGGTGGAGGACTTCTTCAGAATCAAACGAGTGGGCAGTCCAGAGATCAGTCCAGAGGGTGAGTGGGTCGCCTATACTGTCTCCACTGCCGACCTGAAGAAAGACAAATCAGAAACTTCGATCTGGATGGTTCCGGCTTCCGGAGGCGAGGAGATCCGGATGACGGCCAAAGGGTATTCGGCCAGCCGACCGCGATGGAGTCCCGACGGTAAGTATCTGGCCTTTCAAGCCAGCCGAAACGATGGCAAAACGCAGGTTTGGACATTGGATAGAAGGGGAGGTGACGCCAGACAACGCACCCGGGTGAAGCAAGGCGTTCGGGGCTTTGAGTGGTCGCCTGATGGGCGGAGGCTTCTCCTGACCCTCCAGGACCCGAAACCGGAAGACCTGATGGATGAGAAAGAAAAAAAAGAGAAGAAACCCGATCCCTGGGTCATCGATCGCCTCCAGTTCAAACGGGACAACATCGGCTACCTGGACCGGCGTCGAACACATCTTTACGTCTTTGACCTGGAGACAAAGGAGACCAGCCAGATCACATCAGGCGACTATGACGACTCTCAGGCGGCCTGGAGCCCGGATGGCAAGCTGGTGGCTTTTGTCAGCAACCGGACCGAAGAACCGGACGGCAACTCCAATTCGGACATCTGGATCGTTTCGGCCGACAATTCAGACAAAGGAAAGACCCTGCTTCAGGTGACCACCAACCCCGGATCGGACACACAGCCCTCATGGAGTCCCGATGGTGCACAACTCTGCTATGTCACCGTCACGGAGCCGGAGATACTTTGGTACGCGACCAGCAATCTGGCGGTCGTTTCCTCCCGGGGCGGGACGCCCCGGCTACTCGCCAAGTCTCTGGATCGCAACGTCTCCAGCCCCCGCTTTTCGACCGATGGGGATTCCATCCTCTTTCTTCTCGAAGACAGCGCCGAAAGACACCTGGCCAGGATCGACCTGGGGGGAGGCGAGCTGACCCGTCCCATCTCGGGATCACGAAGCATCAGAGCGTTCCGCTACGGCAAGCACGGGGAGATCGTCGCCCTCAACAGCGAGCCCCACCTCCCGCCAGAGATATTCGCCTTGAAGGGGGGAGAGCTGCACCAGCTCAGCAAGGCCAACGGAGAGCTACTGGCCCGGCTGCGACTGGCCAAAGTCGAAAACGTCCATTTCCCCAGCAAGGATGGCACTGAAATCGAAGGCTTCATCTTCACGCCTCCGGATTTCAACCCAAAGCTGACCTATCCCACACTCCTGAGAATTCACGGCGGACCGGTATCACAATATGATTTCAGCTTCAATTTCGAGGCCCAGCTCTTCGCGGCTCATGGCTATGTGGTCGTTCTGAGCAATCCTCGAGGATCGTCCGGCTACGGCCGTGACTTCTCGATGGGGATCTACCGGAGCTGGGGGAAGAAGGACTTCGAAGACGTCATGGGGGCCGTCGATTATGCCATCCGGAAAGGCTACGCCGATCCCCAACGTCTGGGAGTCGGCGGATGGTCCTACGGCGGCATCCTGACCAACTATGTGATCACGCAGAGCGACCGTTTCAAGGGGGCCATCTCGGGGGCCAGCGAAGTGCTCTACGTGGCCAATTATGGGCACGACCACTACCAGTACTGGTGGGAAAAGGAACTGGGACTGCCTTGGGAGAATCGCGAGCTGTGGGAGAAGCTCTCTCCCTTCAACTACGTGCAGAATATCGTCACGCCCACGCTCATCATGGGCGGCGAAAAGGACTGGAACGTCCCCGTCCTCAACTCGGAGCAACTGTACCAGGCCTTGCGCCGACTGGGCAGGACCACCGAATTGGTCGTCTATCCAGGCGAGCACCACGGCATTCGCCGACCCTCCTTCCAGAAGGATCGCTACCAGCGATATCTTCAATGGTACGACCGCTACGTGAAGGGCGAGACCGTCGCCAGGACGGCTGACAAAACAAAGTGATCGTCTTGTCCAGCCATCAGGAGAGTTCCGACCACCTTAGGGTCGCATTTCTCACACCCAAGCTACTACGGCGACGGATATGCCCGCATCTCCACCGCCTCGCTACGATCGAGTGTGAGAAATTCGGGTTAGGGTTTGCGCAAGAATAGATTGGCAGAGTTGGCGCTCAGATTTGCGCCAGATTTGGCCGCGAACGATTGAGCGAAACCGCAGGCGTAGCCGGGCCTACGTTGAGGATTTCGCGATTGAGGAGCGGCCGAAGATGGCGTGAAGATGGGATGCCAAAATGTGAAGTTATTCTTGCGCGAGCCCTTAGTTGCCTTTTTTGGGAGGCACAAACAAAGCAGCGAAGACCACAGTCTGGTATTCTATTCTTCTAAAACGCTCAGCAAAGGAGAAACTGTACCTTGTCGATAGACGACCGGTTGGATGACCTTGCGGGAAAGGCCGAGTGGGGCGGGGGAAAACGGTCCTCGGACGGAGAGATTCCCTCAGATCGGACGGTCGAGTCGCCAGACCGCGATTGCGGTCTCTACCTTGTGGCCGACGCGGAGATTGTCGATTCCGGAGCTCTGGTTGAAGGAGAGTCCCACCGGACCCGGGCCCAAGTGGGGCGGGAGACGCGTCATCATGGCGGAAATCTGGCGACGGACGACCTGGGCGTTGAACCGCTCCGAATGTACTTGCGGGAGATGGGAACAGTTCCTCTTCTGGCTCGGGAGGCCGAGGTTGAGATTGCCAAGCGGATTGAGACGCACCAGGCGGCTGTGCTGAAGACTCTTTCCCGCTCGGGTGTGGCCGTGAGACAAATCCTCCGCTTGGGCGAACAAACGAGAAGAGGAGAGTTGCGGGTTGCGGCACTGGTGAAGCTGAACGGTGCCGGGAAAACCCGAGAGGCACTCGAAGGCCGGCACCGCGAGATCCTGGGACAGATCAGTCAGATCAGCCAATTGCAGGCGAGAGGGGGCAAGCTGTGGAGCCAGCTGCGCGGCACCGGGCGGCAAAGCTCGAAGCACCGGCGATTGGCCCGCCAGATGGCCCGCTCTCGCATTCTCATGGCCCGCCACATTCAGGCCTTGAATCTCAGCGACCCTGTTCGGGGGCGTCTGGTGGATTGCCTGGAGGAGACCGTGAGGCGCGTCGTGGACCTGGAGGGGGAAGCCGAAAAACTGACAAAATTGATGCAGTCGCCGCTCAAGCTCGAAGAGTCCAGAAAAATCCAATCCCGCCTCCGGGACATTGGGAAGGAACTGGGCGAGATTGAGGATGACACCCTCTCCAGTCCAGCTGATTTGAAGCGTTCCCTGGCTCGCATCAAGAGAAGTCAGCTGGAAGCCGACGTTGCCAAGAAGGAACTGGTCGAAGCCAATCTGCGCCTGGTGGTTTCCATTGCCAAGAAGTATTACAACCGCGGCGTGGGCTTTCAGGACCTGATCCAGGAAGGCAACATCGGCTTGATGAAGGCGGTGGACAAATTCGAGTACAAGCGAGGCTACAAATTCTCTACCTATGCTTACTGGTGGATTCGACAGGCGATCACTCGGGCCATCGCCGATCAGTCCCGCACCATCCGCATCCCGGTGCACATGGTTGAGAGGATCAACAAGTTGATCAAGACCTCGCGCTCTCTGGTCAAAGAGCTGAGAAGAGAGCCCACCAGGGAAGAGATCGCCCAGAGAATGGACATCTCGGTGAAGGAAGTTCGAAAGATCCTGAAGATCGCTCAACAACCCGTCTCTCTTGAAGCCCCCATTGGGAGCGAGCGGGACAGCCAACTCGGGGACTTCATTGAGGACTGCGGTGTGAGGTCACCGGTGGAAGCAGCCGTTGACCTGAATCTCATGGAGCAGACTGCCGCCGCACTGCGGGGGTTGACCCCACGAGAGGAGGAGGTTGTTCGGATGCGCTTTGGCATTGGAGGGGGTGACGAGCGGACCTTGGAAGAAGTGGGAAGACGCTTTTCAGTCACCCGAGAACGTATTCGCCAGATCGAATGCAAGGCGTTGCGCAAGCTGCGTCACCCCATCTTTCCAGCCTAGCGCTGCCCTTTGCCCGCAAGCCTGCGCTGGACCAGACTAAGCCAAGGTCGCACCGGTCGTACCTGTGGTTACCCGCCTTCGGCTGTCGGCCAGCCGATACCCACAAGGAATACAGGCCAAAGGCCTGGCTCAGTTTAGCCTGGGGCAACGCCCCAGGAAACGACGGGCACGGGATTTCAGCGCTGAAAGCGCGATTCACAAAGGGGTACAACCGCAACAGGAAGAGGAGGGACTATAGACTTTGACGAACGCTACCTCTGGGACTGACGGATTTGGTGAGTCGCGCCTACAGCGCTGACCGCCG
>JBHHYX010000403.1:0-4966 GCA_046757765.1 Acidobacteriota bacterium | reverse complement strand
GGATTCCGCAGTCCCGCCGGGAGCGAATGAGCCGACCCAATCCCTGCTTCAGGGTGATGATCGCGTTGGGAACCGAGTACTTCAGGAAAGCGTTCTCCCCCTGGCTCTCGAGGTGATGGATGCGAGCTGCGATGAGGGGTTCAGTGGGAACCTGGAAAGGCAGTTTATCAATGATGACCGCGCGCAGCGCTTCACCCTGCACGTCGACGCCTTGCCAGAAGCTGGAAGTGGCACACAGAACGGCGTGAGGAGTGGCTTTGAAGAGCTCCAACAAGCGGTTCCTGGGCCTTTCTCCTTGCTTCAGGAGGGGGAACCTCATGCTCGTCGAGAGGGCTTCGTGAAAGCGGTTCATCTGATAAAAGCTGGTGAAAAGCAGAAAAGCGTGTCCCTGGGTGATCTCGAGTATTGCCTCGATCTCCCCCAAAGCACTCCGAAAATAGTGTGGCGAGCGGGGTCCTGGAAACGAGCGCGGGATATAGAGAATGGATTGTCGAGAGTAGTCGAACTCTCCCGGCACAATGAGTTCTTCGGGCTTGTCCAGACCGACACGCTCTTTGATGTAACTGAAACTTCCATCCGTTGACAGAGTGGCCGAGGTGAGAATGGCGACTTCCGTCTTCTGGAAGAGTTGCTCGCGGATGATGCTGGCGATATCGATCGGAGTGGCGTGCAGGAACAGACCGCGGCCTCGTTTTTCGAACCAGTAGACGTGCTCGAAGTCCTCCAGCGCGAATACCTGATCCAGACTGGAGGAGAGGTTTTCCAGGCGACGAATCAGCGGTTCCCACTCGGCCGGACGTCTCCGGGAAAGGTGCAGTTCTGAATAGAGGAGCTTCAGGCTCCTGCTGAGCGCGCCATAGCCCTCCAGGAGCTCGAGGCGAAGGTCGATGAGGGCCCCAGCCGAGGTTCGAAAAAAGTTGAGTGAATGGCGACCTTCCCCGCCCGGTAAAGCCTCGAACAAGGCTGCTGAAGTTCGTTGCAAGCTGGAAAGGGGCTGACGCAGAGATTTCGGGAAGGCGCTCGAGAAATCGCGGTAGAGTTCTTCCAACTGGTAGTTGCTCAGCCGCTTGCCGAAATAGTTTGCGGCCACCTCTTCGATCTCATGGGCTTCATCCAGGATGAGTACGGCAAAGTCGGGCAGGATCTTGCCGATTTCGTCGGTTTGGAGGGCGAGATTGGCGAAGAGCAGGGCGTGATTGACGAGGATCAGGTCGGACTCGAACGCCTTCTGGCGCATCCTGGTCACGAAGCAGCGTTCAAAATGAGCGCATTTTTGGCCCACGCAGATTTCTCTGCGCGCATCCAGCGCCTGCCACAAGGGGTCGGAATCGCCGATCCAGTCGAGCTCGGCGCGGTCTCCCGTCTCACTTTTCCCGGCCCACCGGGAAATCCGTTTGAGATCCTTGCGGAAACCGCCCAGAGGCAGCAGGGGATTGTGTTCTTCCAGACGCTTCCAGCACAAGTAGTTCTGTCGTCCCTTCATATAGGTGACGGACAGTTGGGGCAGCAGATGGCGACGGAGGAAGGGGATGTCCTTCAAGAAGAGTTGATCTTGAAGGTTCTTTGTGGCGGTCGAGACGATGACTCTCTTCTGGCTGAAGAGGGCGGGAATGAGATACGCGAGCGTCTTGCCGGTGCCGGTTCCGGCTTCGACGCACAAGTGTCGCCGTTGGCGGATGGCCTCGAGCACTGCACGCGCCATCACCCGTTGAGAAGGACGATATTCAAAACGGTCCAGGCGAGTGGCCAGAATGCCGTCCGGAGCGAAAATCTCGTCAATGGTCAGGTTGTTGATCGAACGTTTAACCGACAATCGCTTCACTCGCCGCGAGGCGTCCGGCGTAGAGTGGAAAGCCTCGGGTCAGAGCCTTGACTTCGCTTCTGATCTCCAGCTGAACCGACTCCTTGTTCACCTCGCTCAGAACCCGTGCGATCCATTTTCCAATCAGGCCCATCTCCTCTTCCCTCATGCCTCGCGTCGTCAAGGCCGGGGTGCCGATGCGAATCCCGCTGGTGACCAGCGGCGGATGAACATCGAAGGGGATCGTATTCTTGTTGACGGTGATTGCCGCCTTCTCCAGAGCCTCCTCGGCCTGCTTGCCGGTGATCCCTTTGCTGAAGACATCCAGCAGGAAGAGATGGTTGTCGGTCCCACCCGATACGATCCGGAAACCTTCATCCGTCAAACTCGCGGCCAGCGCCTTGGCGTTGGCGACGATCTGCTTCTGGTAATCCTTGAACTCCTGGCCGAGAGCTTCTTTGAAACAGACGGCCTTGGCCGCGATGATATGAACCAGCGGCCCGCCTTGTACGCCGGGAAAAACAAGCCGGTTGACGGTTTTCTTCAGTTCGTCCTTGCACAGGATCAACCCGCTTCGGGGTCCTCGGAGCGTCTTGTGGGTGGTGGTCGTCACCAGATCCGCGTGAGGGACTGGACTGGGGTGCAGGCCGGCCGCCACCAGCCCCGCGATATGGGCGATGTCGGCCATCAGGAAGGCGCCCACTTTACGGGCGATCCTTCCCATTCGGTCAAAATCAATAATGCGACTGTAGGCGCTGGCGCCGGCAACGATCATCCGGGGCTGCTCCTTCTCGGCCAGATCTTCCAAAGCGTCATAATCAATCTGTTCGGTCTCTTTGTCGACACCATAGGGGACGACCTGGAAAAACTTGCCCGAGAAGTTCAGCGGGTGGCCGTGAGTCAAGTGTCCGCCGTGAGAGAGGTTCATCCCCAGGATCTTGTCTCCCGGCTTCAAGACCGAAAGATAGGCGGCCATGTTGGCCTGGGTACCGCAGTGGGGTTGGACATTGGCATGCTGGGCGGCGAAAAGCGCCTTGGCTCGCGAAATAGCCAGGCGTTCGACCACATCGACATGCTCACAGCCCCCGTAATAGCGACGCCCCGGATAGCCTTCCGCATACTTGTTGGTGAAGACCGAGCCGGCCGCCTCGAGAACGGCTTCGCTGACGAAATTCTCGGAGGCGATCAGCTCCAGGGTTTCGGACTGCCGTCGGGTTTCCTGATAGATGGCTTCGGCCACCTGGGGGTCCACTTGTGGGAGTCGTCGGTTCATGGCATTCTCCACTTCGAGGAGGCGTGGCTGGAACTTCAGGGCGGGAGCCTGTGACCGCAAAGCGCGCTGGTCAACTGCCCCGTTGGGCATGGTAGCCCACTTGACTTGACCCGGTCAAACGGTTAAAAGTGGGCGCTCCATGCGATGGTCGAAACTCTTCAGCCCCACCCTTCGAAGCGTTCCAGCAGAGGCGGAGGCGCCCTCTCACCGGCTGCTTCTGAGAGCGGGGTTCATCCGTCAGTTGGGCGCCGGCATTTACTCCTATCTGCCGCTGGCCCGGCGCACCCTGCTCAAGATCGAGCGGATCATCCGGGAGGAGATGGAAACTATCGGCGCCCAGGAGTTCCTCTTGCCGGCGCTTCATCCCGCTGATCTCTGGATCGAATCGGGTCGCTGGACCGAGATGGGTGAGGCGATGTTCCGGCTCAAAGACCGCGCCGGCCGCGACATGTGTCTGGGCATGACGCATGAAGAGATCTTCACCTCCATTGCCCGCGACGAAATCCGCTCCTATAGAGATCTGCCCCAGATCTGGTATCAGATTCAGACCAAGTTTCGGGACGAACCCCGTCCCAAGTCCGGGCTCCTGCGGGTCCGCCAGTTCACGATGAAGGACTCCTACAGCTTTGACGTGGATTCGACGGGACTGGACGCGAGCTACAAGCGGCACGATGGGGCGTATCGGGCCATTTTTGATCGCTGCGGGCTGGAGTATATCGCCGTCGAGGCCCATTCGGGCGCAATGGGCGGTAGCGAGTCGCAGGAGTTCATGGTCAGGAGCGATGCCGGCGAGGATCGGGTGGTGACCTGTGGCTGCGGTTACGCCGCCAACCTGGAGCGGGCCGTCTCCAGGGTCGAGGAAGTGAAGGATCCGGACACCGACCTGCCGCCGCGGCGGATCTCTACGCCGGGCCGGAAAACGATTCAAGAGGTGAGCGATTTCTTGAGGATTCCCAAGAGTCGCCAAATCAAGTCGATCGTCTACATCGTGGACGGTAAGACCCATCTTCTCCTCCTGCGAGGAGACCATTCGTTGAATGAGATGAAACTCGTCTCCGCCCTGGGAACCGATCTGTTTCGACCCGCGACCCCTCCGGAAATTGAAGAGGCGTTCGGGGCCTCACCCGGCAGTCTGGGCCCCGTTTCGCTGGAGGGCGTTCCCATCCTGGCCGACCTGGCGCTCCAGGGCAGGAGAAACTTGGTCTGCGGCGCCAACCGAGACGATTTTCACCTCAAGAACGTCTGCCCGGGGCGGGATTTTGCGGCTTCCTATCATGATCTGACCGAGGTCAACGAGGGGGACGCGTGCTCCCGCTGCGGGAAGCCGTTGAGTGTCAGCAAAGCGGTCGAAGTGGGACATATCTTCAAACTGGGTTATAAGTACAGCCGGGCGATGGGCTTGTCGGTTCTGGATCAGCACGACAAGCAGATCCCGGTGATCATGGGGAGCTACGGCATCGGGTTGGAACGAATCATGGTGGCGGCGGTGGAACTCTACCATGATGATTTGGGCATTGCCTGGCCGCGGAGCATTGCTCCCTTCGAAGCTGTGGTCACCCTCATCCGAGCGACCGACCCCGAGCAGAATCGAGTCGCCGGGGAGATTCATGAGCGGCTGCTGGGCCGAGGCATCGATTCTCTATTGGACGATCGCCAGGAGCGCCCCGGCGTCAAGTTCAAGGACGCGGAACTGATCGGGTTTCCGGTACGCATCACGGTGGGCCGAAAAGTGTCCGAGGGTAAGGTCGAACTCTTTTCCCGCCGAACAAGATCGGTCCAGGATGTCTCCATCCAATCCGCCGTCGAGGCGGCCATTGAGATTCTGGACGAGTATCCACTCTAGCCCGGACTATTCACCAGCTTTCTGCTGCGGCGCCGTTATCATCCGCGCT
>JBHHYX010000402.1:0-5038 GCA_046757765.1 Acidobacteriota bacterium | reverse complement strand
TCCCACAGCACCTGGTCGTCCCACAGCACCTGGTCGTCCCACAGCCTGCCGAGAGTGGCGAGATGCTGGGACAGCATGCCGTGTCCTCCGCTGGCCCACACTAGTTCACCGTCGAGCAGCCAGGTGGGCGACAGAGGATGGCGCAAAGTCCGATTGTCCACGTCGACGTTGCTGGCCAGCTCAACAGCCAGGCGTGCATTCAACAGGCCATTGCCCTGTTCCAAAAGATGTGGCTGGGCCAACTTGACGGCCGTCACCAGAAGCGCGGCCTTCACCAGACTGGTCGTTAGATCGGGATTGGTCTGCAACATCATAGCCACAGTTCCGGTCACGAAAGGAGTTGCCATACTGGCGCCGCTCATCACGAAGTAGCGTCCATTGACCACCAACTGGGGACGCGCCCGGGACAAGACACTGCCGGCCGCCAGAAGTGATGGGATCTTGTTGCCGGGAGCCGCGATGTCGGGCTTGAAGAGACGGTCGAGATAGGTGGGCCCGCGCGAGCCATAGGTCGTGGCAATATCATCCGCGTGCCTGGCTGTTCCCCGTGTGTTGACCGGATAGACAGTGATCACAGCAGGAGAGTACCCGGGGCTGCCGATGGCACCGAAGACCTTCGCATACCGTTGCGTCCGGCCCAGGTTTCCGGCCGACGCCACAGCCACGACACCCGCTGCCACCAGCTTCTCGACGGCCTGGGAGAGTGGCGAGTCCCGGTAGGATTCGATGGGCGGATGGCTGACCGAGAAGTTGGCCACTTGAATGCCGTAGACCTTCTTGTTCTCAATGACCCACTGAATCGCCCTGATGACATTGCTCGTCAATCCCGAACCGTCTTCTCCAGTCACTTTGAGATCGACAAAATCCACAGCCGGAGCCACCCCTCTGTAGAACCCCCCGGAGCTGAGCCCGGATCCTCCGATGATCCCGGCCACATGGGTTCCGTGACCGTATTCATCACTATTGCGCTCAACCATCCTGGCCGTCCCTGAGGTGAAATCGACAGCCGCCTTGATCCGGCTTGAATCGATATCGGGGTGACGGCCGAGACCGGAATCAAACAGTGCCACCGTGACACCGGACCCATCCCGACCCTTGACTTGAGCTTGATCGACTCCAATCGCCCCCAGGAAGGGATTGCGCGGACGGCGGCTCAGTTCGCCCAGCGACTCCCCCGGGGCAGATCGACGCCGGTCAACAGGGTCCAGACCTGCCCCCGAAGCGCGGATGATGGGGTCAATAGTGACATAGGCAATTTCGTCCGATTCCGCCATTTGGCTGATCTCTCGGGAAGTCAACCGGGCCGTGTACCCTCGGATTAATCCAAGTGCGCGTTCCGGCTGCCCGGGGGCTCCACCCGGGAAGTCGTCCCGATTGACCTGGATGATCACCGGCATGGGGTAGTCGTACTGTGGGTTGTCCCTGAGCAGAGTTACTTCCCGCAAGAGCAGCGGGGACATCTTGGCTCTCAAGTCGTCTGGCGCCGAGGAACCGGGCCGAGCGTGGAGGATCATAGGAAACAACAGCAGGCAGAGAGTCATGACCAGGGCTCTCGTCGTCGACAAAGACTCGCGGCAGAGGTTTGTTCCGGGGGTGATGAGGATCATCGTCTTTCTCCTAGCGGGCCTCGCGGCCCCTTTTTCTAGATTTGCACGTAACTATAACGAGCTACCGTCCCCAAAACGTTGCCGCAAGCGTTGCAAATTGAAAAAGATTTATTGCGATATGCTGTCAATCTTTGTCAAATGATCAAGTCGTTGTGCAATTCCTCCGTCGAATGCCCTGATTGGTCTGTGCTCGAGCTGCTGGCCGCGGAATTCTGAGAATTTTGCTCTTCGATGCCGAGTTTCTTCCTACCTGCCGGATGCGGGCGCCGGGCGACAACTCGATGGAAACTGAACCGGAGCGTCGGCGCCGGGCCAAATCCGGATGGATCGTGATCACGGGTCCAACGGAGCATTTCGAGCGAACCTGAGCCGCCGTTGACCAAGTCGCCGACCAGCCAAAGCCGGCCCCGGCCAGACTCGAAACGGATTTTCTGGAGCGGAACCTGGAAAGTCGGGAAGTATTCGCGGACAGTCCCCGATCACGTAGGTAGAGATCAGCTGCTCCCTGATCCTGGTCGTCAGCACGGCCTTTTAGCCCGGACTATTCACCAGCTTTCTGCTCCGGCGCCGTTATCATCTGCGCTGACTGCGTTGCCCACCCTCGGCCTCCTCGACGTAGTCCACGATTACGCCTCCGGGGGCCTCGGGTGTAACGCCTTGTCAGCGCGGCGCTTCCGGCGCCTCGCGACGAAACCTGGTGCATCATCCGGGCTAGTGGACCTCGCTACACCCCTCATGAGAAATGCGGGGGGGCGTGTCAGAGGAGGGGTTGATTGAAGCGGCTGGGCCCGACCTGAGGCTCTGGCGGCTGTTCCGAGACGGAGGGGAGTGGGCGAGCAGCTTTTCCAGGTCGTAAACCATCCCCTGGCGGCTGTAGGAGGAAAATTCAAGGATTCCCGTGTCCATTCGAATCGCGTCTTCCGGGCAGGCCTCGACACAGTAGCCGCAGAAAACACACAGACCCAGGTCGATGTCAAAACGGGTGGGATACTTTTCGATTTGAGGGTCGGGATGTTCACCGGCAACAATGTGGATGCAGCGGGCGGGACAAACCGTTTCGCACATCATGCAGGCCACACACCGGGGTGATCCGTCCCCTCTTCTCGTGAGGCGGTGCAAAGTTCTCAAACGGGGCGACAACGGCCGTCGCTGCTCCGGGTACTGGTAGGTCTCAGCTCCTCTCAGATACCGGGCCAAACCAAACTGGTGGGCGATGTGTATCAGGAGATTGCGGAAAAAGTGGCGGGCCGTGACCCGCACTCCCCTGACAATCTCCGGGACATACGTGCGTTGCCAGAAATTCAGTCTTCCTTCGACCTTCTTGATTGCCACTAGCTGCCTGACCCTCTATCCGGTCTCATCTTATCAAGAGATCCACCCTCCTCGGCCACGAAAAACTGGTCTGCCGGAACGTTCTCAAAGCGGTCTATTTGTCCGCTGGGCCAGTGAATCTCGATCTCGTCGGCCCGCGCAGCCTTTCCCAGGCCAAAATGGACCCTGAACTGGTTCTGGGAGTAGTAACTGCCTCCGCTGCGAACTTCGTCCACCAGCTGCATCTCACCGACGCGACAACGCACCTTGGCGCCAATGCCGTCCCGGTTGGACTTGACCCCGGCGAGGCGGATCGAAATCCAGTGATTACCATTTTCCACAGTTGTGCGGAAAAGGCTGGGACGATCATTGACGTTATTCACGAGTACGTCCAGATCTCCGTCGTTGTCGTAATCTCCAAAGGCAGCTCCCCGCCCCGCCCGTGGGATCAGAACGTCTCCCCCAACTTCTTTGGTGACATCTTCAAATCGCCCATCTCTCCGGTTTCGGTAGACGATCTTCGGCTGTTTGTAGCGGGAGAGCGACTGGAGCTGATTCACCTCGGGATAGACATGACCGTTGACCTGGAAGATGTCGACCCATCCATCCTGATCGAAGTCCACCAGTCCGCAAGCCCAGCCCAGGAACCGGGTGTTGATGCCGATCCCGGCCGCAAAGCCGGACTCCTCGAAGAAACCGTCCCCCTCATTACGATAGAGGTTGGAACTGTCCTCGGCAAAATTGGTCTTGAAGATGTCCAAAGTTCCATCATGATTATAATCCGCAGCCGAGAGTCCCATGCCGGCTTGAGGCTTGCCATCCTGGCTGTAGGCACAGCCCGCCATGATCCCGATATCGGTGAAGGTTCCGTCCTTATTGTTGCGGTAGAGGGCGCTGGGATTGGAGTCATTGGCCACATAGATGTCCGTCCAGCCATCGTCATTGTAGTCTATGGTGAGGACACCCAGCCCATAGGTCCCGTTAGCATTTTCGATTCCAGAGGAATCAGAAACATCGGTGAAGGTCCCTTTGCCGGAGTTGCGGTAGAGGAGGTTCTTGCCGCCGCTCAAACCCGGCGGGCCACAGGCGACCCTCAGACCTTTGTACAAACAGAGACCTGAGTCCGGAGTCGGGGTGGTTTCGGGGTCAAAATCGATATAATTGGCAACGAACAGATCAAGATCGCCGTCGCGGTCGTAATCCACGAAAGCGCATCCCGCGTTCCAGCGCCGGCGGTCCTGTTGCAGCCCCGCCCCCTTGGTGACCTCCTCGAAGCTGCCGTCACCTTTGTTGCGATAGAGGACATTCTGGCCCCAATAGGTCACGAACAGATCATCGTAGCCGTTGTTGTCATAGTCACCGACGCAGGCGGCCTGGCCCCATCCGGAACGGCCCACCCCGGCAGTCGACGTGACATCGATGAATGCACCCCGACGGTTGTTCCTGTAGAGGTGGCTGACAGGCGCCTCTCCTCGGCCGAAGCCTTCCAACCGGGAGCCGTTGACGAGAAACGCATCCAGCCAGCCATCGTTGTCGAAGTCCAGGAATGCCGCGCCGCAGCCAGTCGTCTCCAGCAAATATCGGTTCGTCTTCCGGCCTCCGTAGACGGTTAACTGATCGAGTCCCGCCTCGAGAGCGACGTCGTCGAATCGAAACGCGACCGGCGAGGGGAGATTGGCCAGGAGAAGCAGAGGCATGGCGACGGCGAGAAGATATTTCATTTGCCCAATCCGACGGTTTCTTCGAGTCTCGGCCTCTCAATATACCAGCTCCGGACTGCGAGCTCTGGATCCTCTGTATCTCGGGCGACAATTCACCTGCGTCCACCCAAGGACCTGAGAACACCACACCACCTTCAGGCACCATAATCCTAACCCGCGTTTTCTCTTTTCTCATAAACGATCTATATTCCCCCTGACTGCGTTACGCTCGGTCGGCCCGGTCGACATACCGTACGAGTAGGCTTGCCCGGGTCCTGCTCGCAAGCCTACTCAGGGCAGCGCCTTCGACTTAGGGCTCGCTCAAGAATAACCTCACATTTTGGCATCTCATCTTCACACCATCATCGGCCGCTCCTCAATCGCGAAATCCTCAACGTAGGCCCGGCTACGCCTGCGGTT
>JBHHYX010000401.1:0-5063 GCA_046757765.1 Acidobacteriota bacterium | reverse complement strand
TTGCTCGGATCCCAGGTAAAGCGGAGGGACATTTGACAACCTTTGGGGGTGGGCCTAACCATTAAATGTGTGGAAACGATTCAATGATACCGTCTATTCCCACCGTCTCCTTGATCCCGTCCGGTCGGCAATATAGCATCTTGAGGTATGAAGGAGCAAGGGAGTTCGGGGGACACCCATGAAAATGAAAGGTACTTAGGTGAAAATCGGAGTGTGTTCCGATGAGTATGGAAGGTCACGACGAGCTGCTTCAGAAAACCAGAAAGTTGATCCGTCTGCGCCGGTCCGTCAGGTTAATCGATGTCTCCAACCTGGAAAACGAGGACTTTCTCATCGAAGAACTCCGGAAGCAAGGGAAAATAGACAAATTGTTCACAGAAATCAAGGAACTGATGCGCGCCGAACCTGTTGTAGAAGCCTACCAGCCGCGTGTCAGAGAAACCCTGATGGAGATAAGAGACGAGAACGAACCCCCTGGAACCCAAAATGATGTCTGGTTCTATATCATTGGCACTTGCCTGGAATCAGAGCAACTGGCGAAGAAGGTATCCTCACTCTATCCAAAACTCCCCGGATTTGCAAGGTTCAAGAATGAGTATTTTCAGACTGATTGCGACAAAGTCTATCAGGAGCGTTTTGAGAAGGCCAGTCGCGAGGTAGAAGAAGTCGGCGAGCCTGGCTTGTATTTGGATGTCCGTGACGTTGCGGCCCAGCTGGTTATGGAAGGTCGAGAGCCAGAAGCCGCTGTTGATGAGGTTCGCGACTATATCGATAACTATCGATTCAGAGAGGTCGTGGCGACAAAAAGGAGCCTGGTACTGCTACCCATTGTCAGTCGTCGCGTTCCCGCCTTCCTAAATAGTCGCCCGAAAGACCCAAACCGCCAGAAATGATACATGAGACACCTTTGCCCTGTTGGGAAGCAACGGACTGTCACTTCACCCAACCTGACCTCGCCGTACGAGTAGGAGATCACAGACCGGGGGACCGGAACCTCTACTTGCAGAAAGTCTCATTTCTGCTGAAGCACTACAAGCTCCGTCTCAACCGCCCCCAATTTGATTGTCAACGTGAACTCTGCTGCCCAGCTCCGGGCGAGCGGTGGGTGTCAGGCCGCCGTTTTTTCCACTCTCAATCTCAACTGCCCTCAACGCCACAAACGTTAACACGCCTTTCTCCCCTGGCTCCAAACAGATTGACCGGCCAAAAGATCCCTCCCGCTGCCCGCAGGCAGGGTGCCGGCCCGGCGGTGGGGAGCAGAGCAACGTCAGTCTCCCGTTTCCGGGTGGGTCAGCTGGGGAGTGGTCACTACAGGCGGCGGCCAACCCACAGCTGGAGTAGGAGGAAACGGCGGGCTCACGCCCACCGCTCGCCCGGAGGGTGGCGCCTGTTGGACCTAGAGTAGAGCCGGCCGCCTTCACGTCCTTCTTAGCCGGTTTTCTTCTTGAGGGAAACCAAAAGAGGAGCCTGTTGACTGAGGGCACTCACTTTCAGAAGCGAGAATCCGGACGCGACAGCGGTCACGAACCCGGCCGGTCTGGGACCCCGTGAGCCGGATACAGGAGAGACCACGCGATCGGGCTAACCCGATCATTTGACATATCCCAGGGACCGCAGCTGGCGGAGCGTCTCTTCGTCCAGTTGAAGTTCCCGGGAGGAGGAAAAGTCGGCCTCCTGGCCGATCTCCTCCTGCAGCATGAGCTGCAGTCTGCGGGTCATCTCAGGGAACTGCGGCGCCAGATTCCGCCTTTCGAGCGGATCGGCGGAAAGATCGAAAAGCATCTCCATGCCGTCGCTCCGCCTGACGAGCTTCATCCGATTCCAGATGACGGCCTTGGTTTCCAGGCCGTAAGCCACCGATTCCGCAATCAACGGCAAGGTATCCGGGCAGTCATCGGACCACCCGGACGCTTGGGGCAGGAGTCCCCTCAGGCTGAGGCCCCGGAACCCCTTCGGAAGGGCTTGGCCGATCAGATCCAGGAGCGTCGGTGCCACATCGATCAATCGGACTCCGCAGGGGATGCGCCGGTTTGACGGGATTCCGGGGCCTGCCAGGATCAGGGGGACATGAATCAGTTCCTGGAACATGGTGTGGCCATGTCCCACACCCCAGATTCGCCGGGGGTCCTTTCCCATCAGCCTGCCGAAGGCGACGTGATCCCAGAATTCTTCGCCGTGATCGGAGGTGATCACCACGAGAGTCGTTTCCAGTCGGCCGCTCTGGTGAAGGGAGGTCAGGGCACGGCCGATTTCCCGGTCGACGGAGCGAAGCGCGGCGTCGTAAAGAGCCAGCCTTGTCCTTCTGTAGTGCTGGAACTCCGGGCTTTGCACATCTTCGACGCGCTTATGGGACCAGAAGGCATAGTCGGCGAGGTCGGGTCGCTCGTCTTCCCCGAGAAACTCCCGGACCAGCTCAGCCGGTGGAACCAGGGGGACATGAAGGTCGATGTACTGAAGAAGGGCGAAGAAGGGCTGATCGCTTCCTGTTTCGATCCACTCCAGGAACTGATCGGTCAAAGCTGGAGCCGGTTTTCGGCTCGCTTCCATCGTCTGGAAGCCGGTGGCAAGACTACCGCGAAGATAAGGATTTGCAGAAAACAATCCCGTCCGGTACCCCTGCTGAGACAGGAGAACAGCAATTGAAGGCGCCCAGGGGGAGGTTTCCCGCGGCCTCATCTCCTCCAGCACTCTCGGTTCACCAGACAGCCCGGCACCATGCTGGGACGGATACAACGAGGTCAGAAGGCTGGCAACCGAAGGAACCGTCCAGTTGGACTGGGCGATCGCCAGCTCGAAAAGGGCACCCCGGGCCGCCAGCTGGTCCAGATGGGGGGTTGTGTTCCGCTCGTACCCGTAGGCGCCGACGTGATCGGCCCGAAGCGTGTCGATGGAGATGAGGAGGATACTCGGCCCGGCAGGGGCAGGCCGGATGCAGGCCGGGGTCGTCGCGCCGACGGCAAAAGCCAGGAGGAGAAGTTTCAGGTATCGACGATGGATCAAGGACACCTTCTCCCCACCAGCAGCACTTTGGCCAGACCGCCAGCCGGCCTGTTTCACCAACAGCGAATCCGGCCCTGGAGTTCAGAGCCGTGCGGAAGCAGCTTAACAGCTGTCGGTGGCCACTTCAAAAGCGGCCAAAGTGCCCACCAGCTATCCCAGCAACCGGGAGGGTGACATCGTCATCGTCGGCAGTGCTTTCTCTTCCCATTTCACCGGCTTCGGCACCGCGCTCGGCTCTGGCCCCGGGCTCACCCAAGTCCCGTTCCTGCGACGTCCCCTTTCGGGCTGTCGGCTGTCCCGGTGAACAAGTCCAGTTGCACTGTCTGTTAACTGGCCGTGGTCGCCTTCCCTCCCCGGATTTGCCTGCCCCGTCCGAGTATTATGATCCTGTCAGACAATCACCAGGTGCAGATTGTACTGACCCGTATTTGCCGTGTGAACCCAAACAGGGTTGAGCTCAAATCGACATCGGTATAGCTGTCTTGGAAGCGGGCCGGTCGCTACCGAACTTGCGGGTCTGTAGTATTCAAACCGGTGAACCACCGGCGCAGGGCCGGTCGGGGGGTGCTGGGTCGCCTGAGTTCTAGTTGTCAAACCCGAGAACCACCGGCGCGGGGCCGGTGGGGGACGGACAACCGCCGCCAAACGGGGTAGCGAGTAACCTCATACCGCCGAGAAGGAGGCACACGAAAGAGACAACGAAAACGGAGCCGGAAGCGTCAGCGACCAGCGGGGCTACAACAAGTGTGAGCCGTGATACCCTTCCCTCACGGTCGGAGTTCCGTTACTTGGGAGTGTATATTGTTGCCCGGCGCACAAGTTGATCGTTTCGTGAACTTCAGCCTGTAGTAACATGTGCCCCGGCAGAGCCGGGGGACTCTCAACAGGTTCTAGGAGGCGAGTATGAGCTTCCGCTTCTGGAGAAGAATCAGGATCGCGCCGGGTGTGACCCTGAATCTGAGCAAATCGAGCGGATCGCTTTCCTTTGGCCCCCGCGGCGCCAAACTAACGGTTGGACCTCGAGGTTCCCGCGCCACGCTCGGGATTCCAGGCACGGGGCTCTTCTATACCACGACGGCACCGAACCGGTCGGCAAGGCGCGCCAGCGCGCCTGTCCTCCGCCCCCAAGACCGGCTGGAAATGGGTTTCTTCAAGCGGCTGGTCACTCCTGAAGAGGAGACGGCACTGGTGGATGGGCTCCGCCAACTGGCGCTTGGAAACGAGGCAGGTGCGTACAAACATCTTCAGGAGGCGACGCATTTGGCCGATGGCGCTTACCTGGCCGGTTTCCTGGCCCTCAAGCGGCAGCGGCTGGAGAAAGCCGCCGACTACCTGAAGAGGGCCGCGGAAAAGCACAGCCGTTTGGGCCGTCATCTTTCCAGGTACGGCATATCCGCTCTCCTCAGCCTGCCGATCACGGATGAAGTCCTGGCCCATGTCGGCCCTACTCTTCGCGGGGTGCTGCTGGGGTTGGTGGAAGCTTATCAGCGGCTGGGGCGCAAGCGCGACGCATTGGCCTGCCTGGAACGCCTGCGGCGGCTCGAGCCTGATGACGTGGTGGTGAGACTGTCACTGGCGGAGCTACTGCTGGACTCCCAGCCCCCTCAGGAAGCCTGCTGTCGCCAGGTCGTTCGCCTGGGTAAGGGCCTCCGCAACGAGACCCCGGTTCACGCGGCGCTCATGCTCTATAAGGCTCGGGCGCTCAGAGGTCTGGGCTTGCGGGAAGCGGCGAGGGAAGTATTGACGGCCGCGTTGCGGAGAAAGAAAGACCGCTCCCCTCAGTTGTTGCGTGCTCTGCGCTATGAGCGAGCCCGAATCTACCAGGAGCTGGGCCAGGCCAGCCGAGCTCGCGGCGAATTCGGAAAACTCTATGCGGAGGCGCCCGATTACCAGGACGTGGCTGAACGCTTGGAACTCTAGCCCGGACTATTCACCAGCTTTCTGCTCCGCCGCCGTTATCATCCGCGCGCGTCCGACGCCTCGCGACGAAACCTGGTGCATAATCCGGGCTAGGGAATTCCTAGTCCGAGAAGAAGTTCACAAGACGATCAACTTGTGCGCCT
>JBHHYX010000400.1:0-5075 GCA_046757765.1 Acidobacteriota bacterium | reverse complement strand
AATACCGTTCCGCCATTGCAAAATCGCCCATCTGAAAATGAATCGATCCAAGTGACTGGAGATTATTGGCGATCAAGGGATGATCGTCTTGCCAAATCATTCGGCGGATGGCGAGTGCCTGTTGGCCGAGGGTTTCGGCTCTTTTGAATTCTCCTTTTCGGGCGTAAACGCTGCCGAGACTCATCAGTGCAAGCGCCACCTCCTGATGTTCATTTCCAGGTGTTTCCCGGTAAATCTTCAGGGCTTCTCCGAAATAGATTTCGGCGCCGTCGTAATTCCCCCTCCTGTGCATGATTGCTGCCAGATTATGCATGCTTGAGCCGACCTCGGCGCTGATTTCACCCTGGGTTTCCCTTCGCATTGCGAGGGAGCGGGTAAAAACTCTCTCAGCCTCTGTATACTCACCCCTGGAGGCCCTGGAGGTATAAAGAACCCCAAGAAGATTCAGCGTCGAGGCAGTTGCCCGATCGTCCCGCGGCTCTTGCTGTTCAAGATTTTCCAGAGCTTTGCGATGTAAATCCAAGGATCGATCGAGATCACCCAGCTTACGGTAGATATTTGCGACGACATTCAGGATCTCAGCCTGGATAATCGGCTCTTCCTTGAGCTCTTCCTCGATCCGTTCGGCGCCGCGATCAAGGATCTCACGAGCGGTGAATTCTTTACCCCTCGATTTGCCCGGGTCGACAACCGCAAACAGGCCGATCAGAAAATCTTTGACTTCATTGGCCTTTCTCTCTTCAGAACGGGCGAGATCCCGTTGTTTGGCGGCCAGGTTGGCCTGCCAGGACACACCGACCAATCCGGTCACCAAAGAGAGAAGGATGAGGATCGAAGCGGCGACGCCTAAAGCATGGCGTTTGACGTATTTCCGGCAACGGTAGGTCCAAGTGGGCTTTTGCGCCAACACCGGCAAAGCCGAACGATAACGTTTCAGGTCATCGAGCAAAGAGTTGACTGACGGGTAGCGCTGATTGGGGCAAGCCCGGCGACCTGGTGCTGGATGTCTTCCATGTTTTCAGACTTCCACTGTCTGAAGTGCCTGGCAGTCATAGCTGGACGAGGTGACGGAGTGTGAAAACGAAATATCAGACCACGTGTCCGTCTCAGGGCCCCCTTCCAACCTAATCTTTGACAATTTGTAAGCTCTTGGAGCCAGTGGACCACGAGGGGCGAGTAGAGCTGTCCATGACCCGATGAAGAAAAACTGGTGCCCCTGACCCACAGGTACATCAGATCGGTATGCAACTGCCGGGGGGGACGGGTTGGTGGAACCGGCTTTTCTCCACTGAGTCGGGGAGCTTCGCAGCGGCAGAGCCGGTCGTCAACCATACGCAGAGGCGGTAGACGTTGGATGGACTCAAGTAGGCCGCATCGTCGCCGACCATTATCCAGGCTGGCACCGGGGCGGCGAAAAAGCGGCTCCTAGCTATCCAAGCCGGTGGTCACATGAAGATCACGTAAAGGCGGCTTCCTGGGGGGCGGGGCAGTGGCTTAATTATGACTGCCCTTTGAATACCCGGAACCGGCCGTCCGTAGGTACCAGAGAACCGCGAAGCGAGGCCGACCGGACCGTCGTAGTGTGGGATTGAAGGCCTCGACTCAAAGCCTCAAACCTGGGTTGAGAGTGGGAGGGGTGGAGTGATCGAAGTCAAAGATTTGCGAAAAGTGTATGGCGACCTGGTGGCTGTGGACGGAGTCAGTTTCAGCGCACAGCCGGGCTCTATCTTCGGGTTGCTCGGCCCCAACGGAGCCGGCAAGTCCACCACCATCGGCTGCATTTCAGGCCTGCTCGAGCCCACAGCGGGCCACATCTCCGTTCTGGGTCACGACGTAGTCACCGAGGGTAAAGCGGCCAAGGCGAGCCTGGGCATAGTGCCGCAGGAAACGGCCCTCTATGAAGAAGTCTCAGCCGCGGAAAACCTCTCCTATTGGGGAGGCGCCTACGGACTTCGAGGGGCCGAGTTGAAACAGCGTATCAGCCAAGTTCTGGAGTTGGCCGGGCTGCTGGATCGAGCCAGGACGGTCGTCAAACAGTTCAGCGGTGGAATGAAGAGGCGCCTCAACTTCGCCTGTGGCATCGTTCACCAGCCCAGGGTGCTGCTTCTGGACGAGCCCACGGTCGGGGTGGACCCGCAAAGCCGGGTACGCCTGCTGGATCTCGTTCGCGAGCAGGCGAATCAGGGCTGCTGTGTTCTCTACACCACTCATTATATGGAGGAGGCTCAGACCCTTTGCGATCGGATCGGCATCATCGATCATGGAAATCTCATCGCCATGGGCACGCTCCAGGAACTGAGGGCCATGCTGGGCGAACGTGATCTGGTCCGACTGAGCGGTCGATTTGACCCCAAGGTGGCCGGGCGGGCACTGGAGAAGTTGGATGAAGTCGAGGTCGTAGAATCCGGAGAAGAGAACCTCACGATATCGGTTCGCGGGGCTTCCGGTAAACTGCCCGATCTGTTTTCGGCCCTCTCTTCGGCCGGCGCCGAGGTCCGCGAGACAACCATGATTCAGCCCAGCCTGGAGAGCCTTTTCATCAAACTGACGGGCCGTGAGCTGCGGGAGTAGCGATGAGGTTTTTGTGGAACAGTACACTGAAGGATTTGAGACGACGCTTGCGCGATCCCCTGGCCCTGCTGGTCTGGTTAGGGGTCCCGGTCCTGATCACGGCCCTCATTATGACTGCTTTTGGAGGGAGCAGCGGCCCCGCTCCGAAGGCTTCTCTTCTGGTGGCGGATCTGGATCGATCGGTGCTCAGCCAACTCCTGGTGGGAGCCCTCGGCCAGACCCCGGTCATCCAGACCGAAAGCGTAGAGGAGGAGCCGGGCCGCAAGCGCATGGACGAAGGGGAGGCTTCGGCCCTCCTCGTCATCCCCGAAGGCTTTGGGGCGGCGGTGTTGGCAGAGGAGCCGACTACTCTCCGGCTGATCACCAATCCAGCCCAGCGAATCCTGCCGGAAATCGTTGAGCAGACGTTGAGTATCGTGGTCGACGCCACCTTTTATCTGCAACGTCTTCTGGGCCGGGAAATTCAGCAGTTCAGCGGCGGACCTCCCAAGGGGGCGGCAACCTTTCCCGACGACACTATCACGTCTTTCAGTCTGGTCATCAACCGGCTGGTGAAACGCATGAGCAGGTACGTCTTTCCGCCGGTGATCGAAGTGCAGACTCAGAGGGAAGAAACTCAATCCGCTTCCAGCGCCAATGTGGGCGCCCTCTTCTTCCCTGGCATTCTTTTCATGGCTTTGCTGTTCACGGCCCAGGGCCTCAGCACTGATGTGTGGGATGAGCTGACGCGGGGGACCCTGCGCCGCGCCCTGACGTTGCCACCGGGCATCCACCTCTTCCTGGCCGGCAAACTGCTGGCCAGTTCCATTGTCATTGCCGCCATCTGTCTGGTCTACTTAGTGACCGGGATCTGGCTGTTCGACGTTGATCCTTGGGTTCTGCCCCTGGGCCTCGTCTGGTCGGCCTTTTCCGGCACTCTTTTTCTTTGCGTCATGACACTGCTCCAGCTTTATGCTTCCAGCCAGCGCACCGCCAACATACTGACCACCATGATCGTCTTCCCTCTGGTGATGATCGGCGGCAGTTTTTTTCCGCTCGAAACGATGCCGGTCTGGCTGGCCCGTATCGGCCGCTGGACACCCAACGGGTGGGCTGGGGAGCAACTCAAAGCGATTCTGGCAAATTCTACCGATGTGGCCTCCCTTTCGATCGCTTTCCTGGGGCTGGGAGCGATCGCAGCCACCGCCTTCTGGATCAGTGCCCACCGGCTCAAACGGGGATTCCTGGGGGTTTAGAGCATGCTGCGCAACGCCTGGTTCATTGCCCGGAAAGATCTACTCTACATGTTGCGGCAGCGGGAGACTCTCCTTTGGACCTTCCTCATGCCCGTCCTGTTCTTCTACTTCATAGGCACCATCACCAGCGGCTTTGGAGGCGCAGGATCGTCTCAGGATAAGCTGGCCGTCTGGGCACCTGAGGGGAGTGGCTTTCTGGTCGACGAGGTGGTGGAGCGGCTGCAAGAACAGGACTACAAGGTCGAGCGTCCGGAGACGGAAGAAGAGTTCCTCGGTTACAGACGACGCTTGAGACTCCCCTCGGGACTCACCGATTCAGTCCTGGCCGGCCAGCAAGTGACGGTGCGTTTGCAGCACCGCGGCGGGGGGTTGGGAGGCGACTACGACCAGATCCGAGTGTCGCGCGCACTCTATACAGTGCTGGCCGACGTAGTGGTAGTGTCCGAAGAAGGCGAGACTCCCACTGCGGAATCGATTCAGAAACTGCGGCAGGCACCTCGGATGCTTCAGCTTCAGGTGGCGCCGGCCGGCAACCGCATCAAGATCCCCACCGGTTTCTCCCAGGCCATCCCGGGGACCATGGTGATGTTTACTCTGCTGATCATGCTGACCAGCGGCGCCGTGCTGCTGGTGGTGGAGCGAAAGGAGGGTTTGCTTCGTCGGCTGGCCTCCACTCCAATCTCCAAAACTTCTGTCGTGCTGGGCAAGTGGAGCGGTCGCATGGTGCTGGGTTTGATCCAGATTGGTTTCGCCATGCTGGCGGGGGCGCTGCTCTTCGATATGGACTGGGGACCCGATTTACCCATGGTGTCCCTGGTCCTGATCTCTTACGCGGGTCTCAATGCCTGCCTGGGACTCTTGCTGGGGAGTCTGGCGAGAACAGAGAGCCAGGCCATTGGGATCGGCGTGCTGAGCGCCAATCTACTGGCCGCTCTGGGCGGTTGCTGGTGGCCCATCGAAATCACACCCGGCTGGATGCAGACGTTGTCTCTCCTTCTGCCCACGGGTTGGGCCATGGACGCCATGCACAAACTGGTCAGTTTCGGAGCTGGAGCCAGCAGCGCCGTCCCCCACCTGGTGGTGATGATTCTGGCCAGTGTGGCGATCGGAGCCACCTCGGTTCGGCTCTTTCGGTATCAGTAACCGAGCGCGAGGACAAAGGGTCGACGGGACTCATCAAAGCTTCAAGGCGCCTTCCAAATGATACGCTTGTGGTCCGTCCTGTTGTTGCTATCCCTGGCCCGGCTGGCGTGGCTCCCGACGCCGTGC
>JBHHYX010000399.1:0-5117 GCA_046757765.1 Acidobacteriota bacterium | reverse complement strand
CAGTGATTCCGGACGAAGTGGATCACTCATCGGTAGCTTTTCGGGCATCATCCATGCATATGGGCATGCGGCGCGTGGCATACCTATACTCTCGATGATCGCCGGCTCCGGCTCTGGTTATGGCTCCAACTATGGCTATGGCTCCTCTTCCGGCTCCGGTTATGGTTGCCCCTACGCCTCTGGTTACGGATATGGTTTCGGTTCTGGCTATGGTTCAGTCTCCCACTCCGGCTCCGGTTTCAGAAACAGTGATCCAGATCGTCCAGAATACGCAGCTGTGCGCCACTTCTCAGCGGCCTTGTCAGACACTAGACAGATGGATGTGATCTTGTGGAGCTTCAAACTCTCCACCGAAGGACCGATTCGGCAACTGCCGTTGGGGCCAGCAGCGGCCAGTCCCAACACACCATGTACCGATTGATCCCAGTAGAAACAGTTGCGAGCATCGTCTATCACGACATTCGCCGCGAAGTTATCCTCACACAATCGGCCAAAGAAAACGCCGCGATGCTCCGTTGTCACGAGCACGTCCTTGCCAATATAGTCCATCGATCTACTCCTTAAAGACCAGTCTTTGCAAAGCCGTCGCAACGCGGTCGTGCTTGTCTCCCTGGCTGCCACGCTGTGACGCACATCTGGTATGATGTCAAGTATTATTTCATGGATTAGACTCATTGCAGACTCTTTCCATGCCGAAGCAACCATGTAGAGATAGTTCTGTTTCGTCCATTGGGTAAGTGACGCCCGTCCACGGAGTCACTATGGCCGGCGGGAACAAACCATTGAGGTGGGTTGCCGACCCGTGAGCGGCCAACCTCACGGGTCAGCGAAGTGTCGAGGGGAGTATGCGGAAGGTGGGCGGGCGTCGATGTCATCATGGCCGTCGAGGCTCCTGCAAGTTCTCTGCGAGCAGTTCGTCGATGGAGCATCCGAGGACACGCGCCAGCGATTGTGCCGTCTGGAGACGACAAGTGAGCATATCGGCGTTTTCCCACTTGCTGATCTGATTGCGGTCCACGCCAGCCTGGACAGATAACTCATGCTGAGTGAGACCTTTAGCCTCGCGAAGGGTCTTCAGGCGGTTCATGGCATTCCTTTCCTGGTCTCAACATATCTCCGGCCCGGGTTGTAGTCAAGAGAAAGTTGTAAAAAAATACAACCTTCCCTGATAAATAGACCTTAGCCCCCGGTTCGATTCAGCGTTCGCGGCTCAACTCACGGAGTACCTGCCGCATGGCTCGGAGTTGCCGGCGCAGGCTCGCAATCAACAGGTCCTTCTCATCGGACCTGTCGAACATACGTCTCAACCAATAGTGGAGCCAATCCATGCTGTCTCATGGCCGCCAGAACTGGAAGCCACAGGAGACAGAGAGAGGCCCTGTGAGATCCGTCCCCTCGAGCGAGCCCGCCACTCCAATACCCAGTGTGCAGCCCAGGCGCTGCCGACGAGAGCGCCACTTCCATCGCTTCAAATCGGCCTCATGCTGGTCGGCCAACTGTTGTCGTAACGCAAGCGAGGTAGTGGTCAACTCAGAAGCTGTGTCTAGGTCAGCCTCACAGGCGTCCAGCAGCGCCCGAAGGCGTTCATTCTCAACCCGTAGGGCATCCCGCTCATCCGCGAGTTCCAGGAGACTCCGCTGGAGATCAGCCCGTGGTATCTCTTTCGGGCTGGCCGTGGCCAAAGTCATAAGAAGCGCGAGGCTAGTCAGCATCACGCTCTCGGCGTAGGCGACGAACGATCTGATCGGTGTCCTCGGACGAAGGCAGGGTGCGAAGACGCGCCGCCTCATCCGCCCGCCGTTGCGCTCGAGCCTGCAGCCGTTGCAGGTTTAACACAATATGTTTGGCGCCGGCCGCGCTGTCCTTGAACACCTGGCGACTCCGTTTGTCAGCCACCGTGTCGCGACGGCGTAAAAAGCGGAAGAAGCCCAAGACAGCGGCAATTCCCGCCAGTAGTGTGAGCCACCACGTCTTCACGATGTCAACACCTTCTTGCCCTGGACAATGCCGGACGCCAAGACGGTCGAGAGGAAGGACATCAGAACCACACCCAATATCCCCCGCCAGCCTGCCACGGGCATCTCAACCAAGCCAGCCGCCCAACCAACCAGGCCCAGACTACCCGCGTAGGCCCAACAACTCAGAAACTTCCTGAGCGTCTGCGGCTTCGGCTTATCCCTGCGAATAGGCAAGGGCCACTTCTCCGTCAATATCATCGCTGCTGTCGTGGTGGTGCCGAAGGCCATTAATAGAAGTCCAATTGCGTCCATTATTCTATCTCCGTTGTCGTCTCAGGCATTGGGATGCTGTTCTCCATTCAAGCGGATGAGGGTGATGTTGACGCGATCAAGAGCACTAGTGCATTTTGTCTGGACTTCGGCATTCTTTCCTAGTGCTTCTGCATTCTCAATGAGTGCAACAGTTGATCGGTCTTGGATTTCATGACATCGATTGCTGATATTCTCCAGTGCTTCATCGTGTCTCGAGAGATAGCGGAGGAAGGCAAGGACAATAGCAAGCATGGCGACTGCGATGGGAGCGGCTTTGATGAGTTCAGCGAAGACGGATTCAAACGAGATCATCTTGCGTTCCCTCTAAGCCATCAGGGCCGAGTTCATAGAACCAGTGTGCACCAATCTCTGCAAGAGGCGGTCCAGATTCAATGGCAAGCCGTATCCATGTTGGTATTCGCCCCAGGAGGATCAGCTCCTTTGCGAAATAGTAGTCGGCCCCTTTCGCGACTCCCAATTGAGGCTCGTAAGTCTGGGCATGATAGATGAATGCCGCCGGCCGCCAGCATTTCTCCCAGACCTTCTGATCTGTGTCCGTCCAGCCGATGCTGATCATGTTCTCCAGTTCGGTCAACGACGGGTTGCCCGGCGTCATGCCGGAGAACTGGTTGCGCTTCAAGATGACTTCGCGCCAGCCTCGGCCCCACCAGGCGGGCCGCATGACTCGGTTTCGGACAACTTCCGCGACCGCCAGAATGCCCTGGTCAGGCTCGCCCCGGGCCTCCGTGTAGAGCAATGAGGTCAGTAAGACGAGTTCGCTGTTCGACTTGTCGCCGACTGACTTATGCATCTTGGGATATTCGATCTTCACTGTTGACCTCGCAGAATTTTAACGCGACGTTCAAACTCCGCCATTCGTTGGTCTCCAGACAAATTCGGCAGAGCGTTGACTTCATCGATGAGCTTGAGAATTGATTCGTCTATCTGTGCTCCTTTCGGGGTCGGTGGTAGTGCTGTGATGTTAGGTTGCACTCTGCGTTCCCTGGCAGTTATATTGGCGACCGCTCCTCCACCACTTCGTGCGAGAAAGTCCTGCAGAGGTTCGGCACGGCGCAATGCGCGGCCAGCCCTGCCAACACCTTTCAAAGCTAACTCTTCTATTCTTGTAATTGCCCTAGAGGTTTTGAGCATCCCTTTAGGCGCCCCAGCAATAAACCCGCCAATCGCACCAACCCCCGTGCCAAAAAATGCTCCCTCTGGGCCAGCCATGCTTCCAATCCCACCACCAACCGTTGCACCGACACCAGGACCAATAAATTTGCCGAAAGCAGTGAGCTTGGGAGCGTCACGGGAGAAGGGTAGAGCCAGCCTCGTCATCAATCCTTCCTCTAGGAAGTTCTGTCCGAACAGGTCATCAAACTGTTTGACAAGTCTCTGTTCCTGCGTGCGGCCTTCTCCAGTAATTGCCTGTAGGAATTTCTCTGCAGTGCCAGCCTTCAAATGCTCGCCGACCTTTTTATTTACATCATTTAGAGCTTCTGTCTTGCCCACCACTCCCTTGCCAGGATGGAACCGTCCCGCATTATCAGTGAAGAAACCGAAACCATCAAGAGTCTTATATTGAGAACGGGCCTGTGAGGTTGGGAGTGAGGCTTTGATGCGCGATCCCAAATTACCCTGAGCACTTTTCAGAATCTTGTTCAAAAACTTTTCGCCGGGCCGTCCAGAGAAATCGATTTGCCCCTGGAGTATCTGTTTGATCTCCTGCGCCTGCTGAGCAGATATTCGTGCTCTGGCCGCTTCCTCTACCGAGCGAAACCCTAAGCGGTGGGCAATCTGTTTTCCTATTCGCCTGGCACTAAAAACGCCAATCTTCTGTGTTCCAATCGGTTGAACATTCTTCTGACCCAAAATCTTGAAGAGTCCCGCCAACGGAATCGGTCTAGCCTTCTCGAGGAGACTGTCTATCTCGCGTGATTCGGGAAATCTGTTCTCTGGAAGCCGCAGTTGTCTGATCTTTCCACGGATGCGGTCCAGCAGTTCGATGGGGCGTGCAGCAGACTCCGAAGCGATAGTGGCGGTTCTGGCTTCTGACTTGGCCGCAGTCGTGATTGCTTCTTCTCCAGTGCCAGCAACGCGGGCGGCAATGTTGCGGCCAATGAGAGCAGCCTTCTTTGCCGTGAACTTACTAAATTTCAAAAGTGCTTGGGGGAAACGCGCGACTCTCTGCGCTATGCCAGGCAGGATGGCACTGAGCATTCCTGCGGTTAGTACAGAATCAAAATCAGTCTGACGATTGACGCCCAGCCCTGTTCCAATGAGTTGGCGTGTTGCTTCTATTCCGGCACCACCAACAGCGGATCCAACTGCAGTTCCCAATGGTATGCCAAGAGGTGCAAGAGGGCCTCCTGCAGCTCCCACAAGGGCTCCCCCCGCTACGAAGGAGCCAATGACCGGCCCTGCGACAAACACATCAAAAGCGATATCGACGATATCTGCGAACTCGAAACCCTCCGGATCTAACAGTTTGGGAGGACTGTCTTTTTCATTTATAAGTCCAGCCGTCACCGCCGGATTCTGAATGATGAATTGCAACTTAAGCCCTGGAACCGGCTGTACAGTGAATCCTTGTCGCTCTAGGAATCCCTTGGCTTCCTCTGGATTTGCTGAAAACGTCTTTGCCAGCCAGCGAGTTAGAAGATTCGCACCAGGCTCATTGAGAATAGCGCCTTCGTCAATGAGTTGAGAAACTTCTTCTGCTGTCGGATCGCGCAACGGCATTATGGAGCCTCAATTTTCAACTGTCCATTTTCGACAACAACTCTATCCCTTAGTCTTCGGTTTTCTCCATTTTTCTTAGCGCCCGACGTGAACTCTTCAAGGCTG
>JBHHYX010000398.1:0-5141 GCA_046757765.1 Acidobacteriota bacterium | reverse complement strand
TGGCCGCCAGGTGTCCAGGTCGTTTTCATGTTCAACGGTCTCCTTCTAGTTTAGTTTAGGCTCTTGAGAGTAGATTCCCTTGTGATTAGTCGTCCTGGCGCGGGGTGGGTTCCATTCCGGCCTCCGCCTCACTGCCGGTGGGTCCTTTCGGCTGTTGCCATTTCCTTGCGGGCCCATTAGCATTGTCCCCTCTATCAAACAGAGGGAGGCCGATGTCTGGATCTCGAATTTTCACGTGTGGGCGCTTTCATCTCTTGCTTTGGGTGGGCCTGACGGGATTTCCGGCCGGCGCTGCCCGGGCGCAGGATCCTTCCGCAGCCAAAGCAGAGGAGCCCTCTCCACTGACTCCGGCCCAAGTGCTGGATCGCAGGACGCTTTCCGATGTTCAGCTTTCACCGGCTGAGGATCGTGTAGCCTTCACCGTAACCGAACCGGCGCGCGGGACCGACCAGAATCGAGACATCTGGGTTTATGACCTGGGCGCCGCCGAAGCTCGACGCTTCACCACCTCGGAGAAGTCGGATCGGAGGCCCCGCTGGTCACCGGATGGGACCACCCTGGCCTACCTCTCCGACCGAAAGGAAAAGACTCAGATCTTCCTGCTCCCTCTGGCCGGTGGCGAAGCCGAGGCTCTTACCAAGAGTGAGACCCCCATCAGCTCGTACCAGTGGAGTCCGAAAGGCAAGAGCATTGCCTACCTGGCCAGCCAGCCCAAGACGGAAGAAGAGAAAAAGAAGGAGAAGGAGAAGGACGATGCCACGGTTGTGGGCGAGGACGAGCGACAGGCCCGTCTCTGGGTCATCGACGTGGCCTCCCGTGAGACCCGCCAGCTGAGCCGGGGGAAGTGGCGGATTTCGTCCTATGCCTGGATGCCCGGCGGGGACCGGCTGATCCTCTCGGCCACTGAAGATTCCCACCCGGAATCGCTGACGGACCGCTTGTACAGCCTCGACGCCAAGGACGGAACATTCACTGAAATCGCCCGACCGTCGTTGCCTTTTGGCAACCTGAAAATCTCTCCCGATGGCCGCCACCTCGCCTATGTGGGAACGCCGGGGGACGGACCCACTCCCCACGATCTCTTTCTACTCCCCCTCTCCGGCGGCGCCCCCCGGAACCTGACCGGCGCTTCCCTTGACCGGCCCGTGTCAGGATTCACCTGGCAGGGAGCGGAGCGACTGCTGGTTCAGACCCAGGACGGCTTCGGCAGCGCCTTTTCCACCCTGTCTCTGGAGGGGGCAGCCCAAAAACGCGCCCCCTTTGAAATCCCTCTCCAAGGATCCTTTGCCGCCGGGTCGAAGGTCCTGGCATTCGTGGGACAGAGCGCTACGCGAGCCCCTGAACTCTGGATCTCGACTCAGGAGGGCCAAGCCAGGCAGGTGACTCATCTCAACCGAGGCTGGGACGAGATCGCGCTGGTGCAACCGGAAATCTTCCACTACCCCAGCTTCGATGGAACCGCCATCGAAGCCGCTCTCTTGAAGCCGCCCGGTTACCGGGAGGGTGTGAGAGTGCCGCTGGTGGTTTTGGTGCACGGCGGCCCTTCGGGCCGCTGGGCACACCGCTTTGACGGCTGGGGGCAACTTCTGGCCGCTCGTGGTTTCGCCGTCTTCTCACCCAACATCCGCGGTTCCACGGGCTACGGACACCAGTTTCAGGCGCTCAACAGGAGGGACTGGGGAGGCGGGGATTTCAAGGACGTGATGGCCGGAGTCGACTCTCTCATTGATGAAGGAATCGCCGATCCGGAGCGCCTGGGGATTGGAGGCTGGTCCTACGGCGGATACATGGCGGCCTGGGCCGTCACCCAGAGCCGGCGCTTCAAGGCGGCTCTGTCCGGGGCGCCCATGACGGATCTGGCTTTCGAGTACGGCTCCGAGACCCACCGCATCAATGCCTATGATACCTGGTACATGGGCACGCCTTACGAGAACCTGGACCTTTTCATCCAGAGGTCTCCCCTCACCCATGTTCGCAAGGTCACGACGCCCACCCTCATTCTTTGCTCCGAAAGGGATGTCATCGACCCGGTCGAGCAGTGTCAACAATTCTATCGAGGCCTGAGGCGATACGGTGTCGAAACCACCTATGTCGTCTATCCCCGCGAAGGTCACGGCCTACGGGAAGAGAAGCACCTGCTGGACCGACTCAAACGCATCTTAGAGTGGTTTGAACACCATTTGAAATAAGGCTCGCTGGTTGAACCACAGAATACACGGAAAAGCATGTGTGGGGGGCCGAGGTAAGAGAAAGTCATTTACCCGAACTTGGCGGTTCTCGAAGCCGGCTATCGATTAACCTCGGGCATCATTCAAGGGTGCGGAAGAAAGGAATCGTCCGCTACCGTTTCTGCCCCAACACCAGACTGGACTGCTCGGTGAGGGCGATGACTTCTTTCAAACGCAGGCCAGCCGATTCCAGCCACGACTGGATGTCGGCCGCGGTGTAGCAGCCTCCGCGCTCGGTGGAGACGAGCATGTTGACGGCAAAGAGGGCCGCTCCCAGGGGGGAGGTCCTGTCCTCATCGAGCACAAAATCCTTGATGCAGAGCTGGCCCGACGGGGCAAGGGCGTCCGCGCACCGGCCCATCAGGCGGCGATTCTCTTCCCCGGAGTAGATATGAACCAGATTGGAGAGAAAGATGAAATCGTAGCCCCCTCCAAGTTGGTCTTGAAAAGCATCTCCGGGTTGCAAACGAATACGGTCACCGAGCCCGGCCGACGCGACGTTGCGGGCTGCCACTTCGAGTGTCTCCGCGTCGTCCAGGATCACCACTCGCAGGTTCGTATAACGGCGGGCAAATTCCAGAGCATAGAGCCCGGGCCCTGCGCCGATGTCCAGAAGTCTGGTGACCGCCGACAGATCGAGCCTGTTCACGGTCTCCCTGGCGCTGACCCGGCCGACGTCCGCCATGGCCGCCGCAAAGGCCCGCTTGTCGCGGGCCAGCCGTGGATCCAACCCCTCATCAGGCACTGGTTTTCCCTCCCGAACCGAATCCAAAAGGCCTCCCCAGCGCTGGTAAAGAAGCGCCGAATGTTCGAGGATGGCGACTCTGGAGCAAGGGCTGGAAGGGAGGAGATAGCGGAGGGCGGCCGAACTGTTTCGATAGAGGTGATTCTCCTTCCACAAAACGGAGAGGGCGACCAGCGCATCGCATAGGATTCGGGTGGCCCGGAGGTCGGTGTCGAGCTCGTCGGCCAGCTCAACGGCGCTTCGAGCCTCCTTTCCCAGGGCTGCGAAGACCCCCAGCCGGTTGGCCGCCAGCACCACCTGGGAGGCTCGATAGCCCCCCACCTTCTCATCGATTGGCGTGTAGTCGACTTCAGGTCGATCGCTCATACGGTGAACCTCCCGGCCACACTCTCTCCCCCAGCTCCAGGCTGGATCAATTTGTCGATCTCCCGGGCGGTGTGCCGGCGTTGCAAAGTCAGGTCGAAAAAGTTTCTCGAAGCTTCACTCCGGAAGAAGCCCCAAGCCGAAAGTCAAGCTGTAGGGGGTCAGGGAGTCAAATCTCCGATTCGGCCCACCGGAAAAATCAAACATTTACTCCCTGACCCCCGGAACCTTGAACATCGACTCCCAGTTCCGGGCGAGCGGTGGGCGTCAGCCCGCCGTTTTTTCTTCCTCCCAAACATCGTCAATCCCGCAACGTCAAACCGTCGGCGAAGGGCTGATACGCACTCTACCAGCTGCACCTGACGAACTCATCACTGCCGCATCATCAACAAGAGAAAGCCCCGCCCTCGGGCAGGTACTGAACGGAATGAATGTCCCGACTCCGACACCGGGCCGCCAGAAGCAGATAGCGTCAGTTCCCTCTTCTGCGGTAAGGCCCTGGAGCATTCCTCACGTCAGGTTAGCTGACGTCGAATCCACGGCCGGCTAGACTCAACCCATAGCCAGCTTGATCCCTGTGCCGCCTGGAACTCAGCAGCTACTGAGCAGCCACTGTGGGGGCCGTTTCGTCATGGTGAAGGGCGTCCACTGATGTCCACGAAATGCAACGTCAAGTGTATGAAAGCATTTGCCTCCCGTGTCAAAGTCTTTTAATGCCCGACGTTCTCGGTCTGACGCCCCGACCTGTCTCTCGGTGGATCATCTTGTATTGGAAAGGCTTTTCAACTGGGCGCTCCAACGCGCGGCCTGCTTCGACGACGAACTCGCTTCCCAGCCCGACCTCCACAGCTCGTATCGGCGCAGCGGCGGGCCGCACGTCCTCTGTCGCTCGTCGCCGACCAAAGCGTTGCCGCCCTTTGCAGTAGCGAGGTATGATGGAGAGGATGAGTACACTCCTGACAGTTGAGCTGATTCCTGTTGCTCGAGAGCCAGGGATTTACCCGACTGCGCATTCGAGGAAGTCATTACGTCCTGGCGCGGGGCCCACATCGAACCGTCGTCGCTGTCCACGCTAACCGGCCTTTAAAGATCGGCACTCTACGAGGCATTCTTCGTGATATCGAAATGACCCCGGCAGACTTCGAGCGCTTGTGCCATGGCGACTGAAGGCGTAAACGCCAGCCCTCAACTGCGCTGCCAAAGAAGCGATCTGCGAAGTGGGCCGTTGCCTAAATTTTGCGTTTCTGCCGGCTGCGACGTCCTACGAGGAGTTCCCTTGCGAGGCAGAATCGGCTTTGGTCGCGACCTCTGGGTCTGCCAATCCCAATCCGGCCTCTGTTCGAGCACGACAAAAGTGGTTGACAATTGCTCCCACATCATCCTCAACTTCAAAGGCCCACCCTGAATGCCAATATGGGATCGCGAGGCATCGGTGAGAACGCAAAATCACCCAACGGCCCCAATAAGTCCTGGAGGCGGGTAAGATGTTGAACGCGGCTCTGCACGTCGGGCGGAGTAATCTTCCCTTGGCGTGCTCGCCAGATGGCGGCTCAGTGAGAAAGGGGCTGCCTCGCCTCCGGTAAGAAATGACCTGTCCCTTTTCCGCTCTTTTCTCACCTATTGCAACTCAGGAACCTGCGCTCCGCCGGACCCGGCTCTGATCCCAGGCCCTCGCAATCGCTCTCCCCATCCCCAAAACTCCGGATTCATGAATCCTGCAGACGCTCCTAAGAATTCAAAATTCAAGATCCGGCCCCTCTGGTGTCGCTACGGGCCCGAGCCGTGGTACGCTTATCGATAGGAGA
>JBHHYX010000397.1:0-5154 GCA_046757765.1 Acidobacteriota bacterium | reverse complement strand
GCGGGCTTGCTCTTTATGAACGAGGAGGCAGGAGGCAAAGGCCGACTGTCAAGTCCTGGCGGACTGCTCCACTGCGTTGCGCCCCTGCGGGTGACAGCCGACCTCCACCTCCTGCAAGAGGCTGTTCATAAAAAGCAAGCCCTGGTCTGGATCAGGGGATCCACTCCTTGACTAAGGGGCAGCAAGGTTGTTGGCTGGCCCAAAAGGGGCCGCTCTGGTAAGCTTCGTCAAAATTAGAAAGGAGACTCAGACATGACCCAAGCGACCCCGAGCAAAGAGTATACCCCCAAACTGGTGCGCCTTCACCTGGCCTTGGAGCTGTGGGCTCAAAAATGGCAGTTGGCTCTGGCCCCCGGCTTCGTCAAAAAGCTCCTGCGGCGAACCATCGCCGCCGGCGACGGCCGTGGGCTTGGAAGCCGCGTTTGTCAAGTGAAACTGGTCCTACGCCCCAGGGTTCGGAAACCCTGGGCTGGAAGACACAATCCCTTTGGGATTGACGCCACGAGGCCCGTGGGATGCCCTTGTCCGCTAAACACATACGGGGCGCCAGCCCCAGGTCCGGGCAGCCTGAAGAGGCGGCTGAAAAGAGACGGAAAAAAGGGGGGGAGTCACCGGGTCCTTACAGGGCCGAGCCATGAGGGTGGCCACAGAACCAGGGTTTGTCACCCCTGGCTATTGAAATCCGCCCCCTTCGGGGCTCATGCCGGTCGGCTGGCTCAACCCAAGATTCAAGACACGGCACCCAGTGATTGAACCAGGCGCTTCAGGCAATCGCCCAGCTTTTTCATGTTGTCATCGAAGTGGTAGTAGAAGGCCAGATCATCCGAATCCATCGTGTCGGAAACGATCTTGGGGGCCAGACAGGGGATCTGATGGGAAGCGGCGATCTCCATCGCCGCCGCGCTTTCCATGTCGCACACCTTCGCCCCCGTCGTTCGATGGAGTTCCAGACGGGTCCCTTTCCGGAGCGCCGGGGTTGGCACCGTCAACCCCAAACCGGAGACTTCCCAACCTTGCAATCGCAAGGAATTGGCCATCCTCTTGTCGGCTGAAAAGGCGGTTCCGTTCTCCATCCGCCACTGGGCTGGAAAGACGAACTCCCCCAATCGAAGGGAGGGGGCCAGCTGTCCGGCCGTGCCCGTAAAGAGAAGAAGTGACGGGCGCCCTTGCCGGAACCGCGCCTTCAGAGCGCGGGCCGTTCGCTGGCTTCCCACCCCCGTGACGATGACTGGGAGGTCTCGTCCCAGGTGCTCCTTGAGCGCCCGAGCTTCTTTTCGCAGGGCGCAGCCGATGAGCAGATTTTCAACTAACTTCATGGCCAAAAGGGCTGGCGAGGCTCAAGACAGGTGACCCGTTGGCGAGTCGCTCAGGTTTTCCGTCCCCTCCCCAGTAGCCCTCTCGCTACAATCCCTTATGAGAAATCCGGGTTTAGGAATGGGGCAGCACGATCGTCTTGAGCTCCCCGTTGCGATGCAGCATCTCCTCGAAAACACGAGGAAGTTCCCGCAAGGTTGCCCGGGCTGTGCACAGGCCTTGGACCACGCCTGGATCTTCGGAAATCAACCTGAGCGCTTCCCGAATATGGCGGGGAGTGTGGTGGAAACTGGAAGTGATGGAGATCTGGCAATAGTGCAGGCGCTGGGTGTCCAAGGCGATCTTGCTGCCGGCCCGACAACCTCCGAAAAGCTGAATCCTCCCTCCGCGGCGCACGGAATCAAAAGCCAGGCGCCAGGTTTCCAGGTTTCCCACCGCTTCAATTGCCACATCCACCCCCAATTGGCGAGGGGTCGCGTCGCGGATGGCCCACACCAGATCCGGGCGGGAAAAGAGGAAGGCGGCATCGGCGCCCGCACCACGCGCCTTGACCAACTGTTGCGGGCGCTTGCCAACTGCCAGAACCGTGGCGCCTGCCCGAGCGCACAGTCGAATGAACAGTATGCCGACCGGACCCAGACCAATCACCAGAACCCGGTCGTGGGATTGAACTCGAGCCTCTTCCAGGCCCTTCAGGACGCAGGCCAGCGGCTCTGTGAAAGCCGCGTCCTGAAAGGATACTCCTGCGGGAATCTTGAGCATGTTCGTCTTCACCAGGGCGGAAGGGGCGAGCAGATATTGCGCGTAGGAGCCATTGACGAAAACCAGATTCTCACACAGATTGGGCTGTTCCTTGCGACAGAAAAAACACTCCAGGCAAGGCGCCGAATTCGCTGTCACCACTCGCATTCCGCGGGCAAACCCGTCCACCCCGGAACCCACCTTCTCCACCACCCCCGCCATTTCGTGACCGAAAAGGGCCGGTGGGGTGAGCATCCGAGCATGAGACCCCCTTTTGTAGACTTTCAAGTCGGTGCCGCAGGTGAGAGCCCGCTCCACCCGAATCAACGCCTCTCCGCAGCCTACCTCGGGCAGGGGGACCTTCTCGATTCTCAGATCCCTTCTCCCGTGCAACACGGCCGCACTCATCCATTCCATAACCGAATCTACCTCCACGGTTCGACGACGATCTTCAGGGATTCACCACTTGGGTAGGCGGCCAGAAACAAGGCTTCTTCGATCTCCGATAACGCAAAACGGTGTGTGATCAAGCCTTCGGTGTCGAGGTCATCCTCGAAGACCAGGCGTGCCGCTCTCCGTTGCAGTTTGATGGACGCACTGTAGCTGCCCACAATTTCCTTCTCATCCCGGCAGAGAGTTCCCAGGTCCACTTCCCTGCGGTCGCCTTTTCGGGTATGGGCGAACAGCAGAATGCGAGCGCCGGGCCGAGTCAGCGACACTGCCTGGGAGAGTGCTGAAGGCGAGTCGCAAGCCAGAATGGCGGCGTCGGCGCCCCTGCCTTCGGTTAGGGCCGCGCAGGTCGCCTCCAATCGGTCCGGGCTGAGAGCGCTGGCCGCCCCCAGTTGACGGGCCAGGCCCCGGCGCCGCTCTATGGGATCCGAAGCCATCACCCGGAGGCCCTCGAGGCGGACCAGCTGCAGCAGGATCAATCCAATCGGGCCGAGACCGAATAGAAGCACCCACTCTCCAGGTAAAGCGCCCAGACGCTCGACTCCTTTGAGACAGGTATTGACGGGCTCCAGGAAGGTCGCTTTTTCGAAGGAGACAGGGTCGGGGATCGGAATCACTCCCTGGCCGACAACCCACTCCATGACCCGCACATATTGAGCGAATCCTCCACCCGCCGGGTCGAACCCGGCGGTTGTACCCGTGCGCTTGTATTGAGAACACTGGGCATGCAGTCCGCGCCGGCAAAAAAAACAGTCCCCACAGGGTATGTGATGGTGGCAAACGACACGGTCCCCTCGTTGCCATTGCGACACCCGGCTTCCCACCTGAGCCACCCGCCCGGAGATTTCGTGCCCGTAAATCCTCGGAGGCGCCTGAAGTCCGTACTTTATCTTTTTCAAATCGGTTGAGCAAATTCCGCAACAACGAACCTGCAGCAGGATTTCCCCAGGTCCAATCTCGGGCACGGGGACCCGCTCCAGCACCGTGTGGCTGCGCCCTCGGAATACAGCCGCGTCCATCAGCCGGTCTTCTTCCCCAGAGTCTCTCAAGGCATCTCCCTGTGTCACATCTCCCCACCCGGCTCAGATTTCAAGAGAAGAATATTATCATGGCAAGGGCAGTCAACCCTTCTCCACTTGCCCGGAGAGAAGCCCTTCTTTTCGAAACAGTCGGCCGGGGCCCGGGCAAAGACTCTCAGCGATGCGAGAATTCGCCGGCTCAGGAGTCAATCCTCCTGACCATCCACGGATTTGTCGCCTTGCCTCGATAGGCTTTGTTTCTGTTTGTGCCTTGAAAAGCGCTCCCAACAGGGCTATGATAATGCTATTCATCCCGGCGGTTTCGGCGTCGAAATCACTCATTGAGCTGATAGTGATGCGGTGGGTCCACGAGGAGTTGGTTATGGAGAAGAAATGCTGCGCAGTCCCGATTCTCGCTCTGCTTGTTGTTTTGTTATTGGTTGGGGGAAGCGCCTCGGCTGGAACACCATCCTGGATTATTGTGGGCGATTCCTGGGGAATTCTCCTGGGGCCGTTTCAGGAGGCGAAGCTGGCCGAGTTGGGTCTGGACATCCCGGTGAAGGATCTTGCCGTCGGTGGCTCTACCGCTCATGAATGGGCCGGCGACGCGGGCGGTATTCTGACACAGGCCAAGGAAACGCTGGCGGCTCTCCCGCCACAGGACTTGGCCTTCGTCTATGTGTCCCTGGGAGGCAACGACGTCCTCGAAGATTACCCCAGTCTCGGGGCGGCGGTCTTTTCTCGAATCGCCGCGGATCTGCAGACCGTTGTCGGTGAACTCCTGTCCGCCAAACCGAAAACCCTCATTTTGCTGGGGAGTTACGACCTCCTCAACTTTCAGAAGTCCAGCTTTTGTGAGTCTTTCGCCCTCTCGGTGGTGGGCACCAGCCAACCCGAAGGGATGAACGGCTTGATTCGTCTGGGTGGGACGCTGGTGGACCTCGCGGCCGCCCTCGATCCGCGTGTTCTCTCACTCAACGTCATCGGAGCCCTGCAAGGAACGCCCGGCAGTCCCGATCTCAGCTCCTGGAGCCCGGCCGAGTTCATCACCGCCGACTGCATTCATCTGACGTTTGACGGCTATACGATTTTCAACGACGCCATGTTCGCGACGCTCCTGGGACAGTGAGTCCCTTTCTGATCCCGCCAGGAGTCCAATCCGCAATGTCTCCGGCCACGCCTGACCGCAGCCCCCCCTTTCCAAGGAATCGGAGCTCAGGCCTCCGCACTGCAGCTGGAGACCCAGAGCAAATCCGTGCATAGCGGCGGTTTGCACAGCTTCTGCTCTGCTTGGATGTTTGTCGTCTCGAGGTCTATCGTTGAATTGAATTCGGCCCGAAACAAGTTCACAAAATGGTCAAGTTGCGCATTGGATCACCATTTCGCACCACAAACAATCGCTATGCTGGCCATGAATCGCTCTTTCAGAGGTTTGCCGGGCTTTGCTCAAAAAGACCCAGCGCGTGTACGTGTTTAGCGGGTGAGAAGGCAAACAACCCAACAAGCCCAAAGGGCTTGCGTCCTCCAGCCCAGGGTTGGCAACAACCCTGGGTTTGCCGGTCGTCCTGATCCCTATCAACCCCAACGGGGTTGTGTCGGTATCCAGTGAAATCCCTCTCACTCGTAACCG
>JBHHYX010000396.1:0-5167 GCA_046757765.1 Acidobacteriota bacterium | reverse complement strand
ATGTCATGAAGATGAGATGCCAAAATGCCAAGTTATTTCTGCACGAGCCCTTAGGGTTCCCCCCATCTCAAGACAAGGTTTGCCATAATAAGAAGATGAAAAGCAAAACGAAGAAGAAGATTGCCTTCCTCGGTACGGGGCTCATGGGACAACCGATGGCCGAACGATTGCTGGCCCGAGGCTATCCCCTGGTCGCCTTTAACCGAACCCGACAGAAGGCGGAGAGGCTGGAAAGCGCAGGGGCTGCCATTGCGGATGATCCGCGAGACGCCGTTGCCCAGGCCCAGTGCGTCATCTTGATGCTTGCCCATGCACAGGCCGTTCAGGAAGTCTTGTTGTCCCAGGAGGTGGCTGCTGAATTGCGAGGACGAACCGTGATTCAGATGTCTACGATCAGCTCCACCCAGAGTCTGGAGATCTGCCGGCGGGTGGAAGCCGCTGGAGGAGAGTATCTGGAAGCCCCGGTATTGGGAAGTATTCCCCAAGTGCTGGAGGGGCAATTGATTGTGATGGTGGGGGCGACACCGAGACTGTATGAGAACTGGGTGGAGGTGTTCCAGTGCCTCGGTTCCCGTACATATCTGGTCGGCCCTCCGGGGAAGGCGGCAGCTCTCAAGCTGGCGTTGAATCAACTGATTGCATCGCTGACCGCGGGATTTGCTCTCAGCCTTGGGATCGTTCAGCGAGCCGGAATCGATGTCGAGCTCTTCATGAAAATCCTTCGTGGCAGCGCCCTTCATGCCCCAACTTTTGAGAAAAAACTCAGCCGAATGATCTCCCGGGATTTCGATAATCCCAATTTCCCCGTCCGGCTGCTCTTGAAAGATATCAATTTAGCCCTCGAAGAAGCGGGAGGACTCGGAACAGCCGGTCTGCAGGGCATTCGCACGGTGGTGGAGAAGACCGTGGCGGAAGGTTTCGCCGAAATCGATTACTCAGCCATCTTCAACACCATTGTGCCCGAGATGTCGTGAACATGAGATGCCAAAGTGTCAAGGTCCGTTTCAATCGGAACCGTTTCCCATCCTGACCCATTCATCGTACAATGCGGGAGACATGATTGGTGGCAGTTAACCGGTCAATCCATCGCTTCTTCGCAATTGTTCGTGAAAATTCGTGGCCCTGAAATGGAAAACCAGCATCGACGTGAGTAGTAGGGATTCCGTTGCTGATACGGGAGGAAGTGTTATGACAGTTGGTTTTCGATCGCGAGTCACCATGGGTTACCGGAGGACAAACGGGCGAGTGGTAGTCCTTCTTGCCTGCATGTCGCTTGCCTTCTCCTTGCGATGCCCCGCTCAAGAGGTTGAGCTTTATGAGTTGGTCTTGAGAAATGGACGAGTCGTCGATCCGGAGTCCGGCCGGGACGAGAGAGCCAATATCGGAATCCGGGCTGGAAAGATTGCAGCGATTGCAACAACGCCCCTCCGCGGTGACCGCCAGATAGATGTTTCGGGATTGGTTGTTGCCCCAGGCTTTATTGACATTCTAGGAGGGGTTCGTTTTACCCGGGAGGCCCACATTCAAAAAGTCACAGACGGGGTGACTACCTCCATGGGCATGCACGGAGGACCGTTGGATGTTAAGGGCTATCAAGAGAGAATGTCATCGATGGGTCCTCTGGTCAACTACGCCAAAACCGTCGGCCACCCTCAACTTCGAAATGCCGTAGGCGCTATAGACCGTTACAAGCCTGCCACGGTTGAACAAATCCGTCGCATGAAAGAACTCGCTCGCCGGACTATTCGTGCGGGAGCTGCCGGAATTGGGTTTGGAATCAACTACACACCCGGAGCTTCCTACGAAGAGATCTTTGCTCTCTTCGAAGTAGCCGCGGCGGAAGGGGTTCCGTGCCATCTACACGCCCGCTACAAGGGGAATATCTTCCCCGAAACCATGAGCCTTGCTACCCAGGAGGTCATAGCCATGGCAGCGGCCACGGGCGCCCAGGCCCAGGTGGCACACCTGATATCTTCTACGGTGGGTTCTGCGCCGCTTTGCATCAAACTTCTGGCAGGGGCGGCAGGACATGGGGTCGACGTGGCCTTCGACTTCCATGTCTGGACGCGCAACGAGACAACCCTCCAGTCTGCCCTCTACGATCCAGGGTGGGAGGAGCGTTTTGGTGGAATTTCTTATAGCCAGATCTACGTTTCTGATACTCAGGAACGATTGACGAAGGATCGGTTCGAGGAACTGCGAGCCGCGCCTCGTGACACGCGGATCCAGACAGAATTCATCCCGGAATCAGAAATTGAGTTGGCCTTGCGTAGCCCAGTCGGTATGGTCAGCAGTGATGGAGGGGGGCTCGTCAATGGCGCGGGACATCCGCGAAGTGTTGGCACCTTTGCACGACTCCTGGGTCGGTACGTACGGGAACGGAAAGTACTCTCTTTGATGGAAGCCCTGCGCAAGATTACGCTGAAGCCAGCGTTACGACTAGAAAAATCAATCCCTCGAATGAAGAAAAAGGGGCGTCTCCAATCTGGGTGTGATGCTGATTTGACGGTGTTCGATCCCCATACGGTCAGAGCAAGAGCCACCTACGCAGAGCCATTCCGACATTCGGCTGGGATTGAATACGTGTTGGTCAATGGGACGTTAGTTGTGGATAGGGGCAAAGTCGTCGTGAATGTCGCGCCTGGCCAGTGGCTTCGACACCCCGCCCCGTGACTCAAATCTCGATTCTAAGACAATTTCCATACCTTTCCGCGGCGCTTCGGGCTGCAAAATGTCCCTGCCGGTGATAGATTAGAAGCTTGTCATTGAGATGGTCCGTGTGTCTGGGACTGCTCGTTCCGCTCGAAAGCAAAAGGAGAACGTCATGCGTCTTATTCTGGTTTTTCTTCTCTCGCTCTGTTTTGTCCAGGAGCCTGTGGCGGAAGCGCCGTCGCACCACCCCTTTGGCGTACAGGACATGCTGTCGATGCAGCGCATTTCCGATCCTCAAGTCTCTCCCCAGGGAACACGCATCGTGTTCGTGCTCAGTACCACCGATCTGAAGGCCAACCGGGGCCGAACCGACCTGTGGCTGATTGGGGCCGATGGCTCCGGACTGCATCGCTTGACGACTCATCAGGCATCGGATTTCAACCCGCGCTGGTCCCCCGACGGTCAACGCATTTGGTTTCTCTCCACCCGTTCGGGCTCTTCACAGATCTGGGCGATTTCTCCCGCGGGGGGCGAGGCAGTCCAAGTGTCCGATCTGCCGCTGGATGCAGCCAACCTGGTCGCGGCGCCAGACGGCGCCCGCTTGGCTTTCACGATGGAGGTCTACCCGGATTGCCGCACCCTTGAATGTACGACCCAGAGACTCGAAAAAAAGTCCGCTGGGACCGCCTACGATTCGCTCTTTATCCGCCACTGGGACACCTGGAAGGACGGCCGAAGATCTCATCTCTTCGTGATTCCCTCCGGCGGGGGGAAACCGGTGGAATTGACAGCGGGCATGAAGGCCGATGTGCCTTCCAAGCCGTTCGGGGGGCCTGAGGAGATTACCTTCACCCCCGAGGCCCAGGCCCTCGTCTTCACCTCCCGCGACGCTGGTGTGTCGGAACCCTGGTCCACCAACTTTGATCTTTTTGTCGTTCCCGCGGATGGTTCTCGGACACCACAGAATCTGACTGCTTCCAACAAGGCATGGGATACCCAACCGACCTTCTCCCCCGACGGTGGAACGCTCGCCTATCTGGCTATGTCCCGGCCGGGTTTTGAGTCGGACCGCTTTCGCATCGTCCTGATGGATTGGAAGAGCCGGACCCATCGCGTTCTGACCGAGAAGTGGGACCGATCTCCCGGCGGCATTGGCTGGGCCGGCGATCGAACTCTTCTGGCTGTGGCCGCAAATTTAGGCCAACGATCTCTCTTCGCGCTCGACAGGGCAACGGGCAAGGTTCGAACCCTAGTTCAGAATGGTACCGTCGGGTCGTTCTCTCCGGCCGGTCAACGAGTAGTTTTCGGCTGGGACGACATGAATTCGCCCGTCGAACTGAGATCGGTCGGCCTCAACGGCAAAGACAATGTGGCCATTACCCGCATCAATCAGGAGCGTGTTTCCAGTGCGTCCATGGGGCAGGCGGAGCAGTTCACCTTCGAGGGCTGGAATGGCGAGACGGTTCACGCCTACGTCGTCAAGCCGATCGATTTCGATCCTTCCAGGCACTACCCGGTGGCCTTTTTAATCCATGGCGGCCCGCAGGGCTCCTTCGGGAATCACTTTCACTATCGCTGGAACCCGCAGGTTTATGCCGGGCATGGATACGCCGCTGTGATGGTGGATTTTCACGGCTCAACCGGGTACGGACAGGCCTTCACCGATGCCATCAGCGGCGACTGGGGGGGCAAGCCGCTCATTGATTTGCAAAAGGGGCTTCAGGCAGCCCTTGACCGATATCCCTGGTTGGATGGTGATCGGGTAGCCGCCCTGGGGGCCTCCTATGGCGGCTACATGATCAACTGGATCGCAGGAAACTGGCCCCAGCGCTTCCGCTGCCTGGTCAACCATGACGGGCTCTTCGACCTGCGCTCCATGTACTATAGCACCGAGGAGCTCTGGTTTGTGGAATGGGAGCTTGGCGGCCCCCAGTGGAAAAATCCCGGCGGTTATGAGAAGCACAACCCGGTCAACTTCGTCAAGAACTGGCAGGCTCCCATGCTGGTGGTCCACGGGGGTCGCGACTACCGCGTACCGCTGGAACAGGGGCTTGGGACTTTCACGGCGCTGCAGCGCAAGGGTATCCCCAGCCGATTCCTCTATTATCCGGGTGAGAACCACTGGGTTCTGAAGCCAAGGAACAGCATCCAGTGGCACAAGGAGGTGTTGGACTGGCTGGATCGCTGGACCAAGTAATCGCGAGATAATCGTCCTCGACATTTCCATGCCTTTGCTGAATGGCTTGGATGCGGCGCCTCAACTCAAGAAGTTACTACCGGACGTCAAAGTGATTTTTTTGACAGTTCATGAAGATCCGGATCTGGTGTCAGAGGCCTTCCGGGTGGGTGTAATTCAGAGTGGGACTCCATTCAGACGCTTGTATTCAATTAAAGAGCCACGAATGTAGACGGGGCGGAAGAGCTGCAACTAAAATCCGTGGGAGCTGGGGCTTGCGGCCCATACGGAGAAAATCCTTCCAGGCTACGCAGAATTTCAACGGGAGTAGTCTCAATG
>JBHHYX010000395.1:0-5173 GCA_046757765.1 Acidobacteriota bacterium | reverse complement strand
CGAGGTGCGGCGGGTGCTGCGCAAGGATGGCGTCGTCTGGTTGAATCTGGGGGATAGTTACGCTAGCGGCAAGCCAAAGCCAAACGGCTACGAAGGCGGGCTCGGTTGGAACAATGAGCAGTCATCAGTGCCGCCACCTGGTCTCAAACCCAAAGACTTGTGCGGTATCCCCTGGCGGGTCGCCTTCGCGCTGCAGGCCGATGGCTGGTGGCTCCGCTCCGATATCATCTGGCACAAGCCTAACCCCGTGCCTGAGAGCGTGCGCGATCGGCCCACCAGGGCGCATGAGTACCTGTTTCTGCTGAGCAAGGCGGCGAGGTACTACTACAATGCGGACGCGATCAAGGAACCGGTCACGGGCAACACTCACCCGCGGGGCGATGGTGTCAACCCAAAAGCTGCAAGGTGGCCCGCTGGCACACCAAGAGGACGCTACCGGCCAAAACAAAACACCAGTTTCTCCGGTGCCATCAGTGGACCAGTCACTGAACGCAACAAACGCACCGTCTGGACGATCCCCACCCAGCCCTACGCCGAGGCGCACTTCGCCGCCTATCCGACAAAGCTCGTGGAACCGTGCATACTGGCCGGCTCCCGGGAAGGCGACACCGTCTTTGACCCCTTCGCCGGCTCCGGGACGACGATCAAAGTGGCCCGCGAGCTAAACCGCCGCGGCGTGGGGCTGGATCTGGCTTACCACGACCTCGCTCTACGGAGAATCGCCAACTTACAGCCAATGCTACGAGAAATGAAATGAGATGCTCCCACTGTGGTCGGGAAAATGGTGAACGCTCTGGGGAAGTGCCTGATTGGCTCCAGGAGATGATCGCCAGATTGGGCAAGAATTATAGCTACATCATGGTCGGGCATCACTATTCACAGGCCGAATTTGATCTGCTCCAAATCAATTACGTATCAAGGCAATTGCAGAAAAGTAACCGGTGGGCGACTTACCATCAGATCGGCGTGGCGCTGGGGATTTACCGCTCTTGAGCCGCTGTCAGGGTCAGCACATCAACAAACAACTGGGTCTCTTTGGTGACAATTCCGTCTTCCTGGAACTCAACGTATCGTTTAACACGCTCTTTCTCAGGCAGCGGTGCGAGTATCTCGATCAGGGCTTGGGCGCGAAACATCGGGGAGAGCCTCTTGAGCACTGATTTGGCGTGCGTAATGTCACGCTTGGCCAGCTCTAGATCGATTCGATGCGCCAGCGCTGGACGCTCTTCTTTCAGTCTTAGAAACTCTTCGGTTCTCTCTTCTGCCGGCAGGCCGCTGAGGCGTTCCATTTCCTGCTGAGCTTCTCTGAAGATGCCCACCTTAAAGGCAGCGACTTCGCGGCTCGTCTCCTGTGCGATGGGGAGTAGTTCCGCGTCTTCACGGGCGCTGAATCCTCCCATGAATCTGCGCACCACATCGCCAAGGACCGGTGTGCCCGCAACGGCTGGCTGCCCTGGGAGCAGATCCCTGCCGCCAGAGACTGCTCTGGCGATCGTGTCAGAGAGTCCACCAGTAGAAGTACGGGCCAACTGCTCCAGCTTGTTAGGGTCGACATTTATGGCCTGCCCCAAGCGCTTGAATATCTCCCCCGTGCGAGCCGTGAACCGCTCTCCAGGTTCCAATTGAGAACTCTTGGATGGACCAATGAATTCCGGTGTGACGTCACGCTTCTGGAAGAAATTCCGACCTGCCAAAAACTCCATCGGCGCGCGTGCCAGCGGCTGCAGAGAACCCGCCATGCTTTCAACGCGCTCCTCGAGAGTCTCGCCTTCGATGTTCACAGGAGATAAATCCTCCAGGAGTCCGATAGGAATTTTGGCCGCAAGCTCAGGGTCATCTCCAGTGAGTAACCTGGCGAATCGATTAGTGGCCTTGGCGATCATGCCTGGCGTGTCGGCAATGGGGACCTTAATATAATTAGGCTTTACCCTGCCTTTTTCGTCGACGTGATAGGTGTCCATCGGGATCAGGATCTGCTCTTTCTCGTGCTCCGCCAAGCTGCTCCAAGCATCGTGATAGGACATCTTGATTTTGCCTAGCGGTCCGTCCCATTCCTTTTCTCTTGTGTCCGAATTGATCTTATACGCCATCAGCGCCGGGATGGCTGCCGCGGCCGTCAGCTTGGTCCACCCCTCAACAGCTCGTTTCGCGCCGTGTCGCCCCGTCAAGACCGACAAGTCCGCTGCGTTACCCTGCAGGCGTGCGTTGAAGAATACGAACCAGAAATTCAGCTTGGTCAGGAGATCTTTCCCGCGCTCATTAATTGCGCCTTTGCGAAAAAAGTCAGGAGAGCCGGCGAATTTTCGGATCTCCGAAGCCAGCTTCTCAACATCTTCTGCTGTTGGATTCGAGCCTAGTCTCCTGAGCCCGCGCTTGAAGCCCAGAAGCTTCGCGGTTTCTTCAAGAGAATTGCTGATCAGCACCAGCGGGCGCACTGCTCGCTGAGTCCGCGAGAGTTGCTGTGGCTCGTCCAGAAATTGCTCCGGCTGAAAGTACCGCTGAAATCCTGACCCCGCCGATCCGGAACGAAGGAAATCAATATAAGTATCGCTTACGCGCCTCAACGGGATGCCGTTGGCGGCCGCCGATTCCGCCAGAGTTCCGAAAAACTCCAGCGCGAAAAGATCAAACACGCGGCCTGGATCTCTTGTGATTGCCCGCATTGTTTCGACCATCCGCTGGCCACTGAGCCGGACGCCGCTCATGTCTCCCAAGATCGCCAGCCGCATCGGATCTCTGAGCGCCACGTTGACCACCTGGAAGGGGGCGTTGGCGATTGTCGTGCCGAAACGGAAGAGCGTGTTGAAGCGCTGCCCCATGCGCGCCAGCGTCATAACCTTGTCTGGACCTAAGTCCTTGAGTGAATTCGCGATATCACCGCTGACGGCGAGACCCCAAGTCTTTGTTTCTTCGGTCTTGGGCAGCTTCGCGATTCGACCTTCGTCTCGCGCACGCAGCTTTTCCAAGATCGTATTCACGCGCGTCTTGAGCGTAGGCTCGATCGGGCCTGTGCGCTTGAAGTTAATGACCTGAAAGCCTCGCGCCTTCAGAGCTTTCACCTGATCCTTAAAGTCTTTACCCGGTCGAATCACATGCACCGGATCTCGGAAGCCCGCTGCCCTGCCAGGGTCAGACAGCGCCACATCAGCCAAGTTGTTGAGCCTCCGGTTGAACTCCCGAGGCCCTCTTCCCGCCGCCAGCACTGCGGAGATCTCTTCGAGTGTGCGCGGTTTTCGCTTGGCTCTCTTCCCCAACTGCACGTCCATCGCTGCCTTGATGCGTGCTTGGGGTGTCCCCAGCGTATCCGCCGACGCCCGGCTAATCCTGCCCGCCGCCAACTCCTCCTTGATCACGTCAGCCGAGATCTCATCTAAGGCTTGAATCCCGAGGTTCACGTTGAGACGGGCTTCTGGGCTCAGGGAGCGCAGGAATCTCCCGTAGTTGGCAGTGTCATCCAGCAGTGCTTTTACCCCGTCTTCGAAGCGCCCGAGGTGAGGCCCAACAGCTTCGCTTACCTTCCGACTCACAAAGAGGGCATCGCCCTGGGCCTGAAGGGCGGTAGACTCCAACAGCTCGAATCGAGAGGCAAGGTCCAGTTCCCGCATCTTTCGGGCGGGAACCTGCTTGACGAACTCTTCGAACTTTCTGAGCGGCGTAAACCTAGACGTGAGTTCTGTCTGGAGCTTGCCCGCTGTCCGTCGCACGGGCCCAGCCGCATTAGGAGCCATCAAGCCCACTGCCAAGGCAGCCAGTAGGGGCGGTCCTGCTGCTTCGATGCCGCTTTTCTTCAAGTCCTCCTCGGTCTCGATTTGCGTGACCCCTGAGGACGCGGAAGCCAAGGTTTCGGCAGCCAGCGTAAAGGGCAAGGAGGCTCCGCTGACCCCAGCCATGACGGGTGCCAAGGGTACAAGTGGAGGAGATACCCTTCCCACATCACGCAGAAGCTTGCCTACCTTGCCCAGATCTTCCCTAGGTGGAGCCGCCTCCAGGATTGTTCTCAGACTCTGTGAAGGTCTGTTGGGAGAGAACGGCCCTTTTCGTGGAGACGACTCCGGCTCCAGTTCGGCTCCGATGGAGCTAAAGCCAGTGGGATCTAGCTTTGGCCCAGCGACGAGAGCATTGAGAGCGCCTGCAATGAAGGCAGCCGTGTCCTCTAAGCCTTCTGCGAAGCCAAACCCGAATTGCATCGCCGTGGATGCAGCGCTACTCGGATCGAAGAGGCCCTGTGGTCGTTTCTGGCGATCAGGCATTCACTGTCCCTCAAGGACGGATCAAGCCCAGCCTTTCGGCTGTTCGAATAGCAGCCTCTCGGTCGCTTTCAGCCGTATCCTCGCGCGGTCGACGCTTTTTGATTTCAGAAAAGTCCGGGTCTTGGGCAATGATCTTTGTGATCACCTCTCGCTCTCTCGCGCTCAAGTTGAAGTCGCTCAGATACTTGCGGTCCTTGCCCTGGCCCAGCGATTGGCGGATTTCAGCGATGATCCTCAGTGCTCCAGTTCTCTCCTCTGGCTGGACCGCGCCTTTGGGTACATCAGGAGCCGATCCGACTAACAGTTTGGATGTCTGTCCTTCCCCGAACGTTACGGCTCCTGGGTTAACCGCGAAAACTCCCCTATCTGTACTTTGAATAATGGGAGGCTTCAAGCGTGAGCGGATCTGCTCTTTCGCGGCGAATTCCTGTAGGTCCAGGAAGGCTTGCTCCAGTGCTGCGTCGCGCTCTCTGCCGATTACTGTCTCCTCGGTCGGAACAGCTAATTCCATTCCGGGCAAACCACCCACTCCGAGCTGCTCGAAAGGGTCAACAGGGGGCACAGACACGTCATGAAAGGCGCCGGCGCCACCGGGAGTACCCTCCAGCGCATCGACTTCTCTGAGGGCCAACTCGCGTAGCCCAAACTGATTCTGAAACCGCTGCTGCAGCTGGCTCAGGCGGCGGTCCTGATTCTGCTGTTGCGCCAGCTCTTGTTCACGCGCGAATCGAACTGGTGCCTGTTCGAGTTCCAACTCGCGCATGCGTTGCTGCGTCTTGAGAGCTTTCAGAGTCAACTCGGCGCGCTCGATATCAGCGGCTTCGAGAAGTCTCTCCCGCTCGGCCCGCTCACGGGCCCTGCCGCTGAACAGCTCACCGATCTGGTTGCCAAGGGCGAATAGTCTTTCAGGGCTTACAGGCATA
>JBHHYX010000394.1:0-5183 GCA_046757765.1 Acidobacteriota bacterium | reverse complement strand
CTTGCCAAAGGCCCGGAGGGCCGACATTCGAGTAGCCCGGTCCGTCAGGGCCGGGAGGCCCTGATCTCTCCCACCGACAGGCCCGGAGGGCCGACACAAAGGGGGTAATGGCAACCCAGTCATCACTTCAATGGGCGCTCGGCGGTAGGAGGTTACTCGCTACCGGGCCAGCAAAAAACATTTTTAATTTTGACTCCATCGGTTGGGCGATTCTGGCGCCAAGTCACTGAACCACGAACGTCAGTGAGTGGCCATCCGGATTTGGCCGGGCGCTGACGCTTCGGTTCAGTTTACAGAGAAAGGGCAACGGTGCGGACGTCGTCGATGCAACGCATCTGAGAGCAGAATTCCCAGAACTCCGCGCCATGCCGCTAAACCGCGGCTCGCGATTGGGCTTGAGGTTCGTAGGCGCAGAAGGCATCGGATTCCAGGTAATCGCCAGTCGTGGCATAGGCACGTGCTCTCGAGCCTCCGCAAATATGACGGAATTCACAGATGCCGCACTTCCCCTTCAGCAGTTCCGGAGTCCGCAACTCCCGAAAGACCCGGTGCGACTGGTAGACGCCGGCGATGGAGTCGCGGCGGATGTTTCCACAGCTGAGGGGAAGAAAGCCACTGGGGTAGATCTCCCCACAGTAACTGACAAAAAGATGGCCGTTGCCGGAGTTGACGCCCTTGGGGGCCAGTCCAATACTTCCTCCGGGCCCGAAATCGCGAGTCATGTGGGAGGGGAGCACGCCCCAATCCCCCGGAGAAGGAGCTGCGGGCTTTTTTCCTCCGTTGTGATGGCCTGTTGCCTTCCGGCGCCGGTGCTGCATCAAGTAACGGCGATAATGGGGAGCTTCGGTGATCTTGACAATGAAATCCACTGTTTGAGCGAAGCTGGACAGTTTCTCGAACAGGTTTTCGAACTGATTGCCGTCCAGTTGCCCCAACACCCGTCCCCGCCCCATCGGCACCAGAAAGAAGACTTCCCAAAACACCACGCCCAAGCGGCGGACCAGCTCCGCCATGGATTGAAAATGTTTCCAGTTGAAGGTGCTGAAGGTGGTGTTGATCTGAAGCGGCAAACCCACCTCCCTGGCATAGGCGGCGCCTTGGAGGGTGAGTTCAAAGGCTCCGGGGACTCCCCGGAAGCTGTCATGAATCTCAGCCGTGGGGCCATCCAGGCTGAGGGCCATCTGATCCAGTCCGGCGTCCTTCAGTCGCTCTACCAATCCCCGGGTCAGCAGCGGAGTCGCCGCCGGGATGGTGGCCATGCGCATCCCCAGCCGGCTGCCGTGGCAGACGAGGTGGCAAAGGTCGGTTCGTTTGGCGGGGTCCCCCCCCGAAAGAACGCAGATGGGGGTGCCCATATCGGCCAGTTGTTCCAGGACGGTGAACCCCTCCTCCGTCGTCAATTCACCCGGCAAAGGGCGGGAGATCGCCTCCGCCCGGCAGTGGCGGCAAGCCAGGTCGCAGGCTCGAGTGATCTCCCAGATGGCGACGAAAGGCGTCTTGGCAAAATCGACACCGGAGGGATGGAGCGCTCCCGGCAGTTCAGGGTTGGACTTCATTGACATCTCCTTCTCCGGTCTTGCTTCCTGAGCCCCGCTGTGCAAATGAGAATCCAGCTTTCTCTCGCCCCATTTTCTCCCCTTGAGGCACTCGCGCCGGCCCCAACGGCGCAGGTTTACAAGACTTCCGGAGAGGGCGTTTGGACCCAATTCCCTTTCCAGAAAGAAAACTCATTGAGTTATTTGCCCCAGCCCGGCGAGTTTTGCCCCATCCCTATCGAGCGCGAGGAACGGTGTCTCTTCAGCTTCCAGGCTGATCCGGCGGTCTTCCCTCCAGGAAGCGGATCACCTGGGCGGCCGTCCGGTGGGCTGTGGCGACACAATCGGGTATCCCGATGCCATTCGAGTAGGCACCAGCCATAAACAGTCCCGGGCAACGAGCAAGACTCCTCTCGATCCGGTCCAAACAGCGAGAGTGGCGCACGTTCAGCTGCGGCATAGCCCGAGGCACGTGCTCTACTCCAAAGAGGACGGGTTCCCCCGAGAATCCCAGAATTCGCTTCACCTCCCGGTGAACTTCACCAGCCGTGATTTCATCCGACTTGGGAATCCTGGCGGTTCGCCCATCATGAATCGCGCAGCGGAGGAGAACCTTGTCGGAGGGGCACCTCCCCTCGAATTTGCTGCTCACCCAAGTACAAGCATCCAGCACCTTTGCCTCCTTGTGGGGCATGACAAACCCGAACCCGTCAAGCGGGTGGGAAAACCGGGTTCGATCGTATGCCAGGTACACCAGCGTGATCGAGGAGTAGGGGATAGCCCGCAAAGTCTCAGCGGCTTCGGGAATGAGCGTCTGAAGGATTTTGGCGGCGGCATGAGCAGGCGTGGCCAGGATCACGGCGTCAAAGGCGCCTTCAAAATGAGGGCCTTCAACCCGGTAAGAGTAAGAATCTCGAGCGATTCGGGTGTCACCCGTCCCCTTTTCAATCCTGGACTCACCGAGCCGAGCGACCAGTCCCTGAACCAGTCGCGACATTCCCCCACGGAGGGTCAGAAAGAAGGGGCGGGTGGACGGGCCCTGCCCTCTCTTTCTGGCCCGCGTTCCTCTCCAGAGACTTCCGAACTTCTGCTCCAGGTGGTAGGTATCGGGCAGGGCGCTGGCCAGACTCAATTTGCGGATGTCGCCCCCATAGATAGCGGACACCAGGGGCTCCCCGACCTTCTCAGTCAGCTCCCGCCCCAAACGGCGCTCCAGGAAGGCGTAAACGCTCAGATCGCCCCTACTCGGACGAATGAAGGGTTCGAGCAGCGCACGCAGCTTGCCCGATGTGCTGATCAAGGAGGAGGACCAGAAGGAGCGAAGATCGACGGGACTCAGAAAGGCCATTCCCGCGGGCAGAGCCTGAAGGCTACCCTTTTCGACGACGAAAGTTCGGCGCCGGTTCTCGTTGCACCCAATCACTTCACTGGAGAGACCGATTTGGTGGATGAATTCCAGCATTCCGGGCTTGAACCCGACGAAGTTTTCCGGCCCCCATTCCAACAGGAGATCGTCCCTCTTTTCGGTTCGGATGACCCCGCCCAGCCGATCCCCCCGCTCGAGGATGGTAAGCTCCATCTCCAGGCCTCGTTGTCGGCTTTCCTTCTCGAGGAAATAGGCCGTCGCCAGTCCTGAAATGCCGGCCCCCACCGTGGCAACTCTGAATGCTTTACCCATCACGGCTCCACTCAACCTCGCGAAACCCCATTCCGCGCCTCTGACTCGCTAGCGGCCCACAGTTTATGAATAATCGAGGCCGGAGCGCAAAGGAGGCTCCCAACAGAGGCCTTCGCACCCATCAAACCGTCACTGGACCAAGACTGAACCGAAGCCTCAGCGCCCGGCCCGTCCGGATGGCCACTCACTGACGTTCGTGGTTCAGTCACTTGGCGCCAGAACCGGTCAGAATTCCAAAATGTTTCTTGGTTGGGTTCAGGGTCGCGAGGGAGTGCGCCGCAACCTTTCGGCGGCGACTCGCAACTCCTCTTTGTCCAGATATCCGTCGCCGTCCGTATCCACCTTGTCGAATCGATGCAGCAGGGGCGGTGGAGCCTCCTGGCGGCTGATCCTGCCATCGCCGTCGGCGTCATTTTCAAGCACTCGCTCGACGAATCGTTTCCCGCCCAAGCCGCCTCTCCGCCGCTGAGCCGCGCTTTCGAGTTCCTTCTCGTCGATGAATCCGTCGCCGTTGGCGTCCAGAAAGGAGAAGCGCGATTTGAAAGCTTCAGGCACCTCGTCCCGGCCGATTCGGCCGTCACCATTCGTGTCACTGTCGCGAAGGCGGTTCAGGAAACCGCCGCCACGCCGGTCGGATCGACGCCTCCTGAAAGCGCTTCCGCCATCCCGGTCTCTTTGCAGATGGATCGCGTATCGCTGGGTGACGGGGATGCAGAATGTATTGGCGTCGTCGCAGGCAAAGTAGCGGACGGTCAAATCGAGAGGAGCACTGAAGCTCTCAGCCGCGATGTCGACCAGGAACTCGCGCGGGTCCTTATCGGCCGGCTCTTTGAGGTGAGGACCGACTCCCTTGGCCGGGGTCAAGCGCACCCCCTTCGGACTGTACAGTTGAAAGGACAACGGCTCGGTCAGATTGTTCCAGTGGACACCGTAGAGCCGATCCAGGTGAAAGCCGAGATAGAGTTGTCCCTTGCCCCTTTCAAGGAAAGCGGGAGTCACTTCGGCTCTCAGCTTGGCGTAAAAGGCCACCTCGTTCTCTTGGATGACCGGTGAGATTTTAAGGGGGACCATCCGGCCGGGAAGTTGAACTCTGGGCACGATTCCCGTGGCAATACTACTTTGCTCGACACCCGGTGCGGGAGGCATTCTTAAATCCGAGACCCGGGTCGGCTTCTCTACCGGACCGACCAGTTTTTCCAGAAGCTTCCTCAGTTCAACCGGCTGGCTCCACGCTTTTCGGCTCACCACAATCCCTTTCGGATCCATGACAAATTCGGAGTTTGAGGCATTCCCCAGCGCGTGCTTGAGGTCGTTGGACATGGTGTCGCAGAGCCATGGGATGCTCGAACCCAGCTTCTTTCTCGCTTCGGAAACATGGAGCAGGCGTTCTTGAAGGGTGAAAGGACTGACGTACCCACTCAACTCCGGGTGAGCCAGCGCTTTGTAGATGTAATAAAAGCGGACACCTTCAGGGGCGTAATCTCTTTGTACCGTCTCCAACCTGGGGACGTTGCGAAGAAACGGGGGTCAGGTCAGGCAACCGAAAACCAGGACGGTGTAGGAGCCCTTCAGATTCCGCAAAGGGAAAGGTTGGCCCCGGGAGTCCAGGACAGTCACATCGGGTAGAGGCTCACCCACCTGAGGCGCTTCCTCCTCAAAGCGGCGAACCGGCGAGTTCCGGCCCGCCATGGACTGGGCCCAAAGGTTGCCCAACCCACCCAACAGAAGGAAGACCGCCAACACTTTCACTGTATTCATTGGCATCACTCTCCCAAGGGTTAGCCACCTTTTCCACACAGACAGATGGGCCTCTTCTCCTGGCTCCAGACTAGATTACGCAAAGGGGAGCCCCCTGGTTACACAACGAACTCAAGAGATGTTGCGCAACCGACCGGCGAGCGCCGTGCTCCCCGAGTCTTCACTGGTATCGTTCATCGCTATCGAACCTCGATTGCAATGGCAGCGGAGAA
>JBHHYX010000393.1:0-5185 GCA_046757765.1 Acidobacteriota bacterium | reverse complement strand
CCCTGTTCTGGAAACGCAAACTGATGGCCTTCCTCCACGACCCGCCTAATAAGCCTCTGGATATCGGCGAGCACAAACGGATTGCCGAAAGCTGCTTGCGACGCGCCGGGATCGAAGTTGAAGAGATGATCGAGTTTCAAAGAGAGTGTGATCACACCGCGGCGGCGGCGGATCGTTTTCCGTTCCCCCGCGCGGGTCGGTTGAAGTCTGCTTTCAGCGGCTCCAGAGAGGACAACACTCCCTTCCTCCACCCTCTGGGGGGTTCGGGCCTTTACTTTGACCGGCCTCTCCCCTCGGCTGAATTTGCCGAGGAGATCTTCCAGCTCTGTCAACCCGGAGGCAACGAAGTCGAGCAACTGGAAGAGGAGCAGCGGGCCTGGGCGCGCTTTTTTCTGCACTGGAGGCTGTGGCCTTCCAACGCTGCTGAGAAAGACTACCGGACGCTATTCTTGCCTGCTGACACCAGGCTGCCGGACCACAACGTGTGGACCCACAACAGTGTTGTCTCGGCGCTCCAGGGGTGTGTCGCAGCCGGACGCCTGGAACCCGCTTTTCTCCTTTTTCAGCTGGCTCCCGTGCAGGAATTCATCCAACAGGCCCGCTCCACGCGCGACCTGTGGAGCGGCAGTTACCTCCTTTCCTGGTTGATGGGTCATGCTATCCAGGCCGTCACTGACGAAGTAGGCCCGGACTCGGTCATCTTTCCGGCGTTGCGCGGGCTGCCGCTTTTCGACCTGCTGCACAGGGAGCGACTTTACGCCCAAATACAGTATCCCTCGGGGGAAGGAAAGGAGGAAACGCTGTGGCAGCGCCTGGGCATGCCGCTGCGCGAAGAGGAGATCCTGACCCCCAACCTTCCCAACCGCTTCCTGGCTCTGGTCCCGGCGGAACGAAGCGAGCAACTGGCCGCAGCCGCGCAGGAGGCCGTGGGTCAGGAACTGAGGCTCATCAGCAGGTGTTGCCGTAAGTGGCTGGCAGAGCAGGGGGAGCCGGTCAAGGAGGAGTGGAGGCGTCGTTTCGAGGCCCAGGTGGAGGCTTTTCCCAAAGTGACCTGGCATGTCTACCCGTGGAGCAACCGACCGATTGAAGAGACCTTGGACGCATTCCATGCCCTCGCGCCACCACAAGTGCCGGCTGAAGAAACGTCGCTCCGGGAATTCACAGCAGCTGCCAATCTGGCTGCTGTTCACCGCATTGCAGTGGACAAGATCCCGAGAGAGGAAAGAGACGGGCGGTACTTCGAGGACCGGGAGGAGTGCAGGAGCCTGAATAACCGGGGGTTTTGCTGGTCCTACTATTACGCCCTCACTGATTGGCTCTTAGCCGCCCGCCGCCGAACACGCGATTTTCAGTTCTGGGATACCGACGACCACCAGGAAGGCGCCGTCAAGGATTCCTTCTCCGGGCTGGAAGAGGTGGTTGGAGACGAGGGCTACTGGGAGGCTCTGCCTGAGAGTCCTTCGCTGGGCTACCTTTTCCGCTCCCAGGATCGGCTGGGCGCGATGAACCTGATCAAGAGGGTGTGGCACAAGGCCTACCTCGAGGCACACCGGAACCTGCGCGTCGACCGCGCGGTCCGCTTTGAATCGGTCCCCGGTGTGGCGGCGGGCCAGTGGAGGGAGAGAGCGATCGCTCAGGCCCGGCAGGATCCCGAAACCTGGCATGCCCTTCTGGGAGTGCGCAGCATGCTGATCGCTCACAGCGCCGAGGCCGCCACTCTAAACTTCACAGTTCCAGTCGAAGTCGGCGAGAAAGAGTGGCTGGAACGCACCGACCCCGGCTGTCTTGTACCAGAGGTTTGGCTGCGCGCGAGTGAAATCGATCCGGAATCGGGCCGTCAGGTGGCCTATCGTCTGCAGCGCTTCTACAAGGAGAGCGGCATTCGGAAACCACCCACCTACTATGCCGTTGTGGCCTTCGACGGGGACCGAATGGGGAAGTGGCTGAGCGGCGAAATGACTCCCCCGCTCTTCGAGCAGTTCTCCCGCGGAGCGCAGCAATATTTCCAGCCGTTGATGGAGTTGGGGGAGCGGAAGGAGCTGCGCCGTCCTTTGTCACCATCCTACCACTTGGCCTTTTCCGAGGCCCTGGCCAACTTCGGGCTCTACCTGGTCCGGCCCATTGTGGAACATTTTGGGGGCCAGTTGATCTACTCCGGTGGCGACGACGTTCTGGCGATGTTACCTGCCGCCACCGCCCTGGACTGTGCCGAGACCCTGTGGCTGGCCTTTCGTGGCGACCCACGACTGGCTGAAGTAACGGAGGGGCGCTTGGAAGTGCTGGGCGAGAAGGGCGGATTTGTTCGCCTCTGTCAACCTGCCAAAGGACTGCCGAGCTGGCCGCTGGCTGTGCCAGGACGACGGGCCCAAGCCTCGGCTGGGGTGGTTATCGGGCACATCCATTCCCCACTGCAAGGCCTGGTGCGGGCGGCACGGGATGCCGAGAAACGGGCCAAAAAGGAACCCTCAGACGGTGGTTTGGGCCGCGCTGCTTGCGCCGTATCACTGTTCAAGCGCTCGGGCGAAATCCTGCACTGGGGCTTCAAGTGGCGAAGCCGCGCCCTGGCACTCTACCGCAGATTCTGCCAGGTGTCTCAAAATGTCAACCAAGGCGCACCGGCTCTGAGCGGACGCTTCGGATACGCCCTCCGCGAGTTCCTGACTCCTTACGCCCCAGCGACTCAGGGAGAGGCGCCCGTTCTGAGAGCAGCGGCAGACTTTGACCCCAAGAAGGCCATCATCATCGAGCTGAGACACGTGTTGAGCCGTCAAGGAGAGCGGATGACGAGTACGGAGCGCAACGTCTTCGAGCGCCTCTGCCGCGAATGGCTGGAGGAGTTACAGAGAGAAGGCCGGCCTCTCCTGGACGACTTTCCCAGGCTCTTCGACGTGGGAAACTTCGTTCAGCGAGGGGAGTAAGTATGTATCTGGAACTGGAACCTGTTGACACTTTGTTCTTTCGCGATGGACGTCCCATGCAAGCTGGCGCCGGCTCGGGTGGCCACGGTGCCAACTGGCCACTGCCGACTGTGCTCCACGAGGCGCTGCGCTCGGCCTTGCTGCGCCTCTCTGGAGATCGCCGAAGCCCCAGGAAAACGGTCCCCGGCCGACGACGACGAGGTTCGAAACACCCGAAAACGATAGCCTTCGTCACGCGTGACTACGAGTCCCTCCGTCTGGTCGGCCCCTTGCCGCTCCGAGACCGAACTCTCTACTTGCCGACCCCCGGTGATGTGGTGCGGACCGAGGAAGGCCACCTGTCTGTGCTGGCCCCTCTAGCCAATGCGCCTGCTCGGTCTAACTTCCCGTGCCCTTGGCTGGAACCCGTGGCCGGCACCGTGCGTTCCGGCAAGAGATCCCCGCCGGCCTGGATTCCGGCGGGCGAGTTCTCTTCCCTGACTCAGGCCAGCGGTCGGCTCGATCAGAAGTTCGCCGAGTTGACTCTGTGGCAAACCGAGCACCGTGTCGGCATAGGGGTGGATCCCACCACCGGGGCTGCCGCCAAGGGAAAGCTCTACACGGCCGAGCATCTGCGGATGGTGGGAGGCACCAGCCTTTGGCTGGAAGCGGAGTTGAGTGCCGGAGACACCGCTCTTTCCCAGGACCGAAAGGGCATCGAGTCCTTGCCAGGAAGTGACTTGACCCTCGGCGGCGAAGGGCGGTTGTGCCGTATTCGGCGCTCACACCAGCCCTGGCCAGAGGTGCCCGCTCCGCCTGTCTCCAGCCAACGTCTGAAGTGGGTCCTGGTGACACCCGCCGTTTTCACCGGCGGCTGGAGGCCCAACTGGGTGGATGTCCGCGACGGGAGGGTTCTGCTCAAGAAAGGGGAAACCGCCCGCCGAGCCGAGGAGGATCGGCTCTCCTGGCGCCAGAGGGTTCGACAGCTCCCCTCGATCAGTGCCCGGCTAGTGGCAGTCTGCTGTGGCAAACCACACGCTTTCTCCGGCTGGGACCTGGCCGCTCAAACTCAGGAAGGGAGTGTGCCCGGAGCCCCCAAGAGAACCCTGCTGGCTGTACCGGCGGGCTCAGTCTATTACTTTGAGGCCGACACCCGAGAAGACGCAAGGGCGTTGGCAGCGGCTCTCCATGGCCGACGGCGCTCGGACTACTTCGGTGAAAAGGGCATGGGCTTTGGTTTTTGCGGTCTCTGGGAATGGCTGCGTTTGCAAGCGCCCAGCTGAACTCGTGTCTGGCATCAAAGAATTGACCAAAGGAGTCATCCATCAACCTGTGGAAAGGAGAAGACTCATGCTAAGAAGAATCCTCAGCATTCTCACACGAACCCCACTGCATGTGGGCGCCGGCTCCTCGGTGGGAGCCATTGATCTGCCCGTGCAGCGGGAACGCCACACCCAAATCCCCATCATCCCCGGGTCCGGCTTGAAGGGTGTTTTGCGGGACCTGTGGAATGAGCAGCCGGAGGACCAGACCCGGCTCTTCGGCCCCGAGAGCGACGCGCCCGAGCATGCGGCTGGTGAACTGCTGGTCGGGGAGGCGCGCGCCCTCTGTTTCCCGGTCCGATCGGCCAGGGGTTCATTCGCCTGGATCGCTTGTCCCCTGGTCCTCCATCGCTACGCCTCAGAATGTGGTCACACTTGGGACCTTCCAGAGCCGACCGAGGATACCTGCCTGGCCCCGGACGCTGTTTGTATCAATGGCTCTGTCGTCCTGGAAGAGTATGCCTTCAAGGCCGGTCACCTGCCCGAAGAGACTCCCTCCTTTCTGAAGGACTTTATCCCCGGAGACCCAGTGCTGGAGAGCCTGCCGCGACGAATGGTTCTCGTCTCCGATGGCATCTACTCTCACTTTTGTGCCAATGCCTGTGAGGTTCAGCAGCGAATCCAAATCGATGACCAGACCGGCGTTGTGAAGCAGGGAGCCCTTTTCAACCAGGAGAATGTGCCCAGCGAAACACTCTTCTACGGAATGGTAGGAGCGCGCAAGGATCCCGCAAGCCTCAACAAGCTCGACCAGAAGCTCAGGGAGAACGGGAACATTCTCCAGATTGGTGGCGACGGGACTGTGGGCCTGGGCTATTGCTCCGTCTCTCTGCAGGGAGGTGTGCAATGAGGAATCGCGATCAGATCCGTGCCCGGAACGCTATGGCCGCGGTGAGCAGGATGGGAGAGGTGAGAGGCGAAGAGGGGGGTGATGTGCTGACTGGTTTTCCCGCCTTGATCCTCAAT
>JBHHYX010000392.1:0-5186 GCA_046757765.1 Acidobacteriota bacterium | reverse complement strand
TCATCAAACCACAGGGTTTGGAGCCGTTTCAATTTCCAACTAAGATTGGCATACACTCTTGCTCCGGCCCTGATGGCGGGAGTCAACTAACCAAGTCTCCGGAGAACCCGGGGCGGTTCAGAGACATTTTGGAGACGACCATGAGGCCAGACGGTCCGAGCGTGTCAGACTCCTTCGGAGCAAAAAGCGACGCAATCGATAGTCAAACCTCGCCCCTGCCGGTACATCCATCGCCGGCGGGCCCTCTTCTCAAGTAGACACTCGCCTGCGAAAACGACCCTTTGGCGGCAGCGGTTGCAGGCGCTTGACCTGCTGATCGCCTGCCATTATCATTCGCCGAGCTGTCCAGGAGACATCGTGACGAGCTCTGGCAGAAAGACCTTGACCGTACGGTTAACCCCCGAGGAGAAGGCGCAGGCCGAAGCTGTCGCGCGCTACCTCAACCTTCCTGTCACAACGTTCATAAAATACGCCGCCAAGGAAGCTTTCAACGCCCGGCTTGCCGAACTGCGAGAGGCTGGGCTGTGGCCCAGGGCCTCGGAATCCGATACGGAGAGAGAGGAGCCATGACTGCGTTGCGATTGCTGCCCTGCATCGATCCCACTAGACGTGGCACCTGCGGAGATGCAGGAGCATGACTAGGAAGCACACAGATCAGGACCAGCCTATAGGAATTGGGAAGGCCCAATCCAGCGTGTTCGACTCTCGCTCTATCGACGATATCTACGACGAGATTATCGGCCTCTATAAGGCCGACCACCGACCCTGGGTCGTTGGTTTCAGTGGTGGGAAGGACTCGACGGCAACCCTGCAGCTCGTTTGGGAAGCCCTAGTACGTCTTCCAGAAGAAGATCGAACCAAGCCCGTGCACGTCATCTCGAGCGACACTCTCGTCGAGTCTCCCGTGATTACGGCATACATCGGCGGCATCCTTGACAAGATCAACGTCGCGGGCAAGGAACAGACCATGCCGTTCACAGCCCAGATCGTCGTCCCTAAGCTGCAGGACACCTTCTGGGTCAACATGATAGGACGTGGATATCCAGCACCCTATCGACGGTTCCGATGGTGCACGGACCGACTCAAAATCCAACCGGCTAACCGTTTCATCGAAGAACACGTCGATCACCATGGCGAGGTCATACTCGTCCTCGGGGTACGCCGTGCCGAGAGCGCCACGCGGGCACAGGTGATGAGCCTACACCGCAAGCCCGGTGACTTGATCTCGCGCCACTCGACTCTTAGAAGTGCGTGGGTCTACGCGCCAATTGAGTTCTTCAGTACGGACGACGTCTGGAGCTACCTGCTCTCGGTCAAGTCTCCCTGGGGAGCTGACAACAGGCAGCTTCTAACGTTGTACCGCAACGCCCAAGCAGGAGAGTGCCCCTTGGTCGTTGACACGACGACACCGTCCTGCGGAAACAGCAGATTTGGATGCTGGACATGCACGGTCGTCGAACGTGACAAGTCCATGGAGGCGATGATCGACAGCGGTGATGAGTGGATGGAGCCGCTGTTGGAACTACGCGACTGGCTTGCGAACACGCGCGTTCCGGAGTCGAAACACGAGTATCGTGAGGTGCGCAGGCGAAACGGGCGCATTCAGCAGTGGGGCGAAAAACAAGATCGCATCGTGTGGGGTCCCTACAAGCTCGACGTCCGCCGAGAGATCCTGCGTCGAGTACTGGAGGCCCAGGAAACGGTGCGAAAGACCGGACCCGACCCCCATATCGAACTCATCAGTCACGAGCAGCTTCACGAAATCCGCCGGATTTGGCGCGTAGACGAGGGCGACTGGGAGGATTCGATTCCCCGTATTCACCGTGCAGTGACTGGCCGCGACCTCGACTGGGTCCAGGAGGACGCCGCAGCCGCAAGCGAACTCGATGAGCGTGTGCTCTTGGACGTCTCCCGGGAACACGAAGTTCCGTCTGGGCTTATGCGTGAACTGATGGATCTCCAGCGCGAGCTCCAGGGACTCGGTCGTCGGCACGGCGTGCAGAATCGGATAGATCGGATTCTCGCCAAGGACTGGCGCGACCCACAGCAAGTTCTCGACGCAATCGGATGGACGCCCAGCGGCACCGATGACGAAGTCGCCGTGGAGGATCTAGCAGATGATGATTAATCGGCTCGTCCTCAGGAACTTTGGTCTGTTCCGAGGTGAACAGTCGCTAGACCTCAAAGTTCGTGAAGGGGAACGGCACCGTCCGATCGTGCTTGTGGGCGGGCACAATGGGTCGGGCAAGACGACGCTCCTTGAGGCTGTCAGGGTTTGCCTCCACGGTCGCCTCGCACTCGGATCGCGCGTCACCGACATTGCCTATCAGAGCTACCTCCGCGATCGCCTCCATCGCGCGTCGGATCTTCACTCAGCTGCGACGTATGCATCCGTTGGTCTGGAGTTCGAGTACTCTCACCTAGGCAAGCGTTCTCGGTATTTCGTTCAGCGCGGATGGGAGCCACGCGGCTCCACGGGGGTTAAGGAGGGCATCCGTGTCCTTCGAAACGGTGAGCCGCTTGACGACGTTGACTCCGAACTTTGGTCAGAGTTTGTGCGCTCGCTGGTCCCCCCGGGTGTTGCACAGCTCTTCTTCTTCGACGGCGAGCGAATCAAGCGCCTTGCAGAGGAGGACACGGAGGCGCTTACGCTTGGTGAGTCCATAAAGGCCCTTCTGGGTCTCGACCTGGTGGAGCGCTTGCAAGCAGATCTTGATGTGTTTAGCGCCAAGCAGGCGAAACGAACAGCTCGCGTCAACACTGCAAGGAGACTCAGGGAACTCGACAAGGAACTCAAGGCGCTACATGGTGAGCTCGCGAAGGTCGAAGAGGACGCCGCTCGTGTTTGCGACGAACACGCCAAGCTGGAAGCGCAGCTCCTCAAAGTTGAAGAACGGCTTGCTCAGGGAGGAGAAGGCCTGGCGTCAAGACGCGAGGACCTTCGCCAGGAGGAGGCAAACCTCTCTGCAGAACTGGGCGCCACGGAGAAGAGCGCGCGCGACCTTCTCGATGGAACCGCGCCGTTTCTTCTGTGCCAGCGGACAGGAGCCCGTCTTGTCCGCCAGCTCGAACTCGAGCGGGCGCGCCAGGATTGGGAGATCGGGCGCGCCCACGCCGAGGAGGCCATTCGGACGCTACGAGCGAGGTTGACTGCAGCCGCCAACCGCCGAGACCATCTGGACGACAATGCGTCCCAGTGGGTCGCCCAGACCATCGGGGAAGTCCAAGCGGAACTTGCGACGGAGCCCGAACAGATCCACGGCGTTCGGGTTCTGCACGGGCTGTCGAGTATTGATCGCCAGGCCTGTGTTCAAACGCTCCAGGTGGCTGCTCCGGCACTAGCTCGCCGGCTTTCGCTGCATGCGAAGAAGCTCGTCGCCCTGGAAGGCGAGCTGCGGGATTGTCGCACTCGGATGAATCGTGTGCCCGATGCAGCCGAACTCACTCCGATTGTTGTCGAGTTGTCGGCCCTACAGGAGAAGCAGGCCAGGGCTGCGCTCGATCTTACGCTTCTCAACGAACGGCGGGTTGCACTTCAGAAGGAAGTGGCTGTCCGAGACCGTGAGCGCAATCGCCTCGAGAGCGCCGAGATTGCCTCGAAACGTGCATCCGCTCGCCTGACCTTGGCTGCGCACGCGCGTGAGGCCGCTGCTGAGTATCTACGAAGGCTGACGGTCGCCAAGACGATTGAGCTTGAACGTCAGGCTTTGGAGTCGTTCCAACGACTGTCCCGCAAGGATGACTTCGTACGGCGGATCCGCATCAATCCAGAGAGTTTCACCGTGTCGCTATACGATTCGAAGGGCGAGATCATCCCCAAGTCATCTCTCTCCGCAGGAGAAAAGCAGATCTACGCGATTTCGCTGTTGTGGGGGATGGCGAAGGTCTCGGGCCGACCTCTCCCCATGATCGTGGACACGCCGCTAGGGCGGCTAGACTCGCATCATCGCACAAACTTGCTGAAACACTACTTCCCTGCCGCAGCCCACCAGGTCATCGTTTTGTCTACCGATACTGAGGTGGATCGTACCCATTACGATCGGCTACGACCTCAAACGTCACACGCATATCAGCTCGTCGATCGCCAGGGATGGACTAAGGTCGAGGCGGGCTACTTCTGGGAAACGGCTCATGTCGACGCTCACGCTTAGACGCCTCCGATTCTGCCGCGAGGCGGACAACTGGCTTCGCGTCCTAAAGTCCCGGACTGGAGTGACGCCAAACATCCTATGCCGGATCGGCTACTCGCTTTCACTGGATCAGCCCGGGATCCCCAATCCAGAAATCTATCCGGAGGATTCTGACCGCGAGATCAATCGCTACACGCTTCTTGGTGAGCACGATGGGACATATGTCGCCCTGCTTCGTCAACGCATGAGCGACGAAGGTACCGATCAAGACGACGAAATCGACGCCCAGTTCAGGGCCCACATGAACCGGGGAGTCATTCTGCTCGCGGCTCGGGTCAAGGCGCTCCCGGACCTGCTTGCCGAACTCGCGCGACCGCAGGCAGAGTAGTCATGCCTATCAATGACCAGGACATGGTACATCTACGGCGACTTGCGGAGAAGGAGCTCAGGGTTCCTGCAAACCTCCATGGCTATCAATGGGACGGTGTCGCGTTTCTCTATCGTTCCCGTGCGGCGCTGCTAGCAGACGAGATGGGGCTCGGGAAGACTGTCCAGACGGCGGTCGCACTAGCCCTTCTGCTCCAGGCACAGAATGGAATGAACCGAGCCGTCATCGTTGCCCCCGCATCCCTGACCATGAACTGGATGAAGGAGATCACAAGGTGGGCACCTTCTATCACGGCGCGCCGCGTCACTGGCGATGGGCGCGCCCGTGAGGCGTACTATCTCTTACCCATTCCTGTCCTGGTCGTCTCCTACGAACAGATCCGATTCGATGCCCTTGATCGTGTTCCGGCAGACACCTTCGATCTCGTAATCCTCGATGAGGCCCAGCGCATCAAGAACAAGGATTCTGCGACATCGTTTGCCTGTCGTCTACTCTCGCGAGGGAGCGCATGGGCCCTCTCCGCAACACCACTCGAGAATACGGAGGATGACGTCGCGTCGATCCTGAGCTTTCTCGACCCCCCAATGGGAATCCAGTTGTCACGCAGGCAGATTGCGTATTCTGGACGATCTGGATCACTGATTCTGATTGAAGCGGATCGCTGATTC
>JBHHYX010000391.1:0-5206 GCA_046757765.1 Acidobacteriota bacterium | reverse complement strand
GCGCCTGAGCGCACAAGAGAGCCGCAGCATTCGATTCAACATTCCGCCAAACTCCGATTCCGGAGCCGGGCCGCTGCGGATTTCTGTGGAAACGGAAGAAGACGGCTCCAGGCTTCTGGCCACCGGCTGGATCGAATACGGCGGGGGCACAGCGGGCGTTCCCATCCGCTTTCACACCACCCGCACGGAGCCCTCCGGCGAACTGGCCGGATTCTTTCTGGGAAGCGACTCCCGGCTGCTGCTGTGGAACCTTTCTGATTAACCGGCCTGGATCAGCCTGGACGCGGCCACCTCGGACGACGGAGCCCTGAAGGGAGAAGCTCAGCTTGAAGCCGGAGAAGCGGGTCAGTTCGTCGTGGGAGATCTGCTGCAACTGACCGAGGAAACCTCAGGCGCCCTGCGTGTCATTCTACCCGAGGGACAGCGGGTGATCGGAGAACTGGTCAACTCCGATGGCGATCTGACGGTAAACGCGCTCAGAGACACCATCACCGAAACCAGCTCCGGGAAAGTATTTTCCAGAACCCTTCTTCTCTTCTCTGCTCTTTTGGCACGGATGAGCTCGGAAGAAATGTTAGCGCTGAAGGGAATGGACGCGAATGCAAATGGTGAATTCGTGCTCATTCGTGGCTCTGCTTCTCGGTCAAAATCGGTGCGCTCAGCCTCTCAACCCGCTGACGTAGGCGGTCGTCAGTGCGTTCTTGGGCTTCTCGAAGATCTGCCGCGCCGTTCCGGTCTCGACGAGTCCTCCGGTTCCATCTTGGAGCCAGAAGAGCGCCACATGGTCGGCGATTCGCCGCGCTTGCGCCAGATTGTGGGTGACGATCACGACCGTGTAACGACCCCGTAGGCTCGTGATCAGTTCTTCCACAACGGCGCTCGAGACAGGGTCCAGAGCGCTGCACGGCTCATCCAGCAAAAGCGCCTCGGGGCTGAGTGCCAGAGCGCGCGCCAGGCAAAGGCGTTGCTGCTGGCCCCCCGAAAGAGTCAAGGCCGACGTGTCCAGCCTGTCCTTCACCTCATCCCAGAGTCCCACATCCCGGAGGGATTGCTCCAGGATGCTCTCGGACTGGTTGCGATCCCTGATGCCGTGCTCCGCCAGAGGAAATGTGAGATTCTTCCGAATGGAAAGCGGGAAGGGATTAGGCTTTTGAAAAATCATCCCGACCCGGCGGCGAAGGCCGATCACATCAAGGCTCGGGGAGACCACCTGATCTGAGCCGATCAGGATACTCCCTGTGACTCGACAGCCCGGGATCAGGTCGGTCAATCGGTTGAGCGACATCAGGAAACTTGTCTTTCCGCACCCGGACGGACCCACCAGGGACGTGATGCAACCCGTGTTGATGGAGAGATCAACATTCTTGAAGGCCGGTTTGCCGGCATAGAACAAACTCAACCGCTCCGTTTGGATAAATGGATGGGGTAGGCAGCAGGGGGGGCGTTCGTCCAGAGGAAACCAGGGGCGGGACCCTTGGCTGGGATTCGGTTCACTCATACCTTGACAATCCTCCGGTGCAGCCAATGTTCCGCCAACCACGAAGCCGAGCCGTTGATCGCGAGGAGCAGGCCCACCAAGACCAGAGCCGACGCATAGGCGTTGGGTGTTCCGCCCGGCACGTTCATCGAAAGATCGAAGATATGAATGGAGAGAGAGCGCCCGGAGTCCAGAAAGGATTCGGGCATGCGGTCCACGTAGCCGCTGGTGAAAATCAGCGCCGCCGTCTCCGCGATAGCCCTCCCCATTCCCAAGACCAAGCCCACGACAAGACCCGGCGTGGCCGCCGGCAGAAGCAGTTGAAAAAGGGTTGACCTGCGCGAGAGACCCAAGGAGGCAGCCGCGAACCGATAGTCGATTGGGACCGAACGGAATCCCCCTTCAGTCGAACGAATCAGTATTGGAAGTACCATGCAGGCCAGGGTCAATCCACCGGACAGGATGGAGAAGCCCAACCCCAACGTCTTGCAGAAGAAGGTATTTCCGAACAGCCCGAAGATGATCGAGGGGACACCGGCCAATACGTCCAGGCTGCGCCGGGCGAGCCGTCCGAAGATATTCTCATTGGAGCTGAATTCGGCCAGTAGGATGGCGGTTCCCACACCGACAGGCACGGCCGCCGCGATGCAGACGACGAGGATGAGTGCCGTGGACACCAGGATGGGACCGATACCCCCTTCCCGTCCGGCATTGCGAGGCGGGTCAATCAGGAACTCCCAGGATAGATTTCCGATTCCGTGCCATGCGAGATCTCCCACCATCCAGAGAAAGAGACCCGTCACCAGCAGCGCGGACGCCCAGACGATCACCGTCACGACGCGGTCCTGTTGATAGGATAGACTGCTAGGCATGGACGCTTCCCTCGCTCACGATCTCCGCCGAGGCCACGAGTCCCACAATCATCAGCATGAGAACCAGTCCGCTAACGAACAGGGCGGAGCGATGGTCGCCCATGGCATAGGCCATCTCGAGGGCGATATTGGCGGTCAGTGTCCGTATGGGGTCGAACAGGCTAGAGGGCGTCTGAACAACATTCCCACAGACCATCAACACCGCCATCGTCTCACCGAGCGCGCGGGCAACGGATAAGAAGATTCCCGTCCAGAGCCCGGATTTTGCTGCGGGCAAGGCTACGCAGCGGACCGTGGTCCATCGTGTGAGACCCAGTGCGGCTGCTCCTTGAAGGTATTCCCGAGGAACGCCGGCCAGGCTCGAGTCCGCCAACAGGGACACGGTCGGCAGAATCATCAAGCTGAGAATCGCGATTCCCGCCAACAGGCTCGCTCCCGGGGGTTCGAGTCGAGCGATCAGAGGCACCAGCACAACTAATCCCCAGAACCCGTAGACGACCGACGGGATTCCCGCAAGCAGCTCGACCAAGCGCCTATAGGAATGAGCCAGGGGCGCGGGAGCATAGTAGTTGCAGAAAAGAGCGGACAAAATTCCCAAGGGTGTCGCAATGACCACGGAACCGAGCATGACCAGCAGGGTTCCGGACAGCATCGGGGCCAAGTTATACAGCTTCTCGGTTGGGTGCCAGGAATCGTCGGCAAAGAAGCGTACCGGTCCCAAATTCAAGAGTGCCGGGAGAGCCTCCATGAACACGAAGACAAAGATGAGGGCCACGATCGCACTTGCGATCACGGCAGTTCCTCTTAGACACCAAATGAGCAGAAAGTCACTGCGCGATCGGGACAAAGTATTGGCTCCTCACGATATCATGTACATCCGGCGAGAGGGCAAAGTCGAGAAAGGCCTTGGCCAATCCCAGGGGAGCGGTTCGGGTCACCAAGTTGAGTGCGCGAGAAAGAGGGAAGGTTCCGTTCTGAACAGTCTCGGTGGAGGGCTCGATGCCTGCCATGGGAAGAAGCTTGATCGGGATCCCGTGGGTGGCATCGTACTCCGCCGCGCCAATCGACACGTAGCCGATGGCGAAAGGGTTGCCTGCGACGGTCTTGATTCCCTGTTCGTTATCCCCAATGACCACGTGGGCTTTAATTGCCGAGTTCTTCAGCTTGAAATATCGGAGGAAGAGCTCGAGCGTCGAGCGGCCCTCCGCCTTGTTGACCACGGTGATCGGCGCATCTGCCCCTCCCACCTCCTTCCAGTTGGTGATCCTACCCCTGTAGATATCCACGACCTGCTCGTTTGACAGGATTGTCACCGGGTTCTTGCTGTGGACGATGGTGCAGACACCATCGCGGGCGATTGTGAAGGCCAACAGATCCTTCTCGTCTTCCTTGAGTGCCCGGGAAACCATCCCAATATCAGCCAGCCCTTGGCGCGCGTCGGCGATTCCTCGGGAAGATCCCCCGGTCTGAACATCCACCCGCGCGCCGGGATGAAGCATTTCGAAACGCTTGCCTATCTCTGCCGCCAGTGGGGCCACAGTGCTGGAACCGGTCAGGACCAACTTTCCTTCCAGGGCAGTGGAGTCCGTCGGCCGACCCGACTTGGACGAAAGCCAGATGAATGTACCCGCCGCAAAGGCAAGGATGACGCCGCCGATCCATAACTTGCTCACTGGTATCTCCTCGTGTGTGTCCGCCTGCAGAACTTTCGATCTTTCCAACGCTGATTGCCTACTCGAAGGAGAGTCGGCAACAACCCAGGTTGATCACCTTATCCGAGACGGTAACCTCGACCCCCGGCGTGAGGCGGTAAAGGACCTCCTTACCGTCTCGTGTGGCCGTCACCAGACCACTCTCTCGTAGGACCCTCAAGTGGTGGGAAAGAAGGCTCTGATCAACGTGCAAGACGGCGTTGATCTCTCCAACATGTCTGGGACCTTCCATCAGTATTTCAATCACCGCCAAGCGAGTCGTATCCGCCAAAACCTTCAGCTTGGTGGCGCAATGTGATTCCGGAGGCCTGGCACCCTGTTTCATGCCCACTGCCCTCACCTCTTTTCAAATTGACGAAAGTTCATAGGGAGTAATTAAAAGTGCGAGTCCAGAGCCACGAATGGGCACGAATGTAGACGACTCTGGACTCGCACTCTTAATTGCACCCGAGTTCATATGAATACTAATTCAAGTGAAACTTCGTGTCAAATACAGCGTGAAAGGTGAAGTGGGAAAGGAGAAGGGTGAAGTGGCGGGATCCCGCGTGTCTATCCCGTACGGACTTCAACCATGGAGAGGGGCCTTCCCTCCTTGACGGCTTTTTTGCATTCCGTGAACAGCTCTTGAATCTGTCTTTGGAACAGCACGGGAGGAATCTTACCTTGATCGTAGAGGCTCAAAAGCATCTTCTGAGACTGATAGTCTTCATTGGCGATGTTGGCTCTGCTTTGCAGCATCCGCCATGACTTTCGCCTTTCGATGCAGAACAGGACAGCCTGCCGGCTTACTCGGTATGGCGTGGGGTCCCCATCGACGTCGACATAGGTATAGACACCGAACTCTGGAATGTAGGCGCGGTGTTCGGGGATGAGATGCCGGCGATGCACGACATCGTTCTGCGTGACTCGCAACAGGATGTCGTCGAGAGGGATCAACCCTTCCATTGAATCCTTTTCCTTGATTCTCACAACATGACGCCGGAATCTGGCCTCCGTAGCGGCCCAGTGAACCAGGGTGTAGGCATAGCGCGTCTTTGACTTTGCGAATGCCTTCATGTGCCAGTCCCGGTTGATGCTGGGGTTTCCCTTGATGCTGAGTGCTTCTTGAGTGGTTTCTCCCAGTTCGGGATTGAAGACGAACTCCG
>JBHHYX010000390.1:0-5260 GCA_046757765.1 Acidobacteriota bacterium | reverse complement strand
TTGACGCTTCACTTCCGGCCGCAACATACGTCGCCGTATTTGCGGATTGGAGTACGAAGCCGCCTTTCGGAGGAGGTGTGACACACATGCACTCTGGGGTAAAGGGGAGAGTTCGGCCGCTCCTCCTCGGGGCAACACTGGCCCTGGCCTGGGAGCTGAATGGGGTCTCTTTCATTCTTCTGACAGGGATCACGCCTCCTCTCCTTGCCCGGGTGGGGCAGGAAGAAGGCTCATCTTCCGCTCCTCAAGAACGACAGACCACGCCCCGCCAAGCGGCGGAATCCTATGCCCAGGGCCTGGAATGGTTGCGACGGGGAAGCTGCCGGAGAGCTCTTCCCTTGCTGCAGCAGGCGTCTTCCCACGACCCGGACCTGACGGAGGCCTTCTACCCGTTGAGCGCCTGTCTCGCCCAGCTCGGGAAGGCCGAGGAAGCCTTTGACGGCTTGCTCCGCCTCCTCAAAAAGCGACCTGGGGACGTACGGGCCTACTCGGCGCTGGCCGTTCTTTACTACCATTCCGGCGACCAGGATACCGCACTGCGGACTGCGGATAGGATTCTGCAGATGGCCCCGGAGACCGCCCTGGCCTACGGCGTCCAGGGAACCGTCTACATGGTCCGGGAGGAGTTCGACAAAGCGCTCCCCCGGTTTCAGCGACTGGCTGAACTGGCCCGGCGGGAGGAAGACCAACGCTATGCACAGTTCGGACTGGGCAATGTCTATCTCCGCACCAAGCATTTCGAAGAAGCCTGGCAGGCCTACAAGAAGGCCTTGCGGCTGAGATCCCCGGCCCGGGCTGGAGGCTTTCTGGAGCTGCCGCTGGTCCACGAACCTCTCCTGACAGCATTACTCAAACTGGGTCTGGGGCAGTCCCTCTTCCACCTGGGCCGCTGGAAGGAAGCCGTGTCTTCTCTGGAAGAAGCGATTCAGATGAATGGGGCACTGGCCAATGATGAGTCCCTGGTCAACCTGGGCATTTCTTTGGCAAAGACCGGCCGCTGGAAGCGGGCGCTCAAGACTTTCCGGAAAGCGGCGCACAGCAATCCCGGCTCAGCCAAAGCCCACCACTGGCAAGGGGTCGCCGAGTCCTGGCTGGGGAAATTACCGCAGGCCTTGGACTCTTTTGGTCGAGCCGTCGCCCTCAAGCCCGACTCCACGGAATCACTCTACTTCCTGGGAGTCACTCAAGCCAAACTGGGCCGGAAAGACCAGGCTTTGAAGCAATATGGGGCTCTTAAGGAACTGGACGCGACCTTGGCCAAACAGCTTCTCAAGTTGATTCAGGGGAAAAGCCCCTGACCTGTATTGCTCTTCCTCACACCTGGCTATAGTTAGGCAGTCGGACCCTGGGAACGTCAAGCAGGCGGAGGCTGAGCGAAGCAGTCAACGCGGATGATCCCGGCGCCGCCGCAGACGGCTCACGAGAAATGCGGGATAAGTGTGTTATAAGACTTATCCATATAGACCATGAATCTTCCCAACGCTTTGACCATCTTCCGCATTTTCCTGGTACCTCCTTTGGTGGGGGTGCTTTTGACGAGCCCGTCGCCGGCGCGGGAGATCTGGGGATTCATCGTCTTTGCCGCCGCCGCGTCGACGGACTATTTTGATGGCTATCTCGCCCGCAAGCGCGCTCAGATCACCACACTGGGCAAACTACTCGATCCCCTCGCCGACAAGCTGCTGATCTCCGCGGCTTTTGTCTCCCTGGTGGAGTTGGACATTGCCCCCGCCTGGATGGTCGTGATCGTGATCAGCCGTGAGTTGGCAGTGACGGGACTACGAGGAGTTGCCGCCGCAAAAGGCGTCACCATCTCCGCCTCCCGGCTGGGAAAAGTCAAGATGGCCGCCCAAGTGGTCTGTGTGCTCTGTCTGATCGTGGCAAGCCGTTTTCCGGACACCCGCATCTACCGTGCCGGCCAGTTGCTTTTGTGGCTGGTCGTGATTCTCGCTCTCATCTCCATGTACCAGTATTTCCGCCGGTTCTGGAGCCAGATTGAACCGACCATTGAAAACAAAGGGCCGTGATGACCGTCCACAAGTCTGAGGAAGGGAGGAAGGGAAGTCCGGGAATTGCACTGACGCCCGGGGATCGCGGTGATCTGGTGAGGGCCGCTCGGCATGCGTTGGCGTTGCATTTCCGCGGGCCTGGAAAACCCGTTCATGTGCCCAAAGAGTCCCGTCTCCATCAACCTGGATCCGCTTTCGTCACGCTCAAGAAGGGTTCGGAGTTGCGCGGTTGCATTGGGAGCATTCAAACGGATCGGTCCCTACTGGAGGTGGTTGCAGACTCTGCTGTGGCAGCAGCGACCCGAGATCCCCGTTTTCCCCCGGTCCTGGCTGATGAACTCCCGGATCTACAGATCCAGGTCTCGGTGCTGGGGCCCCTCAAGGTTGTTAAAGAGCCGGAAGAAGTTGAGATTGGACGACATGGACTTCGCGTCTGTGAGGGTGCCGCCCAGGGGCTTCTGCTTCCTCAAGTCGCCACCGAAATGCAACTGGACGCCGTCTCCTTTCTAGAGTGGACCTGCCTCAAAGCCGGCTTGCCCCGCGACGCTTGGCGGAAAGGTGCGACCATTCAGGTGTTCACAGCCGACGTATTCCCACCCGAGCCATGAAGCTATGTCTGACACTGGCGGAACCTGACCTGCCTGAGCTGGAGAGGAAAATGGCGGCCTATGCCGGGCAAGTGCCTTTTATTGAAACACGCCTCGACTACCTGAACACGCTCTCCATTCCAGAACTCCCGGCAGGCGCCGGTACGGAGTTCATCGCCACCTGCCGCCCCGAGCGACAGGGGGGGCGTTTTTCCGGCCCTGAACAGACCCGAATCGAAGTCCTGAGAAGCGCTGTGGACAGGGGCTTTCAATGGGTCGATCTGGAACTCGACGCGCAAGGGGACGAGGGCTTGGCCGGGTCTTCGGGCGTCGTCCGCTCCTGCCATTCGTTCGGTCCCTTGCCCGCCGATCTGTCCGCGTTGCTGGAAAGGCTCCGGCGCCGGGGGGGAGAGGTGTTCAAGCTGGCCCTCTCGGTCTCCAACACGCGTGAGCTGGTGAGACTCCTGCAGTGGATGGAAACCCTGGCCCCGGACCCGCCCCACGTGGTTCTCGCAATGGGCGCTCTGGGACAACCCGCCCGCTACCTGGGTGCGCTCCTGGGCAACTCCTGGACCTACGTCGCCGAACATGAGAAACGGGCGGCGGCGTCCGGCCAGTTCGGTCTTCACGACGCCCGGCTCTGTTTTCCTGAAAAGCCCTCACAGGAGGTCCCCATCGTGTATGGAGTGATCGGTCATCCCGTCCAGCACTCGCTCTCTCCTCCCCTTCACAATGGTCTGTTTCGCCATCATCGAGTGAACGGCGTCTACTTTCCCTTTGCCTTGGACGATCTGGATGCCTGGTTCTCCTATGTGTCAAAGAGCCGATTGCGGTTCAACGGCTTCAGTGTCACCCTCCCCTTCAAGACCGCCGTCCTCAGGTTTCTGAAGCGGATGCACTCGCCTGTCCAGGCCGTCAACACCCTGACCCGGGAAGAGTCCGGTTGGGCGGGTTTCAACACCGACTTGGAGGGCTTTCTCGCCCCCCTCAAATCACGATGCTCGTTGAAAGGCAAACGGGCGGTTGTGATTGGTAACGGAGGAGTGGCCCACACGGTTGTGGCGGCCCTGCGGAAGGAGGGCGTCCAGTTGACCGTGGTCGGGAGGGATGGCGAGAAAGTGGATCGCTTCGCCCGTCTTTACGGCTGTCCTCACGCCCTCCTCTCGGACTTGCCGATTCGGGCCCACCTTCTGGTGAACGCGACCCCCGTGGGTCAGTATCCGAACGTGCAACGTTCCCCGCTTGCGGAGGGCCAGCTCGATTTCGATCTGGTTTACGACCTGGTCTATCATCCGCAAGAGACGCTGCTCCTGAAGATGGCGAAGCGGAGAGGGGCGGAGACTCTTTCGGGGATCGAGATGTTTGCCGAGCAGGCCGCCAGACAGTTTCATCTCTGGACCGGCATTCACCCCTCCCCCCAACTGATCAAGAAACTGATTGGCCGCAGCCTGGAGGCCGAATGCGCTCCTTGACGCCCCCCCTATCCCTCCACGAGTCTCGTCTCCGAGAGGGCGGCTGTTGTCGTCGACAAGACGCGGTGCGGCCATGATGTGGCTCGCAGGCGTCCTTGTGGTGGCCTCGGGCCTTTGGCTGGTGGGCCTTGCGGTGGCGATCTTGGTTACGCCGGCGCGCGCCGAGCGCTTCCTCAGGGGCTTCGCGAGTTGGGCGCGTGCGCACTACACCGAGCAGGCGCTCCGCCTAGTCGCCGGTACGGCGATCATCCTCTTCGCCCCTGAGATGCGGTTCCCGGACGTATTCAGGGTTTTCGGTTGGCTCTTGGTTTTGACTGCCGCAGGTCTGCTGCTTATCCCGTGGCAATGGCACAACCGATTCGGCGAATGGGTGATCCCGTTCGTGATCCAGTACATGAAGTTCTATGCGCTAGGTGCATTCGCGCTCGGCGCATTCATTCTCTACGGGATGTGGTAGGGCCTGTCGCGGCATACAATAACGCCGCGCGGTTCCTCAGATTGCCCCAGAAATAGCCGAAGGTGCCTACCCCCCGCGCCGGAGCCGACGGCGTTCGAGGCCTTGGCGCCCGCGAACGTGCCGACGGCCCACGGACCCGGAGCTGGTGTCAATCATCCATTGACCGGTTGAATTATAGCCACCACACAGTCATAATAGAACCGTGATCGAGCGGCATCTGTTCCCTGCGCTGAAGGCGGCGCTCTCCGACACTCCGGTCGTGCTTCTGGTCGGAGCGCGCCAGACGGGGAAGAGCACTCTCGCCCGGTGGTTGACCTCCCGTGGGCATAAGGCCCGCTATCTCACGATGGACGATGCGGCGACGCTGGCGGCGGCCCACGCGGATCCGGCGGGGTTCATCGAGGGCCTGGACGGCCCCGTGATCCTGGATGAGATCCAGCGTGCGCCCGGACTCTTTCCGGCCATCAAGGTTGCCGTCGACCGCAGGCGCGATCCGGGCCGCTTCCTCCTCAGCGGGTCGGCCAACGTTCTGCTGCTGCCAAAGCTCTCGGAGTCGCTGGCCGGAAGGATGGAGGTCCTCACGCTGTGGCCCCTCTCGCAGGGGGAGATCGAGGGAGTCCGGGAGGGGTTCATCGACACGGTCTTCTCCGACCGCATACGAGCGCCAGGTCCGGGAGAGAATCGGGCGGAGGTGGCCGCTCGGGCGCTCCGCGGAGGATCTCCCGAAGTCGTGGC
>JBHHYX010000389.1:0-5275 GCA_046757765.1 Acidobacteriota bacterium | reverse complement strand
GTTATGGGGATCTAGTGGCTGGTTGACTTCTTGGAGGCCTTCGTTGACAGCCGCTGGAACTCCAAGAGTCCGGGGGAAATATCATCGCCGACTTTCCACAGCAGAGACCTGGACTGGGCTCTTTCTCGAATGTCGGACCCAGTCCAAGCTTGGCCGAAAACCATTCCCGTGGCATGAACCTGGGCTTTGCGCAGCGTTTCGGCTCTGGATGCCGCTCGGGCAACATCGTGTCCGTTGACCTGGAGCGATGCTTCCACGACGAGATATTGGTCTCCTTTCCACCAGATTAGATCAGCCAGAAAAGGATTCAACTCCTCATCGGAGAATTCGTCCATCGAGGGCAGTTGTTCCAACTCGTTCAGCAGCCTTTGCTGTACGAAGGCTTCATCTGTGGGGCCACCCTCTCCACCCTGAAATAGGAATGGGGCTAACTTGACCAGCTTCCGCTCATAGCGCTCTCCCGCACGGTGTCCCGACTCGCCCCGCTGCCAGGTGACGAGATCCTGCACCTGTCCGATGAGCTGCTCCAGACGCTTTTCAGTACGCTGCTGTGCCTCGGCCAGAGCTTGTACGGTCGCCTCGAGTCGTTCCAGGCGCTTCTCAATACGCTGCTGTGCCTCGACCACTTGTTCCAGGCGCTTCTCAGTACGCTGCTGCGCCTCGGCCAGTTGTTCCAGGCGCTTCTCAGTACGCTGCTGTGCCTCGGCCAGAGTTTGTACGGTCGCCTCAAGTCGTTCCAGGCGCTTCTCAGCACGCTGCTGCGCCTCGGCCAGTTGTTCCACAATCCCGCTCAACCGCTCGAACCGTTTTGGTAACATGAGCAGCAGATCACTCTCAAGAAGGGATCGGAACTGGGAGCGCCACTGCTGATCCTTCTCCAGCAGCGTGAATAAATCCTTCAGATCCTCCGCCGTGAATGCCATGACTGTTGTTATCTCCCCTTCCGAGGCCGCCGTCTCATTCTATTGGCCATATTGATTATATCCAATCCAAACAGAGATAGGCACCCGAATCTGCATGATCTGTCGTGGCGGCAACGTACACTGCCTGATCGTTTTGCCAACGAATCCCGAGACAGCGGTGCGAGACGCGCCACCGTGTCTATTCGGAGCCAAATGAAGATAATCCGTTCGCGGCCGGCGCCCTGAGCCGCTACCGGCTGAAGCGTAAGGCACGGCGCATCAGAAAATCTGTCAACGATTCCACGTATACCTTGTACTTCTTGCCGATGAGCACGGCCTTGATGTTTCCCAATTCAATCCAGGATTGGATAGTCCGCTGAGATAAGCCCGTCTTCTCGGCGGCAGTTGACGTGTCTACAAAGAGCCGGGACCGTTGCTCCGGTGAAAGTCCCAAGTACAGGTCTAGCCAGTGATTCTCGCTCAATTCTTCGGACAAGAATGCACTCTTCCCATTCCGCATTCCGTGGCGCATTGACCGATTCCCCTGCATATCGACACCCCTTTTCCATGACAACCGTTGAGCCCATTCCAGGGAACCAATGAAACACCGACTTTCAAGTCCCGGCTCGAGTTGAACAGCATGGCCCAGTGCGACTCGATCAATTCGTTCAGGTCCGGCAACACACCAGCCACCGCCAGGGAGTCATCTCCGGTTGGAGTTCATAGTGGGGCAAAACTCCCCGAAAGATCGAAGACTCTTGAAGTGTCGGATCGAAACCGGAGATTCCTGAGGAAACAGTTGTGATACCGAGGCTACGGCCGCGCGGAGCACCCAGTCCGCCAGCCGTTTCTGTTCAAGAAGCGTCTGAGTTGTTCCCTTTCTCCGTGGTACTCGCCCAGCATGAAGGGCAAAGAATAGATTGTCAAGAGAAAACGTATATTACTTAGTCACTTCTTCGACCTATTACGAGAATTTTGTTCTCGTTGTTCTGGGACGGCCCAGGCCTGGGGCTTGAGAGGGACTTGGTATCCGGTTGCCCGGTGGCCTCATCAGCCACCTAAGAATCGCGAAAATCCGGGAACCGACGGGCGCGCAGAGATAAATCCTTCCCAGCTTGCGAAGAATATTAACGTGAGTAGTAGGCAGTGATTCCGGATTCTAGGTGAGTAGGCGGACCAAAGCCGGCGTGATGTTCTGAATGGACCGGATGGATCCGGCCAGCTCGACACGGCGGGGTCCCCAGCAGATCGTGTAGACCGGATTGAGAGTATGGGTCCTGACTGAGAAATCTTCGTAGTTACCGTGGTCGCTGGAAAGCACGAGAGTCTGATGGTCCAGGTTCAGGTGTTGCAAGACGCTCAGAAGGAACCGTTCCAGGTTCTCGGCTACCCGAAGCCCGCGATCCCAATCACACGAATGACCGGTCAGATCGGTGATGAAGTACTCATACAGCGTAAAATCGTACTGGCGGCACAGCGCGGCCAGGTTTGCGCCGGCCTGCTCCGGTGAGAGAAGTTCCACATCCCAACCTTTGCTTTGCAGATAATGGTGAGTGAAATCTTGGTAAACGGCCTGGCCGGCCCGCAGATCGTCCAGAGTTCGAAGACGTAGACCGGCGGAAAGACAGGCCGATGTAGTGACCGAGACGCGTCGTGGCATCCGCTGAAGATAGTCGGGTTGATAGCAATTGGCGAAGGTACAGCGCAGTTTTCGACGGGCTAGCCTCATGAAGATTGACTCTCGGGCGAGCAGGTCCTTGAGTTTTTGATTGGGGTATCCGCTCAGATGGCGTCCCAGAAGGGCCGGTGCATTGACACCCGTCAGCAGTGTCGTCTGGCCGGTTGCGCTTTGCGGTAGACCTGTGACACCCAGGCGGGCGTCGGTAATCGAGAGCGTGCCCCCGCAGGCGATCGCTTGGGGACCGTCTCTGTTCATGAAGTGGGTGAAAATCGTGGAGTCTATGGCTGCCCATGGATTGCGGGTTGGATCGGTTTGGCCTATTCCGAGACCATCGATGAAGATCAAGAGTATGGTGTGTGACGAGCCAGTTTGGGTCGCCAGAGTTCTCTTGCTTTTCTTGGCGCTCTTTCCGTCGTTGTGGTTCATATTTGAAAATATCGCTAACACGAAGGGCCCGTGCAAAAATAACTTGGCAGAAATGGCGTCGCTTCCCTGATTGTCGCGATTCTAGTCGGCTGATGACGCCGGCCGAGAATCGGGGCCTTATAGAACGAGCTGTACCGCGAGAGCAAGAAAAAAACTCAGTTTTCCTGGGCCTCTGCGGTGAAATTTTTTTGGTTGCGGCTTGCCGCGCCGTGAGGATTCGGAAGAAGTCAGTTAGATCCCATACGGTGACCATATTTTATGACTGGACATACTTTCTGGTCAATTGTAAAATCATACCATGGCACAGAGGACGATGGGTGCGGCCCAATTCAAAGAGAAATGCCTTTCTCTTCTAGACACCCTGGACCCCGAGGGGATCATTATAACCAATCATGGGAAACCCGTGGCGAAGTTAGTTCCTATCGAAGTGGATTCCGCGAGGCTGATCGGAATTCTGAAGGGAAAGATCAAGATTCGAGGCAACATCATGTCGACAGGACTGAAATGGGATGCTGAATCTTGACACTCACATTCTCCTCCACGCCCTTTCTGGGAATCTGTCGCTTCGTGAAGCGAGGATTCTTTCCTCCGACACCTGGAGTATCTCAGCCATTGTCCTTTGGGAGATCTGTAAGCTGGCTGATTTGGGCCGCATTGAACTTGACGTAGATGACGCAGATGTTGCAAGAACGTTGCACCGGATTCATACCTGGCCTTTGACGTTGGAAATATGCCGTCAGAGCTGTCGTTTGGATTGTGGAGGCGATCCGGCTGACCAGATTATTGCTTCGACGAGCGTCGTACATCGTTTACCGCTGGTTACCCGCGACAGACGATTACTCAAGTCAAAGGTCGTACCGCTGGCACGACAATAATCCCAGAGCAAGCGTTCCCTCCACTTCCAAGTTTGGTCTTTGGATGCGGTCGAAAGGCTGCCCCTAAATTGAACAGCGAGTCTGGATGGCCCCCCAAGCCTTAACGGCCTGAGTTCTCATTGCCTTTCTTGGCGCACTTGGCGTCGTTGCCGTTCCCTGCCCATAACTCGCCTGCCTAGCTCAGCGGCTGCTTCCCAAAACCCTTCTTTCCAGGGCTTTGTCTCAATCGTCTCAAAAAGGTCGGTCAGTATTGCTGCTTGTTTACTTCTGCAGCCATGAAGCAGTTCAAAGATGATGGGGTCCGTCACGATGGCTTCGTCGGCAGCCAGAAGATGGCGAGCTTTCGTCTTGCTGGGAGGATGTCCGTCCTTCCGCAAGAAATCGACCCAGACGGAAGTGTCGACCAAGCTCATCACGCCCTGTCTTCTTCCTCCAGTTCATCATTGGTGAGAGGATAGTCAACGGGGAGTTGTCCGGAGAGCAATTCGTCCACAATCCGCATCCGTTTGCGCAGGCGTCGTTGTGCTTTGACCGCCTCTGAACCGAGTGTCATCGATTCCAGTGTAAGCCACCCGGTTACCAATAGCCATATATTCTGTCCCAACGAAAGCATTGACATGCATGCCCCAGGGGAATATAAAGTTCTGCAGTGCATTCTGATCGGAGAAAAAAACAGCCGAAGAGCATCCGCCGCACCCCACGGCGTCAGGACCCGCGCCGCGCGGGATTTCAGGCCTTCCATAGCAGTGACTTCGCCGGCGCTATCCAGGCCTGGAGCCGGCTCAACCCCGCCGATGAGCCTCGCCTGGCTTCCATGCTGGCGGAAGCTCATTTCCGGCAGGCTCTCTCGGAAAAGGATCGAAACCGGCGGATGCAATGCCTGGCGGAGGCCTCAGAGCTGCTCCCCTCCGAGCCCCGTTTCTGGTACCACCTTGGACTGACCCACCACGCCGGCGGTTCCATAGCCGAAGCCCAGACCGCCTACAGCCGTGCCGCCGAGACCGGTTGCACCCGAACGGCATTCGGATACCTGCGCGGCTTGGCGGCGCTGGAGCTGAATCCGCAAGTGGATCTCGACTCGCTACCCTGGTTGTCCGCCGAGGATCGACAGTCGCTCGAGCCGATAGCTGCCCTGCTGGCGGGCCATGGCGAGAAGGTCCCCGCCGGCGCTACCGGTCGATGGGTGGATCTATTCAAGGGCAAGGTCGCCGCCAACCCCCGCTTCTCCATCTGGCATGGGCTCGCCCTGCTGCAACGCGGGCAGCCGGAACGGGCCGCAGAAGCCTTGGCGCTCGGCCAAGGGGTCACGCTACCCGGGGACGCCGAATGGGTCCGTCTCTTCTACTACGGGTTGGCACTTACCGCCGGCGGCAACCTAGAGGGGGCTATCG
>JBHHYX010000388.1:0-5275 GCA_046757765.1 Acidobacteriota bacterium | reverse complement strand
TGTCGCTTCGTATACCTGCTTCTCGGCGGTATGAGGTCGCTCGCTACAACTAGATGCCGCGTCTCACCACCGCTTCCTACCAGACGCTGGTCAAAGTCTTCGAGAAGCACGGGTTCGCCTTCCGCCCGCAAAAGGGAGACCATCTCATATACGCCAAGCCAGGTGTAAAGCAGCCCCTGTTCATTCCCATGTACCAGGACGTTCCCGTTTTCATCATCAAGAATCTTCTGCGGACTTCTGGCATGAGCCGGGAGCGCTACTTTGACCTTCTCGAGAAGTTGTGACCCAAAACCCATATTTTCTGAACAGCCGTGACGGCACTTCGCGCCAGGGCAGCGGCAGTGGCCTTTCGGCGCGCCAATGCGAAGTGTTGTTTTGCGGGCAGTGGGCCCGTTTGTTGTTGCGGCTGGAGGAAGGGACGGGTAGGTGTTGACGTCGGTTGGAGCATTGAATGGAGTTAGGAGTGGAAAAAAAACGGCGGGCTCATGCCCACTGCTGGCCCGGAGCCGGGAATCAAGGCTCTTGGTGACAATGGTGGGGCACGAGGTGTTGGGGGACGAGTCATCAAATGGGGAGCCGTGTCTTCAGTGCTCAATGGTTTCAGCGTTCCTTGCCTTTCTTGACTTCCACGGCACACTGGCCTTGACAAACTCTCGACCCACCGATGACTTGAAGAGGCCCACCGTCTCCGCCGTCCCCGGAATGACCTGCGCATACGGCATCGTTTTTTCGACTATCCTACTGAAATACAATGGGGTATGATTCTTTTCGTGAGCCATCCTCCTTAAAACCCTCACCTTAATCCAACTTTGGCGACCCGACGGGCCGACCGCCGTGCTGTTTCGCTGAGACGGCGGAGGACACTCCTTTTCTCCGGGATCGCTTGATCCTGGACAGCAACAGAATGGAGAAGACAAGGAAAAGCAGGCAGCTCATGCAAGGCCAATCCAAGGAAGCTGCGGTAATCCAGGACGATGACAAGTTGCTGGCCGCTTTGGCCGAGGTGTCCGCCGCGCGAGTTCGAGGCCAGCAGATCGAGGCGGCCTGGTTCCATCCTTTTCCTGCCCGCATGCCCACATCGATCGCCCAACACTTGATTGAGCGCCTTACCGATTCAAGTGCACTTGTGTTCGATCCCATGTGCGGAAGCGGCACCACCCTTGTAGCGGCGGGTCGAAGCGGACGATCCGCTCTGGGCTGCGACTGGGATCCGCTAGCGGTGTTGCTCACCAAGGCTGTGATTCAAAGCTACGCCCCTCTCGAGGGTGATAAGCTTCGCGTCCGCCTCAAGGCTGCCGCTCGACAGCTGGCCAGCTCGGGCAGGATATCCGTCTCTGGCTGCCTGCAGGCGCTACCCGAAGAGGACCGGCGTTTCATCGAGTACTGGTTCCCACCCGAATCCCAAAGAGAGCTGTTTGCCCTCGCCCTGGCCATCCAGAATGAGCCGGAGGAGTCGGAGCGGATTCTGGCCTGGTCTGTCCTCTCCAGCCTCGTCATCTCAAAAGTGCCCGGGGCCTCCTACGCAATCGAGATTTCAAGATCAAGACCGCGCAAGTGTGCTCAGAGGGACGTGGTGTTCCCTCTTCAAGCCTGGGACAAACGGTTCAGGCGCCTGATCTCGCGAACCCCGTTCGCCGCTTCCAGGCCCACGGGCCAACTGGAGATCTACCCGGGAGATGCCCGTCAGCTGGCGCTGGCAGACGAAACTGTCGATTTCGTTCTCACTTCTCCCCCCTACATCACAGGCGTTGACTATTTTCGGAGTCACAAGTTCGCACTGATCTGGATGGGGCACAGACTTGCGACCGTACGCGAGCTGCGGGGTTGCGCCATCGGTAGCGAGCGGGGTCTGTGGAGCCCGAATGGACTGCCCGAAGGGATCGAGGCCCGGATCTCCGGAACCTCAATGCCGCCGCGGCGAGTGGCCGTCGTGCGCCGCTACCTCTCGGATCTTCAGCGGGTCCTCCTTGAGTTGAGCCGGGTACTGAGGAAAGGCGGCGTGGCTATTCTTTTTCTGGGACCACGCCTGGTGTCCAGACACCACAACGATGTCTTCGATGTAGTGGCGCAGATCGCGGGTTCCACAGATCTTCGACCCGTGGGTGGCTTCTATCGCAAACTCAACTCCAAGCGGCGTTCTCTGCCTTTGCCGGCAAGAGCAAGCCCCTTGGCCAAGAGGCTGCGGCGGGAAGCGATGGTCGCCCTCCGCAAAGGCTGAAACCATGCCGGCCAGGGAATGGGAAAAAGAGATTCATGCGCGACTACTCGAGGGGGACCCGACCGCTCCTGCCGAGCTGGCCGAAGAGTGGTTCGAATTACTCATCACAAAGCTGTCGAACAGGTGTTCCCACACCTGCGGTCGAGGGCTGATTTCCCAGGCCGTTGAAGACGCCTTGATCGACTATCTCAAGAACCCCTCCCAGTTTGACGGCGAAAAGCTGAGTCTGTTCGGCTTTCTCCGAATGGTGGCTGACCGCGATATTCGAAATGAGCTGGCCAAGCTGCGGCGACGAAGCAAACGGGAACGCCCAATCGAAGATGTCGAACATCTCGTTTGGGACGGGAATAGGGGTACAGAAGAGCGGTTGACGCAAGGGATCCGGGCCAGAAGGATCGCCGAGGAGGTGGCCCAAGTTCTGGACGAGAAGGAGCTCGAGGTGTTCGAACTGATGGTGGCTGGAGAACGCCGAACAAGCGAATTCGCCGAGATGCTCGGACTGAGTAAGCTCCCCTCTCCAGAACAGCGCCGGGAGGTCAAACGGTGGAAGGACCGGATCAAGAAACGTCTCCAGCGTCACGGAGTGGGACTCAAGGCATGAAGCGGAATCTCCCCCACTGGAACCGGCTCCTGGAACGCGTCCGCCGCGATGACTTCTTTCTGGGTCATGCTCTGAGCGTTTATCAGGAGGCAAACAACCTGAACGACACGGACCTGGCCGGGTGGCTCGAGTGCAGTGAAGATCTCCTGCGGCGCCTGGCTCTGTGCCGGAAACCAGAAGATCAATCCCCCCGGTTTCAAGAAGACGTTCGCCGCATCGCGGACTTCGCCCAATGCAATCCAGACCGGCTGGTTCGACTCCTCCGGGAGAGCGCAGCGATTGGAAGCCTCACCGAAGGCGCCCACTCGGATGGGCTGCTGATGGCTGCGCTGGACCGAGGAGAGAAGAAGAAGAGAAAGCCAGGCAAAAAGACCACCCCCTCTGATGGTGAGAGCCAGTGAGGCAGGATCAGATCACCCGTAAGGCCAATGATTTCTGGGAATGGGTGGGACGTCCCGAGCCCTTTCCTCGGACATTGGAGTCATCCATAGCCTGGGCGCTGCCGCTGGCAGTCGTCAAGCTTCCTCAGCTCACCCTGTTCGAGCTCAGAGGTTGGCTGGAGCGGCGCGGCATCCCATCCACTTTCCAGAGCTCGGATCGAGCGCTGCGTGGCTGTCTGGTGGCCAGGAAGGGTCGAGGCCTTGTCTTTCTCGACGGAACCGACCCGAGTGAGGAACAGCGTTTCTCGCTGGCACATGAACTTGCCCACTTCTTGCTCGATTACCTGGAGCCGCGAAGTCGCGCGACAGAGGCACTGGGGGAGGCCGGCCGGGAAGTCTTTGACGGGCAGCGATCCGCCACCCTGGAAGAACGTCTGACTGCCCTGCTGCGAGACGCCGACCTGGCTCCTTTTGTTCACTTGATGGATCGCTCGCCGGCCGGAGAGATCAAAGGGGTTGATGTTCTGGAAAGGGAAGGGCGCTGCAGCCAATTGGCCCTGGAGCTCCTGGCCCCCTGGGATCTGGCTCTGACGCTTCTGGCCAGGGAGGTCGAGGATTGGCCCAAAGAATCCTCACTGCGGCAAGCTCAATCCCTTCTGATGTCCACTTTCGAACTGCCGCGGCCCGTGGCCACCCGTTACGCTGGAGTGTTGCGGGTTTGCCAGGCCTCACGGCAAACCTTCCGCCAGTGGCTCGGAGACGCGGCGTCGAACTTCTCCCCGGGGACGGGAATGAAAGAGTAGATGGAAAGCTTCGTCAAGGAAACCAGCATTCCGGAAAAAATCGACCAGGAGCAGAGACTCGCAGCCGAGGCACAGACTGCCGTGGTCTCTTCCGATGCCTACCTGAAGGCCCACGGAGAAACCCTCACCCGGACTCTCGACCTGGACACCTGGCAGCCGGGAACAGATCTGATGCAGCTGTACGCCCGGCTGGAACAGGAAGTCACTGACGCCGTCCTCAAAGAGCATCAGTACCAGAAACAGATCCGCCAGCAGATCTTCCCCAGACTCCGCAGCCGGGCTGGCGCTCCGAAGGGAGCCGGAGTCTACCGGGTGCCGCCCGATCGGTTGCGCGAAGTGCACCTGAAATTGCTCTTCAACGGTGCTGTCGAAGCCTGCGATGGCAACGTGGTCTCTCATGACACGCTCCCGGTGACGATCACGCAGATCGGTGTCTGTCTCGTCTCCTACCACGGAGATCAGGGCTCCTGGGTGCATCGGCTTTACCGCAGAGACCTGAGGGCAGCCGGCGAAGATCCCGTCGATGAAACGATGAAGATTCTGGAGGCCCGAAGGAGACGGGGAGCCCAGGATCCGAGTGCCCGAGACAAGATGAGCACTCTCGCCCGGCGCGCCATCATGGCTTACGCGGAACGAGCGGTCCTGCTCGACAGGTCCAACGCTGTCTGGCGAGTCGGACATGGCAGCCCCACACCCTACGAGCTGATCACAGGCTCAGGGATCCCCGATCTGCTGCGAGAAAGTCTCAGACTCCTGAGGAGACTCATCGACCACGAGAAGTTCCTTTTCGTGCCCAGCTCAACTTCCGCCCGAGAGTTGTTGACCATCGGCAATGCGCTGCTGCCTCTGGAGTACGCCATCGTGGACACCAACCAGGCTAATCTGGGGCGCATTGCCGCCGGCCATTATCGAGGCCAGGAGTGGGGAAGCCTGGGCCACGACGTCGACAGGTTTGTCAGCCAATACGGGCACAAGATTGTCATTGGTCTCTACCGGGCCTCGGAGCAGGCGCCGGCCCGGATGTTCTACGCTCATGTGAATTACGCTCACGAGGCCGCCCTGATTGCTTTGGCCGACAGCGTGCTGCAGGAGCACCGTGGATTCCCGATGCTCATTGATCTTGCCGACAACCTGTGCACGGCTGCTTTCGGGGCGGAGATCTTCTCAGCTTCCGCCCAGGTGGCCTACACCAGAGCAGGCGCCCCCTTCCGCTACATGGCGGAGAGAGGGACTCGGAGATGAGGGAGGAGAATAGCGTGCACAGAGCGATCGG
>JBHHYX010000387.1:0-5318 GCA_046757765.1 Acidobacteriota bacterium | reverse complement strand
GGGATTGACGCCACCAGGCCTGTGGGATTCCCTCGTCCTACGCTAAACACGTACCGCGCCCCAGGCTATGCGCCGTCGCCCCTGTCGGGGCCAAGTCACCCCAAGGTTCTTGAACTGAGAAGGCGCTAAGCCGGATTTCTCACACTCAAACCCCCACTCCTCAGGCCCAGGCGCAATCAGCGTCGTGTCCATGGAATGGCAGCCACATAGACGGGGTGTGAGAAATCCGGACTCAAATACGCACGCTGGGCGCCCGGGCACTGCATTCGTGCTCCTTGTCGTGCTATCCCTTACGCCTGACCGAACGCGTTAGCCCTAAGGGACGTAGAGTTCGATCTCCACCCGCCGATTTTCCTTGCGTCCCTCACGGGTCTTGTTGTCGGCGATGGGCTGGCTCTCGCCGGCGCTCTTGACTTCGATCCGCTCCTCGCTCACTTGTTGCTTGACCAGATAGTCTTTGACCGCCTGGGCTCGTTTCTCACCCGCCCGCAGATTACCTTTTTCGCTGCCCCGGTCATCGGTGTGGCCGGTGAGCTCGGCTCGCAGTTGAGGATTCTGCTGCAGCTTGAGGGCGATCTCGTCGAGAGCGGCTTTGGCGACGTTGTCGACGCGATAACCATTCATCTGGACGATCATCTTCTCGCGGACCGAAAAGGACTTGGTGTCGGTCGCCGTTGCGCCCCGGTCATCGCGAACGGTGACGCTGACGCTGTGACGCCCGCCGGCCATTCCCCCCGTGTTGATTTGGAGGCTGGAGGCCGTCTGTGCGCGGGATTGCCTGTCCACATTCCAGGAGTAGGTGAGTGGGTCATTATCAGGATCACTCCCCCGAGCGCTGGCGTTGACAGCCTGTCCAGCCAGAACTTCGGAATGGTCCAGGGTGAGCGCTACACTGGGATTCTTGTTGGGACGCCGATCAATGGTCACCGTAAAGCCGCAGTCGGCTTTCATCCCATCCACATCGGTGGCGGTGAATCTCACACTGTGACTGCCCAGCGATCGTCCCTGTGTTCCAAACACAAGGCTGGATTGTTGACTGGTCACGCTGCGGCCGTCCACGGTCCACCCAAAGGTCAGAGCATCGCCATTGGGGTCGGAAGCCTGGGCTCGCAGAGTCACGGATCCTCCTTCGGTGATCCGCTGTGAGCCTCCCCGGCAGGTGGCCGTAGGCGCCAGTTTGTGCTTTTCAACGTTGACCTCCACCGAGCAGTTGGCAGTGTGCTGTTTCTTGTCCCTGACCTCAGCCTTAACAGTATATTTTCCGGGGCTGAGACCGGTCGAGTCGAAGACCGCCTTGTCCTCCTGTGCCGTCAGCCTTCCCTGATCGGCACTCCAATCGAATGTCAGTCGATCTTTCTTGTCCGGATCCACCGCATTCGATTGAATGGTGACGGAATCCCCTTCGGTAACGGTGGCCTGCTCAGCGAGGCAGTTCAAGGTGGGCGGTCGATTGACACAAGCCGCCAGGCCAAGCAGAGACAGAGCTGCGACAACTAGAAAAAGAGACCTAAGTTGAGACATTATCCCCTCCTGTTTGAGTAGTCATTATACCCCGAGCCTTCTGTCGCTCAAGAAATCTTACAATTCCGATCATTCCGGTACAATCAACTTTTGTCCCGGGTAAATCCTCTCTCCTTTCTCGAGCCCGTTCGCCGCAAGGAGGCTCCAGGGGGAAACCTTGAAACGTCGAGCTAAAGCCCAAATATAGTCGCCCTTGCGGACAATGTAAATTCTTCCAGGCTTCCTTTTTTCCTTTGGTCGGCTCTGCGAGGCGAGAGTGGAGCCAAAAGCTGGTCCTGGAGCCCGGCCGCCGGCCGGGCTGATGACTCGACGCGCACCGGCGAAATGGCTCAGATAGTAACCCTCGAAAGCCTTGCTTTCTTGAATCCTCTCCCCAGAGCTGGGACTGTGCAGGAATCGACCTCCGCCGGAATAGATCCCCACGTGGTTCACCCCCTGCGACCTCGAGCGGGCCGAAAAAAAGAGGAGATCTCCCGGAAGAACTTCGTCTCGACCGATTGGAGAGCCGGCTTTGAACTGCTGCCTGGAAGTGCGTGGCAGCTGCAGCCCATTTTGAGAAAAGACCCATTGAACGAACCCGGAGCAGTCAAAACCGTCTTCGGGAGATTGGCCGCCCCATCGATACTTCCGGCCCAGCTGAGAGTAGGCAGTGTCGAGTATTTCCGCGGCTAGAGCCCCGGAAGGAGCCACCCGGGTCGTCTCAGCCGGCTTGAGGCCGCTCTCATCCTTGGCCGGCTGCGAACTCGATCTCTCCACCACTGGCGGAGGAGGGGACCGGTGACTCTTTCCGGTACACCCCAACTGGAGGGAGGTGGCCAGGGCCAGGGACGACCAGAAGACCCACAGCGGCAAGCTCCCCCATCGTCTCCCCGGGTCGATTTGATCAAGTCCCGACTCCATTTCTCGTGTTCTCATTGTTGAGATCGAAGCCGTCCAGGCTGAAAAGGGCGCGAAAGCCCAAGTCCAGTTTCAAGGGGCCTGCGGACCCGTTATCCCGCAGCCTTTGCAGTCAGGGAAAGCCCGCCCGCGGGACCCAGCTTTCGCCATTTCCTCCGGATCTGGGGTGCCCGCCGGATCGAAGATAGTTTAGACTACTTTTTGGCCGAAAGCAGCTGTTTTTCGAGTGATTTGGCGGTAAAGTCTCCGGCCCGACCGGCTGAGTTGGGATTCCCGGCTCCGGGCTGGTCACAAGGGGTCGCGAGCAACCTCAGACCGCCGAGCGGCCATTGAGGTGATGTCTGGCTTGCCATTACCGCCTTTGTGTCGGCCCTCCGGGCCTGTCGCCTGGACAGCGGGCCGGCGTGGCAAGGCTTGTGAGCATGAGTCCGATTCCTTACGAGGGGACACCGTCAGCAATCCGGGCCAGCCAGGGATCGATGTAGTCCAGCAGGTTCAAGTCGTGGTTGATCAGACAGATGTGACCATAGCCTCGGAGAGTGTCAACGGTGGCGTGAGGCATCCGGGAGGCCATGAGATGGGCCTCTTTCAGGGACGGAACCAGATGATCGCGGTCGCCTGCCAGGAAGAGGGTTGGGGTTTGGATGTCACCCAGGCAATCCTCGATGTTGTACTTCTGGATGATCTCCAGGCGGCGGATGTAGCCCCGTCTGCCGATCGCCCGGGTGCGTTGATGGAACTCCCGGAGATCCTCGGGGCGAGCATGAGGGCTGTGCAGGCGAGCCTCCGTGAATCGGCGGACCAGGCGCATGGTTCCCCAAGGCAGCGCCTTCAGCAGCGGCGGGGCCAGGCGGAGACGGATTCGCTGGCGGATGACGGGAAAGGAATTTACAATCACCGTTCCCGCCAGCCACTCCGGATGCGAGAGCGCGAAACTCAAACTCAAGGCCCCGCCGAAGGATTCCCCGCAAAGGAAGACCCTGCCGGGTCCTCCGTTGGTGGATTCCCTTACCAATTCAAGAAGTTGCGAAACCAGAGATTCCATCGTACTGGAGGAGTCGTCGGGGAGGGGAAATGTCAGCACCTGGAAACGTTTCTCCAGAAGGGGGATCTGGCGGTAAAAAAGAAGAGCCGTGCCGTCCAGTCCGGGGATGAGCACGATTGCCGGCCTCTTGCTCGATTCGTCCTTCAACATCCACACCTCCTCCAGACTCCGCCCAGCCAAAAATATTTGAGCCTGAATTGAGCGGTTCTCTACGGCGAAAAGCACCAAATCTGGTGCAAATCCTGAGCGCCAACTCTGCCAATCTATTCTTGCGCAAACCCTAACCAAGTGAGTTGGTCATCCGTATTTTGGCCGGGCGCTGACGCTTCGGTTCAGTTTACAGCATCCGCAGCCGTAGTAGCTGGAGTTGAGGAATCCGGGTTAGGGTTGCTTGATCGCTGGAGGGCCCTCATCGTTTCTCTTCCGCGCAGGCCGCGGCGCCGGTGATGTCTCCTCTCCCAGCCTTTGCACCGGGATGCCCACGTAAACGCTGTTCAACTCCAGCTTCGCAAACTTGGGCACAAAGCCCAAGGCGCCGATCTGACAGCCTGGGCCCGCTTCCACTCCGATCTCAACGACGGCCCCGACGCCGATGGTCACACCGTCGCCAAGTCTTACGGTGGCGGTTTTCACGCGACCCGACTCCACAGTGTGTCCGGAAAGATGCACTCCCGCACCAATGACCACATCATTACCAAAGTCCAGAAGGTTGTGGTCGGTGACCGCCAGGCTGTTGACAAAAACCCGCCGGCCCAGTCGTGCCCCGTTCAGGCGCATGTAAAACGTCCAAACCGGAGAGGAGCGGAAAATGGGCCCGGCGAAGAATTTAACCATGTGGATGGAGATCGAGTAGCGCACCCAGTTCAAGAGGGACCAATCGAGCCGGGAAATGGCCATCTCCTCCCCTGGAGGTGTTCGCCAGCCGGTCACCCGAGTGGAGAGGGCGGAAAGCAGCATCAGGGCAAAGGCGAAGATCAAATAGGCTGGAATGAAGGACATGCTCAAGATCAGGATCCGCAGCCAGGCTGCGGGAACGTGCCAATGAAAATGCCACTCCCAGAAGACGGCGGCAGGCAAAACGGCCAGGCCGAAGACGACGCTTTCCACGGTGAAGACCGACACGATCGCCCAGATCAAGCGCAACACGGCGGCCGGACTCCAGGGCGTGTAGGTTGCCGGTGGTCCCATCGTCTGGGTTTCCTTCCTGGCTCAATCCTCATCGGTTGGGCGCCAGCGGTAGCATTCCAGATCCAGCGTGCCGTTGGGTGCAAAAGGAATGCCTTCCGCCTCCAGCAGAGCGCGCTGCAAGCCGGGGGGCAGATACCCGAGACGATCAGTCGAACATCCTCCCGAAGCATTCACCACCCGATGCCAGGGGACATCCTCCGGGCAGGATCGCAAGGCCCAGCCTATGGCCTGGGCCGACAGATTATCGAAATAGAGAGCAATCTGCCCGTAAGTCGCGACTCGTCCGGCAGGAATTCTTCCAACGATCCGGTACACTTGCTGCCACATGTTTTGCCTTGCCACCAGGTCAGCCTGCCTTATTCATTTTGCTAACCGCCTGCTCCGGCAGACGGGATCATCCGTGCTGACTGTTTTGCCCTCACCCGGCCGCGACGACTGACTGGCGGGCCCTTGCACAGACCTTCTCAGACGGACGCCTTCCCGCTTCCCGAGGACATCCCATGAATGCGGATTAGGATTATAGCGATTGGCTCGATTCCTGACAAAGAGGACAAGACCTCCCGGAGACCACGCTGTTTGACGGGCTCTTTCTTCTCTCGCTACAATCGTCCTTTAGGGTTTGCGCAATAATAAGTTCGCAGAGTTGGCGCTCAGATTTGCACCAGAT
>JBHHYX010000386.1:0-5319 GCA_046757765.1 Acidobacteriota bacterium | reverse complement strand
TCTTCTAGTTGCCAAACCTGGCTCCCACCGGGGCAGGCCCGGTGGGGGCCTCCGCTCCAGCCATTGGCTCAACGTCGGCGTCGTTTCATCGCTTCGGTGGGCCGGTGGACTCCCCGGGAAGAGTTGCCGTGGTCGACGGCGGACGTCCGCGCCGGCGCCATCCCTGCCGGCGGCGGCTTCTCAGTCGACGGGCTTCGAGGGTGACGGTCTGATCGACCCCCACGTTGGTGATGATGCTGGTGTCGCCGTTGCTCCAGTCGACACGGAGTTCTTCTATGAGTGTCGCCCTTCCCAATCCAAAATGAGCGGACAGCTCGTTGCTGCTCAAGTAATTGCTGCCGGCGTCAATGAACCGCCTTTGAGGCTGATTGTTGGCAGTGATCGTGACCACGGAACCCACGCCGTGGGGGGGAACGGCGGCAGCGTCCTCGCCGCTGAGAAAGACTCGGATCCAATGACTGTCCGAGCCCCCGGTGTTGTTCTCATAGAACTGAATCGGCTGATCAACTGAGAAAAGAACGAAGTCCAGATCGCCGTCGTTGTCGTAATCCAACCCACTCAGGCCCCTCCCTTGTCCGTCGTGAGTCACTCCGACAGACAAAGCCACCTCCACGAATTTGAGATTACCGTCGTTGCGGAAGACATAGGCCTGCTCCTGGTTCCACTCGGGCACGCCGAACCCATTGTTTCCAGGCCAGCCATTGACTTCGAGAACGTCCAGATCACCGTCGTTGTCCATATCGATGGCCATGGCGGCCCATCCCCACCCACCGTCCCGGAGCCCCGCCGCGGTTCCCCATTCGACATAGTCGTCTCCGCTCAGATTGAGGTAGAGCATGTTCCCGGTTCCGGGCACGTGAATGATTCCGCTGTCGTCGGAAAAGATGGAGGTGACGTACCAGTCCAAGGCGCCATCGCCGTTCAGGTCGCCCACGGTCTGCCCCATTCCATTGCCATCCAGACCCGTTCCATTGCCGGGGGCGAGGTTGGTGAAGTTCCTGCCTTGATTGTTTTTGTAATAGCGACTGCTGGCCAGATCAGCGGCGATCAGCAACTCCGGGTAGCGGTCGCCGTCCATATCCACGAAACGAGGGGTGAAGCCGCGAATTTCTTGATCGGTGAAGCCGGCGGCAACAGTGACGTCCGTGAACGTGTCGTCACCGTTGTTCCGGAAGAGACGATTGCCATCCGATCCAGGCAGCCATCCACACACAAAAAGATCGAGGTCGCCGTCGAGATCGTAGTCCCCCCAAGCGGAGCCGAATCCATCCGCAATGTCGGGGCTGGTCTGGTTGACGCCCGCAGTTGGCCCAACATCGACGAAACGGTTGCCGCCCCTGTTCTCATAGAGCCGGTGCTGGCCCGGGCGGGCCTGATCCGCCGGACCGAAGCTGGTCACATAAATGTCCACCCACCCGTCGCCATTGAAGTCGACCGCCGAGGCGCCGATCCCCAAATGGTAGGAGGCGATGCCCCACTCGGCCGCGCTCTCCACGAACGAGCCGTCGCGTTGGTTGATAAACAATCTGTCGGGTTCGTTGCCTCCTCCCAGGACGAAAACGTCGGTGAAACCGTCGTTATTGAAGTCCCCGACGGCGCCGCCCCCAACCATCAGGGACACCATGGTGCCGAATTCGGAAAAGTCGAATCCCGGGGCGGCGCTGTAGCGGGCCAGGAGACCGACCTCGGCCGCCCGCTCGGTAAAGGACGCTCCCGCCCTGATGGGTGCCGCGGAACAGATCGACGCCACCATCAGGGCAACAGCCAATCGTCTGGACATTCTCCCCATTTCCATACAGATGCCGCTGTGCTCCACTGCTCCTGAACCGACACTGTAAACTGAACCGAAGAGTCAGCTCCCGGCCCCATCCGGATGGCCACTCACTCGCGTTCGTGGTTCAGTGTCGCCTCGCTACAACTCCCCATGAGAAATGCGGGCCACAACAAAATCCCGCATGGCCCGGACACTAGAAAAGTGCTCCAGCACCAGGTCGGCCGGTCTCACCGAGAAGCCAAAGTGCTCCTCTACAAATCGGACTAGAAGAAGCACACCTATCGAATCGACGATCCCCTCCTGGAACAAGTGGGTCTCGGGAGCCACAACCTTCTCCGGATCAGTGGCGTTCATAAATTGTTCGCGGACGTAGCCCATGATGGCTGTCTCCACCCGTTCCTTACGATGTTTTGAGTCAGCTGCCATAACCCCCTCCCCGCCAGGCGTGGCAAAGGTCCGCGCCCCGCCGCGCGCCGAAAAAGCGGCACTGGCGGACCTTCCACGCCCACAGTCACCCCACAACCGGTTTCCAACCTCGTCGTTACGCGCGGCCCCCGGCCCTCCCGGGCTGGGGTTCCCCGAGCCGAATCTTATCACCTCTCGGAGCGCCACGGGTAAGACCTGACTCACACCTGAATTGAGCGATTGTCGACGGCGCCAGAATCGCTCAACTCAGGTCACAGTCTTCGCCCTCGCCCTGGGCCCATCCCTTCAGCGCGCCCGGCCTTCAAGAAAGGAGCCAACAGGGTCATCGAAATCCTCGAAGGTAGCTGTTGGTGTTCAACAAACTCATGGGACAGAACTCGATATCTCGAAAGCCGGCCTCTTCCAGCCATCGCCTGGTTTCGTCGACGGTGTGGTTGCGCCCCTCTCTGGTCAGGCAGAGCATGAGCAGATCCAGAATGACCGGCCAGCGACCACCGGTGCCACGGTTCTCCAGAAACTGGGCCTGGATCACCAGCGATCCCCCGGGGTTGACGGACTGATAGAGACGTCGGATCAGTTTTCTCGAAGTCTCCTCTCCCAGCATATGCAGGGTATTGGAGACCAGAATGACATCATAGCTGCCGGGGATCTCTTCCTTCTCAACGTCCAGTGGAAGATAGTCCACCCTGTTTTCAATGGCATAACTCCGGCCCACTTCTTTTGCGACTTCCAAAACGGGCGGTAGATCAAGCAGATAGAGCCGCAGTCGAGGGTTCCTGAGCCCAAGAGAAAAGGCATAGGTCCCGGGACCACAACCGAGGTCGAGCAACGACCGGCAGGACGTCAGATCCAGGAAATCAGCCAATTCCTTTCCACGAACCTTGGCATAGTCATGCATGGCGCGGGTAAAGAGTTCGGCCCGTTCGCCCTCCTCGAGAAGCTGTCGTGTGGCATCCAGCCGACCTCGCCTGGAAAGCACAGCTTCGTCCAGCTTGAACAGCGCCCCATGCAGACTGTCCAGGAAACGGATCCAATCTCCGAGATAGCCTTCGCTCCCAGGAAGCAGAACCGCGCGACAGGCGGGCGAGACTCGGAAGTGGGATCCGTTGTTTGAAACCAGAAACTTCAGTGCCACCCCGGCCCGAAGGAATCGCGCCAGACGCTCCGGCTCAGCATCGAGTTCCGATGCCAACTCAAGGAGCGACTTGCTCTCGTTTCCAAGCCTCTCAAAAACATTCAGTCTAAGCAGCCCGAAAAGAACACTCGAATCAAAATAGCCCTCGGCTCTGGCCAGCATCTCAATCTGAGACCTGACCAATTGGCTTGCTGACGCGCCAGCGTCTTTCGACGGGCGCACTGTGGGCGGCGAGTCCGAAAAAGCAGGTTGTTCCTTTCTCTTCAGTCGTCTCTTCACGCTCTCTCTCCGTGCCTCGCGGCAGCCGCCCCCCCCACTCGACAGCACAATTGCCGGCCAACCCGGCACAACTCTCTCTTGAGAAGCCGGTTGGCGGGACCCCGACCGGCCCCGTCGGTGGTGTTCATCTTATCAGCACCTGAGAGGGGGCACCAATGTCGCTCCGGGCCCTCATTAGCTTGCTTTCCGCAGAATTCTGAGGATTTGCTCTCAGACGCGTCGCCTTGACGACGTGCGCCTTGGTGCCCTTGCCTTTGACCCGTTCTCAGAACCGGCAACTGGCAACAGCCAAGGGACAAGATTTCATGCAACACTGTAAACTGAACCGAAGCGTCAGCGCCCGGCCAAATCCGGATGCCTACTTACTTGCATTCGTGGTTTAGTGACTTGGCCGGGTGGCCCAATTTTCTCGCCGACAGGCCTGGAAGGCTGACACAAGGGCGGTTATGGCAACCGGGCCATCACGGCAATAGCCGCTCGGCGGTATGAGGTTACTCACCAAAAAATAAGTGTTCCGAGGCGGGGACGCCTTGGGGTTTCCGGGCCCCGGCTCAATTTGTTCCTCCCAGTGGCTTTCGATAAGATCGATTCATGGAAGACCGTTTCCGCCGATTGCCGGACCGGTTCTACTTCTCCGGCTTGCTCCCGGCCCTTTCCCTCCTGCCACGAAGGCAAGGCTATTTCATGGCCCGGATGCTGGGACGCCACTTCAGCAGAACTCATCCCATCGCCCGCGAGCGCATTGTGAGGAGTCTGTGCCAGGCAATCGGGTCGAAACCTCCAGGTTTTGAGAATTGTGAAGTGATTGCAAGGGACTTCTTTGAAAACCTCTCCTGCGAAGACCTGGACGCTTTTTACTACCCATTCTGGAAAGAAGGCAATCTGCACGATTACTTTGCTTTTGAAGGGCTGGAGAACCTCGATCGAGCTGAGCGGGAGGGGCGTGGCGCGCTCCTGCTCACCGGTCATGTGGGAGCCGTTTGCGCCGCCCTTGTCGCCCTGGGTCTGAAAGGGTACCGGGTGACTCATCTGGCCCGGGAGTATGCCGGCGAGCGGTCGCTGCCGGCACCATTCCGCGCCTACGCTTTGAAAAAGGTGACCTGGATTGAATCCAAGATCGGTCGCCCGCTCATCTACGCCGACGCCAGGGATCGGAGCGGCTCATCGGAGGCCGTGCTTCGGATCTACCAGGCCCTCTTGGACAACCAGATGGTCTCGATGGCCATCGATGTCCACCCGGAGTGGGTCCAGGATACCGCCACCGTCACCTTCCTGGGTCGGCGGGCCCGGTTCGCGACCAATCTGGTCCGTCTTGCCCACCGCTGCCAGGCTCCCGTCATCCCGTACTTCATCATTCGAGATCGGCGGGACTGGTGGAGACACCGCCTTTGGGTGGCCCCCCCGCTGGAGCTGACGGGCAATCTCGACCAGGACCTTCAGACTTGCATCGATCAGCTGGCCGAGACCATCCGCCGCCACCCGGAACAGTGGTTCAGCTGGGACTCACTAAGCCACTTCTGGGTTCCGTAACCTGGATTTGACAAAGCGGTAGTGGAACTACCGCACTCCAACGGGGCGGTCACTCTCTTTTTTGGAGTGCGGCAGTCTCACTGCCGCTTGGACCAGATAATGTTCTCGGGCCAGGGTCGACCTAGCCCGGATTATGCGCCAGGTTTCGTCGCGAGGCGTCGGAAGCGCCGCGCTG
>JBHHYX010000385.1:0-5360 GCA_046757765.1 Acidobacteriota bacterium | reverse complement strand
CCACTCGGCAGTATGAGGTTGCTCGCTACTGTTAGTCGACAACCGTTCCGGATTCGGACACCAGACATCGGCGCGCCTGGTTGAAGACATGGTCAAACATCTCCTCGGTCAGGCGGCCGGTTTGGGTGTTTTGCCGGCTGGGATGGTAGGAACCGATCAGGACGGTGCAATCGCCGAAGCGATGGACGGTTCCGTGGCCGAACCTGGGGAGAGGTCGGGGCAGATCCCACCCCAACTCTCTGCGAGCTCTTAGATAGGCGCGCCAGGCAATCCCACCCAGGGCTACCACCACCTTCACCCGCTTCAAAAGCTGAAGCTCGGCAACCAGATAGGAACCGCAAGTGGCCAGCTCTTCGACTGTGGGTTTGTTCTTGGGGGGAACACAGTGAATGGCGGCGGTGATGTAGGTGTTCCGGAGTTCCAGTCCATCCTCCCGGCCAACGCTGGTCGGCTGATTGCTGAAACCGAAGCGGTGCAGGGTGCCATAAAGGAAATCTCCGCTGCTGTCTCCGGTGAACATCCGCCCCGTTCGGTTGGCGCCGTGGGCTCCGGGCGCCAGCCCGACGATGAGCAGGTGTGCCTGGGGAAGGCCCAGCGAAGGGACCGGCTTCCCCCAATAGACGTCTTGGCGAAAAGCACGTCGCTTTTCCCGGGCCACTCGCTCCCGGTGGGAGACGAGTCTCGGACAGCGGCAACAGGCCACGATGTCCCGCTGCAACCGGCCGTGCCCTTTCACGTGACACCCACTCTCAACTCCCAACTCTCAGCTCCCGATGCGCCTGGAGACAAGGCTTCGCGACCGAGGCCCCGCAGTCGTACTGGACAGCACGTCGAGGAGCCCGACGGAGCGCAACGCAGTAGACAGGGTCCTCTCCGCGGCCGCAGGCGATTGAGTGTGAGAAATCCGGGATAGATCGGTTCCGCCGTGCTGGGACCGTGAGCAGCCTTGGGCCAGCGCTCGCTTTTCTGATCCTACCCAACTTTCGTCTTCTCTTTTCTCCGACCTTTGCGAATCCGATTCATTTCCCGTACTTTGGGCATGGGGAGCGACCCCATGGCGGATAGGCCGGCAAGAAAGGCCGCCTGAAAACCCCATGATAGCACCGGCCGGAGCGGACCGTCAGATCTACCGGGTCCTTCTGCCAGGGGAGAGCATTGAAACGGAGAAACGGATAATGGACGAGTGGTTGAAGTGGCGAAACGAATTTCCCATCCTGGAGCAGTCCACCTATCTCATCAACAATTCGCTGGGCGCGATGCCGCGCCGGGTCTACCAAAGTGTGCACGACTACGCCGAAAGCTGGAACACTCGCGGGGTTCGTGCCTGGGAGGAAGGCTGGTGGGAGATGGCCGTTTCGGTGGGGGACCTGGTTGGCAAACTGATCGGGGCCGGTCCGGGTGAAGTCTCCATGCATCAAAACGTGACCATCGCCCAGGCCATCGTCTTCTCCTCTCTAAGAGTCACCGGAAGACGGAACAGGGTCGTCTACTCGGAGTTGAACTTTCCCTCGGTGCGCTATTTCTACCAGGCCCAGGAAGGTCTGGAGATTGACGTCGTGCCCTGCCCCGATGGGATTTCGGTTCCCCTCGATTCGATGCTCGAGGCGATCGATGAGCGAACTCTGTTAGTGCCCCTCTCCCACGTGATCTACAGGAGCGCCTACCTGCAGAATGCCGCCGCCATCATCGAAAAAGCTCATCGAGTAGGCGCCGTCGTGGTTCTGGACACCTACCAGTCGTGTGGTGCCGTGCCGTTCGATGTCAAGGAACTGGAGGTGGATTTCGTGATTGGAGGGTCGGTGAAGTGGCTCTGTGGCGGGCCGGGAGTGGCCTATCTCTATGTTCGCCCCGATTTGCGAGATGAGCTGCGGCCCAGATTGACAGGCTGGATGGCTCATGAGCAACCGTTTGAATTTGGGCCTGAGATGCAATACAGCAGCTCAGCCTATCGCTTCCTCAACGGCACCCCCAACGTGCCGGCGCTGTACGCGGTCCAGCCCGGGTACGAGATCATTGCCGAGGTGGGGGTGGACCGAATCCGCCAGAGGTCTCTGCAACTCACGGATCGGGCCATCGAGTTGGCGGATCAGTATGGGTTGGAGGTGAGGACGCCGAGACACCCTTCCGAAAGAGGAGGGACGGTGAGCGTGAGCCCCCCCGATGCGCGGAGCGTGTGCCGTCAGCTGCTCGAGCGCGATATCATTGTGGATTATCGTCCCGGAGCTGGAATTCGAATCGCCCCCCATTTCTTCAACACCATGGATGAAGTGGAGTATGCACTGCAAGAGATGAGGGCCATCGTGGAAGCGACTTGAGGCGTGTCCCCGATGGAGAGTACGAGCTGGTCGCCCTGCCCCTGCGCAGTTGCCGAGGGTGACGCCTCGCCCGTGCGAGCCGTTTTACGAGAGCTGGATTAGGAGCCTGTCCGAGTATTACGATCTCAGGGATTCAGCGAGGCGGCGCCTCTGACCGGCAAGTGGTGGCCTCCATGCCTTCACACGCGATTATGTCCTCGACAAAGGCACGGAAAGCAGAAGACTTTTGGTAGCTGCAGGGGGGTGACATGTAGGCTATTCTGATGACATCAAAAGAGTTAATGTCTATTGTGGGCCAGGCTATATGTCACTCCTACGGAGTTCTCATCCGGTCTTGGCCTTTTGGCCATAAACATCCCACCCCTAGCGGGGTTGTGGAGGGTGGCGTACTTAACGGAGTCAGGAGACTCTGTCGCCGGACCACTGAACCACGAACGTAAGTGAGTGGCCATCCGGATTGAGGCCCGGCGCTGACGCTTCGGTTCAGTTGACACTGGAGAGGTCCTCACCGGACCACTGAACCGCGAACGTGAGTGAGCGGCCCTCCGGATCTGGCCGGGCGCTGACGCTTCGGTTCAGTTGACACTGGAGAGGTCCTCGCCGGACCACTAATAAAAGACGCATCGAGTCCGGTGCCGGGGGCGGGTCTTCTTGTAGTAGGGCTGCTGTCCTCGATTCCACAGAAGGTAGTCGGCTTCCATGGGAGTGATCTTCTTCCCCGACTTTCGACACTCCTGGACCAGGAGTTCCACAACCTGCAGGGCACAGGCTCGAATTTCCACTTCAGGAGCCGATCCGGAGGGGATCAACTGAGCCGAATCAATGCGCGCTGCCAGTTCAACCGTATACTCCAGGAGGCCGTCCACACGAAGCACGTGAGGAACGAGATTGTCCGCAAAGAGGGTCAGACTGGACAGATCAGTGAAATAGCCCAATCCTCGGCCATTGAAGGCCAAAGCGAGATCCGCAGCCATGAGTTGAGCTCGTTTATAGAAGGACACTTCCCTGCTGTGATAGGGCGCAACATCCTGGAAGTGGGGCATCTCAATGAGTCGTTTCACCAGTTCTTCAGCCGAGGAATCAGCGGCTCGGATCAAAGCCGCAAAGCTTCCGCTGAAGCGCCTGGTGAGATGATCCCCCAGATCTCTGAGCGACTGCGCGAAAAGTTCCATCAATTCGCTAACGGTCGAGTCATCCGGATCCTGGTGGAAGATTCGGGTACAGTCCGCGCCGGTGATGCGGCTCAGTTCTCTCGCCGATGGCGCGCCCCGTAGCTGGAAGAAATCGGTCAGCCAGGCGGCCAGCGTGAAATAGCCGGACATGCCGGGGCGTTTACGCAGGTGGAGAAAATAGCCCGACCCATAGTTGATCGAGTCCAGAATCACAAAGAAGGCGGCCGTGTCGTCGCCACGCCCCAGATAATGCCTGCCGGGATCCAGTCGGGGAGGCTGGATCGAATGGCCGATGAGGTCTACCCCGTACGATCGTATGGCGTCAGGGTTGATCCGCACTGCCGCCGCCTCTTCGGCCACAGAGCGACAGGATTCTCTCACTTTCTCCAGCAGAGTCACCTCAATCTCCATCTTGAGAACGAAGGGCGTCCCGCGCCACCCTCCGAAAAGGCCAAGGTTGCAGCGAGCATAAGCCGCGGGGCGCCGCCAAGGGGATTGGACACCTCTCTTTATTCTTCCCCAAGACACCAGGGGAGGCAAGGAGAACATCAGCCTTGGACAGCGCTTTTTCAACCCACAACTTGCGGCCCCCGGCGCCCGGCCAGCTTTCAGGCCGATCTTCCTTGACGAGGACGTTTGTGACCGTTCAGAATGAGGATCCATGCGATTAGCACAAAGAATGTCACGACTGGGTACGGAAACTGCTTTTGAGGTGCTGGCGGCGGCCAAGGCTTTGGAGGCCCAGGGTCGCCAGATCGTCCACATGGAAATCGGGGAACCCGACTTCGACACCCCCGACTACATTGTCCAAGCCGGCATTGAGGCCTTGCGCGAGGGTTGGCATCATTACTCGCCCGCCTCGGGCCTGGCCCCTCTGCGCGAGACCATTGCCGAACAGGTGGCGGCGACTCGGCACATCTCGGTCGATCCGGATGAGGTCGTGGTCACGCCGGGAGCCAAGCCGATTATTTTTTTCAGCCTCCTGGCGCTGGTGGAGAAGGGGGATGAAGTACTCTACCCCAACCCGGGTTTTCCCATCTACGAATCCATGATTGAGTTTTCGGGTGCCAAAGCCGTTCCCATACCGCTACGGGAAGAACTCGATTTCCGCATGGATGTTGACGAGATGATCCGGTTGTCCGGGGAGAAGACTCGCATGGTCATTCTGAACTCTCCCAACAATCCCACCGGGTCGGTTCTGGAGAAGGAAGACTTAGCCCGGGTTGCAGAGGCCTTCGCCGACAAGAATGTCATGATTCTCTCGGATGAGATTTATAGCGAAATCCTGTACGAAGGCGAGCACCACAGCATCGCTTCTTTTCCCGGAATGAAGGAGAAAACCATCCTCCTGGACGGCTTTTCCAAGATTTATGCCATGACGGGATGGAGGATGGGCTACGGTGTGATGCCGAAGAGCCTTGCCGAGCAGGTCACCCGGCTGATGATCAACTCCAACTCCTGCACGGCCAGCTTCACCCAAAGGGCCGGGATCCAAGCCCTCAGGGGCGACCAGGGCCCCAGCCGGGAGATGGTTCAGACCTTTCGCCGCCGCCGCGACCGCGTGGTGGAGCTGCTCAACCAGATCGAAGGCCTCTCCTGCCGACGTCCACGCGGTGCATTTTACGTTTTTCCCAGAACCAGGGATCTCGAAATGGATTCCTCCATCCTGGCTCAGCGGTTGCTTCAAGAGGCGGGGGTCGCCCTCTTGTCAGGGACCGCTTTCGGCCAATATGGGGAGGGCTATATCCGGCTCTCCTACGCCAACTCGATGCAGCAGTTGGAAGAGGGCATCGGCAGGATTGAGCAGTTCGTGAGGCGCACCGTCCACGCTTAGCTAGTTCCCATCCAAAAAACTATTAAATAGTTGTTAAAT
>JBHHYX010000384.1:0-5385 GCA_046757765.1 Acidobacteriota bacterium | reverse complement strand
AGACTTGTCCCAAGGTGAAATTACGGAGTGTGAATTGGAACGAATTCCGCCGCCCTCGCGAGCACAACTGCCCAGAATTCCCAAACCTCCGCTTCTTCTTCTTTAGCAACAAAGCGATTCAGCGCCCAACCTACAATCGGCTGATGAGATTCGAAAGTCGAGGGAGGCAGATTATTCCCCTCAGTGACGACGCCAATGATCCGCTCATCGTCTGGTTGCGAGGCTTCAAGTTCAAGTGGATCCAGGAGGACCAGTCTTGCCCCACCGAGGAGTGGCAGAGTAAGAAGCTTTTCTCTTTCGCTGACGAGGGGGCTCGCACATGGGGGTATTCCAGGGCCAGGCCCAGCGAGTTTGCGAGGACCATTGACCTGTTTTCTGGAAAACCGGGCACTCCCCTTCATTGCGACATTACCAAGGGAACTGAAGCTGTCAAGAAGATTTTCCCGGATCTTCGATGGAGCGGGAAGCATGGCGACTGAATACCTGGCGACCAAAGTTGATGCCGAGGAGGTCTCCGACCCCCTGGCCAATCTTCCTCTGTTGGCCAGGGATTACATGGTGACTCGAGACAAGCGGATCCGGGATTGCTGGGTATCTCACGCCCATCTCTTCTCCTACCCGACCGAAAAACTCCGGCGAATCGACTCGGCGGTGAACCCTGAGATCCGGCTCGATGATCTCCCGGTCGGCTCCTTTACTTACTCTGTTTCCTTCCGCCTCGAACGCCCCTACATTTCGAAGGGGAACTGCGCCTTTCACCTCCATGAGAATCCGCTGTTGCGGGACAAGTGCTTCCAACTCCCTCTCATCCCTGGCAGCAGCTGGAAAGGAGCCTTGAGAAGCGCCTTCTACAGCGCAGTGCTGGCGCGCAGCGGAAAGATCGACGCATGCTCGAGATTTCAGGCCAGGCGGCTGTTCGGCGGAGAGAATGAGCAAGTCCAGGAATGGCTGGACGATGACGAGCAGATGAAAGCTGGAGAGCGGAAGAAGCTGAAAGAGTTGCTGCAAGAAAAGGCTATCCTCGAAACCAACAATCGCGGGTGCCTCTCCTTCTATCCGACCTTCTTCAACAGAATGCAAGTCGAGATCATCAACCCTCACCGTCGGACCCAGAAAAAGGGAACCTTTCCGATTCTGATCGACGCCGTGAAAACGGGTTCGGAGGGTTGTTTCAGACTTCTCTACGTTCCCTTCGATTCGATCGATAAAGCGCAGAAGGATGTCTGGGCCAGGCCCCGCCAGGACCGGGCTGAACTGGTCCGGGCAACACGTTTCATGATGGAAAGAGGCGTCGGTGCCAAGACAAGCTCGGGATACGGGGCCATGAGAATCTTATCGGAACGGACCGACCCTCCCACCCCTTGGAAGGTGGAAGGACTCCCGAATCGGGGAAGCCATGAAGCCAAGCAGGATGGATGCTGAACCAGCAGGGGTTGAGACGGGCGTCCAACGAAGAGATCAGGTGTTGCGTTTTGAGATGCTGGCCCTCCTTCACGATTTCGGCAAGCTCGGCCCGGAGTTTCTCAACTACCGGCGTGGCTGGAGGCGTCGCCGTAAAGGTTACTATAAGGACCCCCACACGCATCTCATTGCACACAAGGCTTCTTCGCTACTATGGCCATTCCGTCCAAAAGTCCCCATCAACAAGAGACTCTTCAACACCTTCGCGAAGGTGAAATGCGCTCTGGGCGAAGAGACCCGCGCTACGATCCTCCAGGGGGTGGAAGGCCACGAAGGGGGAGGTGCCTGGTGGCTGAACATCCTGCGAGCAGCCGACCGGTTGGATTCCGCAATCGATCGCAACAATCCCCTCTTCGGGGCCGAGCAGACCCGCCCTGAAATGAGTCTTTGGGGGAGGCTCTCAGGCTGGCTCAAGGGGGCCAAATCCGCCGGGCGCCAATACCGGGGCACTGTTTTCGGCTTCGAAGAAGAAATGGTTCTGGAGAACATTCAGAAGGCGCAAGCACAACTGACAGACACCTTTCTCGAGGGAAACCGACTGCAGAATTACCTCACGAGACCCTGCAAATCGGCCCGGCGCCATCTCCTGGAAGAGATAAGAAAGGCTTACGCGCAGGGCTGTTCCGACACTACACGCCCCAGCAACGACACCACTCTGTGGGATCACTCCTACGCTGTGGCCACCCTGGCCAAGGCGATGATGATGGAGTGCAAGCTCAGAGGGAAGCGGCGAGAATCCCTTCAGGACGTCGACTTTCAGATCCTGGGAGTGGGCTGGGACGGTACGGCCTTCCTGTCGGCCTCGCATCGGATTGCGGATGTGGGCGCGCGCTATCGCCTCCTCGAGAACTTTCAAGACGAAATCACCGATTGGATCGAGTTCGATCTGGCCATTGGCAACTGCGTGTACCGCGACCTGGACGGAATCTACTTCCTGACCTCCTGTGAGAAATGCATCAACGACAAACTAAAACCCGTCGCCGACTACGAATCGGTGATCCGGGAAAAATCGTTCAAGTTCAAGGGGCGCACCGGGGAAGATCAGACGCTCGCCGGGGAGCTCTGTCCGAACGTAGAAATCCTTGCCAGCAGCGTGAGTACGTTGACCGGCTATGGCGACTTAACGAGAATCGTTGAGTGCGTGCGGAAGCTGCGGAAGCGCTCCCGGGGTATCCCCGTCACGGGCAACATCGTCCCGCTGATGGGGCATCTCGAGCGCTCGGGAATCCGGGGGGCGGACCTCAGGAAGCCGCTTTGCCCACTCTGCGGCTTGCGGCCGCTGGAGAAGGCTGAGGGGAAGTGGAAAGGCGCTTGCCAGCAGTGCCTCAAGCGCCGCAAGGGAAACGCCTTTCGGGCAATGCAAGACAACCAGTCCCCTTATTTTGAGGAACTGGCGCGAGGGAATAGAAGCAAACGGGAGGGACGCCTGAACCGACTGGCCCTGGTCATGCTCCATTTCGACCTCGATCTCTGGCTCGACGGCACCATGTTCCGCACCCTCTTCGTTAAAGACTTGCGCTGCTTGAATCGAGAGATCCGAGAGCTGGGCGCATTCAAGGCCTTTAAGAAGATTGAGTGTGAACGCCGCGATGAGCTCTATCGCCTGGATCCGAATGGCCCTCACCTCTCCTTCCAAGACGTTGAAAACGATTTCCGCTCCCCACAGACCCCAAGGGCTTTCCTTTACGGGCGCCGCGTTCAGAAAGGCCGACTAGCGGTGACGTTTGATGCCCCGCATGGTAAAGGAAAGGACCCCTGGATCTTGTGCACCAAGACGCCGACCCCATCCAGCCTGCTTGACGCCTGGATAACGACTGAACGATTCATGCGCGCTGTCACCGCTGCGCCGCAAGCTGGGGAGGCGCCCTCCGGGAGTTGGGGGACCCTAGCCGAGATCCTTCCCGAGCTCAACCGGAAGTCGTTTCAGATTCCCACGGGAAGGGGTGTCGAGAAAGGCCAGATTTATGAGGCTGCGGTGATCGAAGCGGGGAAGCCAAAGAGTTCAGACGGGCAATTCCGGTTCGTTTGCTTGGGCGACAGAGCTTACGTGCTGGACGAAGTGGATCCCTCGGGTCTGGAGATCCAGTTTCGGCCGGAGAGGGATGCGGGCCCATTTGACCGCGACCTGAAAATCGAGGGGCTCGAGTCTCGTTCGTTCCGCCCCTTGCGGACGATCGCCTCCACCCCCAGTTTGGGCTACCTGATTCTTCCCGCTCGGGCCGTCCCGGATTACCTCCGGTTCGTGCAGGAGCAATACAACATGCATTTTGGAAAGGTGGTCGGACGCCTGCCTCTCTTCACCGGAGCCATTTTCTTCGACATCGGGACCCCGATGCATGTGGTCTTCGACGCCGCTCGGCGCATGCGCCCGAATCCGGGTTCATTGGACGGGAGCTCACAAACAGGACCTTACACAACGCGGGTCACGGAAGTCGACGCCGACCAGCTCTCGCTGCGGATCGACCTCGTCCGCGAGGAACAGGAGACAAGAGTGCCGATCCAGTCCAGGCTGGGGGACAACAAGACTCGGGACTGGCACCATCCCTACATGATTCTGGACTCTTCGTCATGGAAGGAGGCGAGCAAGAAAGAGAGCTACTTCGAGATCGACTCTCGCACCGATCAAAAACTCGCTGTTTGCGCCTTTGAGGACTTGGGGGACCTTTCGATCCGTATTTTTCCCAATCTGACCGACTTCGAGTATCTGGACGGCGCGGCCAGGCGCTACGAGATCCAACCGAGTCGGTGCGGCGCCCGGCCGGCTGGCCCGCTGGGGATTGCCCACAGGCCCCACCTGGCGACACTGCTTCTCGACCAACTCCGCAAAGTGGAAAAGGTGCTTGCCCGAACGGATCGCTCTCCGGTCCATCACCTCGAGGAGCTCCTTTACGAGAAGTTTCAGCAGTGGGAGCCGCGCCAGGGGGAGCTGCAGCCAGCACCGAGCCCTTCCTTCCAGAACTTTGCAGCCGGGGCCATCCAACGATTCTGCCCAGACCTGGCAACGCCGAGTGTGGGGTCGCTGTTGGACGTGCTGGACCTCTACCTGCACATCCTGAAGCGGAAATGAATGGAGAAGCAATGATGACTGTCCCTCGACCTTTTCTGAAAGAAGACTACTACGCCATCGCTCTCGACCCCGTCCACATCGGCACCGGCGGTTACCGCATCGGGCGGGTCGACAACACCATCGTCCGCGAACCCGCCACCCGGCTACCCAAGATCCCGGGGACCAGTCTGGCCGGCGTGATCCGAGCCTATGCGGCCTTGTGGCTGCAGGTGAACGACCCCGCATCCGGAAAATACCCAGGCTGCGCCGGGAAAGGGGGGGCCGAAGGGGAGGGACACTGCGGCCGGAGTGACTGTCCGATCTGCATGGCCTTCGGCTTCTCCAAGAAACAGAGAAGCTTCCAGGGACTGGCTCAGTTCAGCGACGGGCAGCTTCTCCTGTTCCCGGTCCATACCCTGGCGGGCACGGTGTGGATGACCTCTCCCGAGCGGCTCAACACGGCGGATCTGGAATTCCAGAGACCTCAGGGTTGGGACGTTGATATCGTTCTGGTGTCGCCTGCACTCGCTAATCATCTTCCTCAGCTCGATTCAGGAGCCAAAGGCCTGAATCTGGGATGGATGCTCTTCGATGTCGATTCCTCACAATCGATTCCCAGCGTCGACCTGCTGGGCTGGAGCCGTCATACGGCTTGGAAGGAGCTGATGACCGACCGCATCGCCGTCATTCACGAAAATCATTTTTCTCATCTGGTCAACAGCGCTCTGGAAATTCGGACCTCGGTCGCGATCAACCCCCGCACCGGCGCCCAGTTGGGAGGAGCGCTGTTCACCTATGAGGCTCTGCCGCGGGGGAGTGTGGTTACTTTTTCGCTTGTCGTCCTGGACCCTCGGTTTTTTCGGGTGCCCAAAAGATCT
>JBHHYX010000383.1:0-5415 GCA_046757765.1 Acidobacteriota bacterium | reverse complement strand
CGCTCAATCGTTCGCGGCCAAATCTGGTGCAAATCTGAGCGCCAACTCTGCGAATTTATTCTTGCGCAAACCCTTACCGCGGAATTCTGAGAATTTTGCTCTCAGATGGGTCGCATTGACGATGCTCGCCTTTGCTGTTGCCCTGTGAACTGAACCGAAGCGTCAGCGCCCGGCCCCAATCCGGATGGCCACTCACTGAGGTTCGGGTTCAGTCGCTTGGCGGCAGCATCGGCTCAAAATTTCAAATCTTTTGTTTAGGCTTAGATCCTTGGGATTTTGTTTGGGATTTGAACCCTTGGAGCCTTGGGATTTCCAGTTCCCATCCCAAACTCTAAGCTGCTACTTAACAATTATTTAGTGGTCTTGGGATGGGAACTGGACTGGGTTCTCGGGCTTGGGGTTTGAAGGCAAACCAGGAGGCGATCTGGTGGGGGGGCGTTGTTCTCGAGGACTGGACGGCGGCTCTCTTGGCCCGCATGGTCTTGCGAAGGCGCCAGATCTGGACAAGAGCGGGCAGAGAACTCCACTCGATGCAAAGCAAGTAGAGGAGGATTCCGAGATCTCTGACCCACAGGTAAGGGAAGCACTTTTTCCTGACCGCCCAATCCATATTCTTGGCCCTCATCAGGAAGCGGTTCTTGACCGAATGGTAAGTGATGAGCAGGGAGACCCGCCGCCGCCTGGAAGGGAGCACGCGGCGGCAATGAAAGCCTTGGGCGGAGGGTTCATAGACCGCATTCCAGCCCTTGAGCTGCGCCCTCCAGGCCAGATCGGCATCCTCCCGATAGGCGAAGAAGTCTTCATCCAGGTACTCGCCGTTGTAACGGAGTTCTTCCAGCATCTCCTTCCGGCACAGCAGCGCCGCTCCCGTGATGCCGAAAACCAGCTGGCGGCGGTCGTACTGTCCTCGGTCCTCCTCTCCGCTGCCACGATCAAAGTGGCGCTGTGAGGGGGTGAAGTAGATGCCGGCGCTGTCCAGGACGGGAAGACCGTGGCGCAGGACCGGGCGGCCCTCGGAGTCCATCCGCAGGAGTTTGCCACCCGCCATTCCGGCCCGTTCCACCTCTTTGCAGGCGGCCAGAAGTTGTTGAAGATAGTCCTTGGCCAGGATGACATCGGCATTGAGAAGAAGTGCGCTCTCGAAATCTCCGTCTCGGAGATTGTAATTGTGACCGGCGCAAAATCCGATGTTACGCGGCGATCGATACAGCTCCAGATCGAATTCCCGTGCGATTCGGCAGGTCCGATCGCGGGAGTCGTTATCAAAGATTTTGATGTGCACAGGGGTCGACTGGGCCAGGACCGAACGCAGGCAAGCCTCGAGCAGGGATTCGTCGTTGAAAGTAACCAGGCTGACCAGAGTTCTCATGCGGATGACCGGAAAATCCGGCTTCGCTTGGGCATCCAGCCCATGAGATAGTCTACCATGTGCTAGCCCGGATTATTCACCGGCTTTCGTCACGAAGCGGCGATGGAGGAAAAGGATGCGGGTCGCCTGTACACGATGTGATGCTGCCACCGGGCCCCGGCAATTGGGTCTTTGTCCCTGCTGCGGGGGCATCCTGAGAGCTGTTTACGACTCCGACGCGTTAGCGGCGTTGACACCGATTGAGGCGGGCGTGGGAATCGATCGCTACCGCCTGTTGATGCCCGTCTCGACACCGATTCCAGGCTTGGGCGAGGGGGCCACGCCGCTCTTGCCTTCGAGGCGGGTCGGGCCTTCGCTGGGCCTCGGGAATCTCTACTTCAAGAATGAGGGCCGGAATCCAACCGGCAGCTTCAAGGACCGGGCCGCCTCGCTCTCGGTGGCCCTGGCCCGGGAGAGTGAGGCCGTGGGTGTGCTCACGGCTTCCTCCGGAAACAGCGCTTCCGCCTTGTCGGCCTATGCGGCGGCTTCGGGCCTGCCCTGTTTGATCCTGTTGGAGCCGAACAACCCCGCCGGCAAGCTGCGTCAGGCCTTGGCCACGGGCGCCCGGGTGCTTCCGGTGGAGAATCTTTTTGGCCATGGACCTCACAAAGTGGGGGCGCTGCTGCGAGAAACAGCCGAGCGTCTGGGTTATTATCTGGCCTTTGTCTGGGCGCCGGTCAACCCCTTGATTCTGGAAGGAATCAAGACCCTCTCCTATGAGGCGGTGGAAGCTTTTGGGGAGGCCCCGGACGCGGTTGTTGCTCCCGTCGGAGGAGGGGACATGCTGGCGGCGCAGTGGCGCGGATACCAGGAATGCCTGGCGGCAGGCGCGGCCGAGAGGACTCCCCGCATGATCGGAGTCCAGTCGGAAAGCGCGCCCCCTTTGCTGCAGGCATTTCGCTCGGGCGAGAAGGTTGTCGCTCCGCTCGGCTATGCGCGTTCCCGGATCTCTGGAATCAACGTTCCCTTTTCAGGCGATCATGCGCTGGAGGCCGTGCGCGAATCGGAGGGATGTGTGGCGGGTGTCAGCGACGAGGAGATTCTGGCGATGCAGCGGCGGCTGGCTGTCGAGGAAGGCCTCTGGGTGGAACCCGCCTCTGCGGCGCCGGTGGCGGCGCTGCCGGGTTTGCTGGAGGAGGGCCGAATCCATTCCGCCGAGCGGATTGTGTGCATTCTGAGTGGGGCCGGTTTCAAAGACTCTCATCTGGCGGAGGCTGAGGCTGCCCGGGTGAGTCAGAACCCACGCCTCCCTTTTGAAGCGGACGCCATTGTGCGGTGCGCCCGCCAGGGGAGCGCCCCATGAAGGTGAATCTGACGGGAGGGGCGACGAAGAGAGGAGAGGAGGGAGCGCTCCACTTCCGGGCTGGGAGAGTGGGCCTGCTGGCCCCGTTTCTGGTCATGTTTGGAGGAATCGTCTGGCTGGGGCTGGAGGGTGCTGCCCTGCCGGAGGCCTTCTGGCCCGTCGTCTTGCTGGGTCTTTTTGTGGGTCTGCTGGCCGCCCGCAATCGGAAGAGCTACGTCGAGGCCTTGATCGCGGGGGCCTCCTCACCCATGTTGGCGATCATGCTTTTCGCCTGGTTTCTGGCGGGAATCTTTGGCGCCCTTTTGAGCGCCGCCGGGATGGTCGAAGGGTTGGTGTGGCTGGCCTCTCAGGCCCACCTTTCGATGGCCTGGTTTCCCCTGCTCGCGTTTCTGGTGTCGACTGTCCTGTCTCTCTCTACCGGAACCTCGATTGGCTCCCTTCTGGTGGTCACTCCGGTCCTCTTTCCAGTCGGGTTCAGCCTGGGAGCGGATCCGCTGATGATGATCGGCGCCTTCGTGGGTGGCGCCTATGTGGGCGACAACCTGGCCCCTATCTCGGACACCACCATTGTCTCGGCCTACACTCAGGGGACCCAGGTGTCTCGAGTCGTGCGCAGCCGCATTCGCTACGCCCTGGCGGCAGGTGCGATGACACTTCTGTCGTATGCCTTGATCGCACTCTTTTCCCCGGCTCAACCGGCCGTTGTGTCCACTGCGGAGCGGGGAGACCCGGGCGGATTGATCATGCTTCTGGTGCCTCTGTTTCTGGTGCTGCTGATGGTCCGGGGCAGCCATCTCATCGCGGCCCTCTTTTACACCCTTTTCTTTGGTCTGGCGCTGGGCCTGCTGGCGCAGCGGCTGCGACCTTCAGACCTCTTCAACATCGATTCCGCCCACCTCAGCGCCGGCGGCGTTGTGATCGAAGGGATCAACAGCATGTTGGGTATTGCGGTCTTCAGCATTCTGCTGATGGGGTTGGTGGGTGTGCTGGAAAAGGGAGGTTTCATCGAATGGCTGGTGCGGCGGGCGGAGAGGTTTGCCACCGACGCCACCCGGGCCGAAGTCTCGATCGTGGGAGTGACGCTGCTGGTCAATGCGCTGACCACAGCCGGCACCCCCTCGATGATCATCCTGGGGCCCTTCGTCCGGCGCTTGGGGCACCACTTTCGAATCACGCCTTGGCGCAGGGCCAATCTGCTCGATGCCTGTTCGACCTCCATCATTGGATTTCTACCCTATAGCCTCTCCGTTTTGATTCCCTTTTCCCTGGTGGGTGGACAGGTGGCCGGCTCCCAAGCGGCGGCGGGATTCAGTCCCGTCCATGCCATCCCCTATGTCTTCTACTGCTGGGCCCTGCTCCTCACCATTGTGGTGGCGGCCTTGACCGGCTGGGGAAGGGATTTCCTGTCCGAGGATGCCTATCGGGAGGAACTTCGGGAGCTTGGCGGAGGATAAAGGAGGAAGGGCTGGCCCCGGATGATTCCGGTTCCGCAGCAGACTGGGTGTGAGAAATGGGGCCAGGAGGAAGAGAAGGTGCGAATTGAGGAACTGGACACGCCCGCGCTCATCATCGATCTGGATGTCATGGAGCGAAATCTGCAACGCATGGCGGAGTATTGCAGGCGCCACAACTTGAAGCTCCGTCCCCACACCAAGACCCACAAGACGCCCGAATTGGCCAGGAGGCAGCTCGAGGGCGGGGCGATTGGGATCACCGTGGCCAAGATCGGAGAGGCCGAGGTGATGGTGGGGGCTGGACTGAACGACATTCTGCTGGCCTATCCGGTCATCGGGGCCTCCAAGTCCAACCGCCTGGCGGCGTTGCTGGAGCGCGCCCGCGTGAGCGTTTCACTCGATTCCCGGGAGGCGGCCGGCTGGGTTTCGCAGGCCTGCCAGGGCCACACGGTTGGTGTGCTGGTGGAGGTGGACCTGGGAATGCGCCGCTGCGGCCTCCCTGTCGGTTCGGCTGCCACCCGTTTGGCCCGCTTTATCGACTCCCAGCCAGGTCTCCGGTTCCAAGGCCTGATGTTTTACTCGGGGCATGTTCACCCGAATTATGACGGCAATACCGTCACTCTGGAGCGGCTGAAGTCCCAACTGAGCCGCCAGCGGGAGCTGTTTGAAAAGGAGAAGATCGAGGTGGCCGAGATCAGTGGAGGGAGTACGCCATCGGCAGCTTACTCGCACCAGCTGGCAAGTCTCACCGAGATCCGGCCCGGGACCTACATCTTCAATGATCGAAACACGATTGAATGGGGCGTCTGCCGGGCTCAAGACTGCGCCGCCTCGATTGTGACGACCGTGGTGAGCCGGGCGGTTGAAGGTCGCGCCATCATCGATGGAGGATCAAAGACTTTCTCCAGCGACGGCTTGATGGCGGGCAAACGGGGTGGCTTCGGCCTGGTCACCGATTATCCGGGAGTCGAGTTCACCCAGATGAACGAAGAGCATGGCTATCTGGAGGTTCCACCCGGAGCGCCCATTCGAGTGGGCCGGCGCCTGAGAGTGATTCCCAACCACATCTGTGCCGCCGTCAACATGCATGAAGTCCTCTTCGGCTGCCGGGGAGACGAGGTGGTGGTGGAGTGGCCCGTGGCTGCCCGAGGAAAGATTCGCTGACACGAGGGTTCGGGTAGGGGTCGGTACCCTTGCCCGGACTATTCACCAGCTTTCTGCTGTGGCGCCGTTATCATCCGCGCTGACTG
>JBHHYX010000382.1:0-5425 GCA_046757765.1 Acidobacteriota bacterium | reverse complement strand
AGCCACCTCAAACTGGTCCGGGGGGCCAAACGGGGGAAACGGACCGTCTCCACCCCAGGAGTTGGTGAGGATTTGGGGAGAGGCGGCTTTGGCCGCCAGGAAGGCCGCGATGGCGGCTACCAGATTCCCCTGGTTGTTCGAAGCCCGGTAAGGCTGCAGGGTGGCCCCGGGCGCAACAGCAAAGATGTTGGCCGACTCTCCGGTGCCATGACCCACGGGGTCTTCTGTCGGACTGGTGTTGGGCACCACGGCCACCGTGGGCCGCACATCATAGTCATGAACCGTGAAGTAAGGATGGGGGTATTGACCACTGTCGACCATGGCCACCGTGACGCCTTCTCCCACTTGTCCCTGGCGGTGGGCTCGGGTGGCGCCCAACCCGACGGCAATGTCGTCGGGCACCCGCAGGTAGAAACGATCGGAAAGAGGCGGGATGGGAGAGGGAAAGATTCCGTGCAACATCAAAGGCCGCTCCAGAAAGAAACCTTCGATCCGAGTGGTTTTGGATTTGGCCCGTCCCAGACACAAGGTCTCGGGCTGTTTGGAGCCCACGATGTCGATGTGAGTGACATAGCGGCGGCGTCCCGCCTCCGCATGGAGAAGCCGTTCCCGGGTCACGAGCTTTCCTCCACTGAGCTCCTCGTAGGCTTCCGCCGGGCCGGCAACAGCCATTCCCAGGCGACTTTCCGCCAACACGCTCAGCCCCATTGATTTCACTGCCTGGCGAGCCGTTTTTCGGTCGCTTTGGGTGGCCTGAAACGGCTCACTGGTTTCGGGGAACTTTTCCAGCCCCCCGAATGGAGAGGTCTTTCCCTTCGATCGAACCGAAACATAGCCCTGAATGACGCCGGGCAGCGGTTCATGAGATTCGGTTTCATACGGTAGGGAGCCAATCATGGTTCAACCTCCTTGGTTGGCGAATCGGTGTATTGCCGGGGTCGCGGGATTGCAATCGAGGACAACAGTTCCTGAAACTCGATTGGAACGGGCAGTTCCACGGGAGGATTCCGGTCCTTGAGATCCATCGCGAAGATCTTCTCAAAGGCCTCACGCTCGCCGCTCAGCAGCAGTCCATTCTTCATGGGCAGGACGGTCAGCCCCCGATCCGAAAACCAGGAGTTGACTTGTGAGGAAGGACCAGTACTGCTCCAGAGAAGAATCGCCTCGACGTAGCCCTCGACCATGGACTTCTCCTCTAGCGGCCGACTTTGAAGCCAACGTAACCGCCAGACTGATTGCAAGCTGAGTTGAGCGATTCTGGCGGATGGGAAGCGCCAAGATGTTGTGTTCCCGCGAGTTGCGGAAACCGCAGGCATACCCGCTGCGGTATGTCGAGGATCGACAAGACCCGCGGGGCACAACAGATTGGTGCTTACCGCCGTCGACAATCGCTCAATTCAGGTTCAACTGATTCCAAAAGATCTAAGCGACTTCCGAATTGTAAGGAGCCGCAGTCCTCCAGGTCAACTGTTGGTCACAATACGTATGTGTTCAGCCGGTGCCGACGCAAACATACCCACAAGCAACTGGAATCCTCGTCCCCAACTAGGGTCGTACACGTACCACGTACTCGTACACGAAGGGACGCCCCGCCCCACTCGAAGAGATTGTGTCGGCCAGGAGAATGTCGGTACGTGAACGGGTACGTGTACGACCGACGCACCCTAGCCTGGATTCCCCAACGGCAACTGGAGTCCTAACACGCTAAACACATGCGAGTCTTCCCACATTACAAACAGTTGGACCCTCCCTTTTTCAATGGGGGCCAACTGACAAAACCGTCTCAGTCGACTATGCTAAGGCGTAAATTCCTTGGGAGGAGAACCATGCCGGAACGAAAAAGTCGCAGAGAGTTCATTGAGGGCGCGCTGGGAGGCACCCTGGTCGCCTCAGGCCTGGCCCGGCAGGTTCTGGCCACCACCCGGTCGAGTCCGGGAGGCATCCCCACCCGTCCCCTGGGGAGGACCGGCGAGCGGGTCTCGATTCTCTGCCTGGGGGGCTGGCACATCGGCGCCGTCGCGGACGAGGGGGAGGCCATCCGGATCATGCACGCCGCCATGGACCAGGGACTTCTCTTCTTCGACAACGCCTGGGATTACCACAATGGAGGCAGCGAGCTGATCATGGGCCGGGCCATGGCCATGGATGGGCGGCGCAGGAAGGTCTTCCTGATGACCAAGAACTGCGAGCGGGACTATAAGGGGTCGATGAAGAACCTGGAGGAGAGTCTGCGCCGGCTGCGCACCGATCATATCGACCTCTGGCAGTTCCACGAGATGGTTTACGACAACGATCCCGACTGGGTGTTCGACGAGGGAGGGATCCAGGCGGCCATCGAAGCCAGAAAGCAGGGCAAGGTTCGTTATATCGGCTTCACCGGCCACAAGGATCCCCGCATTCACCTCAAAATGCTGGCCAAGCCCTTCGACTGGGACACGGCTCAGATGCCGATCAATGTGTTGGACGCCCACTACCGGAGCTTCCAGAAGGGAGTGGTGCCAGTCTGCCTGGAAAAGAAGGTCTCGGTCATCGGCATGAAGAGCCTGGGCGGGGGCTATCCAAGAGGCACGATTGTGGACAACACAGACCTCTCCGCCCCGGAGTGCCTCCGCTACGCCCTGAGTCTTCCCATCACCTCCCTGGTGGTGGGGATCCGTTCCCGGGAAGACCTGGAGCAGGACCTGGCCGTGGCCCGGGAGTTCCGTCCCTTGTCCGAAAGCGAGCGATCAGCGCTGGCGGCCCGGGTACGGCCGGTGGCCACCGACGGCCGCTACGAGCTCTTCAAATCCACCCAGTCCTTCGACGGTCCCCACCACCGCCGCCAGCACGGCTTCCGGAACTGAGGCCCAAGTTCTCAGGACGTCTCAGGGCGCTCCCGACCCTCGCGAAGTGTCAAGTAAGGATTTTCAAGGATATCAATCTCTGGCGAAGTCCTGGTCCCGGCTCGAGAGGGCAGCGGCGACCTGGGATCCGCCTCGGATCTCCGCTTCAGGAGGGACCCCCGAGAGGACCTTGGCCGACTGGAGCGCGGCATGCTTGAAAACTGGGTGCAGCTTGATGTAACATATCCGCATCATGAGGACGACCGTCAACCTCCCCGATCATCTGCTCGTCGAGGCCAAGAAACTGGCCGCCGAGCGCAGCAAGTCGCTTACACGGATCCTCGAAGAGAGCCTGAGGCTCTATCTGGCCGAGGAGCGTGCGCGCGGACACCGTGCCCGGAGGCCACCGCCTCTCCCGATCCTGAGCCATGTGAAGCTCGTGGCCGGCGTCGACCTCGATGACACGAGCGCGCTGCTGGAGTTGGAGTGATACTCTGCGACGTGAACGTCCTGCTTCACGCGATGGTGGAGCAATCGCCTCATCATTCCATCTGTCGGCGCGAGCTTGAGAGCCTTCGATCCGGGGGCCAGATCGTCGCTCTCTCGAGCCTGATTCTGGCGGCTCTGGTTCGCATCGCAACCAATCCCCGGGTCTTCCGCCCCACCCCTTCTCCCGGAGAAGTCTTCGGATTCGTCGACGCGCTGCGGGCACAGCCGGAGGCCCAGTTCATCGAGCCGGGTCGCCGCCACTGGTCGATCTTCAGAGATCTGGTGCTGACGGGAGACATCCGAGGCGCCGACACCACCGATGCCTACCTGGCGGCGCTGGCCCTCGAGCACGGCTGCGAGTGGTGGACGACCGATCGCGGCTTCGCCCGCTTCCCCGGGCTCAGTTGGCGCTGTCTGCTCGACTGAAACAGCGGCGCCCGATCCAGAACCCCCTGGCGACCTCGGTGAAGCCACCACAGTACTCGAACTGTTTGAGGCCGTCGATGATCGTCCGCTCCAGATCGCTGAACGGCTCAGCGATACACATCCCGACGGTGGCCAACCTTGAAGACCTCGACCACGCCACCGGTGTCATCGACTTTGTAGACGATTCGGTAGCGTCCTTGGCGCACCCGGTACCGCTCCTCCTGGCCCGCCAGCTTCTGGCACCCCCGCGGCCAGGGATCGTCCCCGAGATCCTCGATGCGCCGCACGATCCGCCGGCGTTCCCTCTTGGGGGAGATCGCCTCGATTTCCTTGATCGCGGATGTCTTGATTCGGACGCTATATCGCGCCACGCTGCCTCAACCGCTTCACGACGTCCTCGAACCGGACACTCTTCTCCCGGTCCCGCTCCTCGAATGCGGCCAGATCCTCGGCGTCCTCGGCCAGACTCTGTCTGACGGCCTCGTTGACCAACTCCGACACGGAGCGGTCGCTCTCGGCAGCCTTCAGACGAAGTGCCCGGTGGATCTGGGGATCGAAGTAGATCGTCGCCCTCTTCCGTTCTCCGCTCATGCTGCTCACTATAGCGCTATGACGTCATAACGTCCAGCGGCAAGAAGACAAGAAGAATGGAGACAGGCTACCCCCACCGACGCGACGTGGCCGGGGGAAGGATCGAGAGTCCATCCTCAGTTCAATTGTCACACAATGAAAAAGGATGCGGTCTGCGGCAAAAGGCACGAAATAGCTGCGAGATGCCGCGGTATTCACGGCTTTCAAGTCCAGACTCAAGGGAGTCGAAGGAAGAGACCTGATTGCGTCTCCTCTCCGACCACCCGTCGACAACAAAAGACACGGAGTGACCCCATGCGATGTGAGGAGGCCGCGTGGATTTCAGCGTAGACGGCACCGTCGCGCAATCCGCCCGCCTGGCACTTGCCAACGGTGAAACAGTTTGGGCGTCGAAAGGGTCGATCATCGCCTATGCCACCGGTCTGAAGTGGGACGTCAAAGTCCCTGGGGGCTTGGCAGGCGCGCTCAAGCGGTCGCTATCGGGTGAAGGGATTGCGCTGACCTACATCGAGGCGACGGCCGGGGGGCAGTTCGTGACGCTGGGCGCCAACGCACCCGGGCACATCGAAGAGTGGGACTTGGATGCGAGTGGGCCGGTGCTGACGACGCGCGGCGCATTTCTCGCCGCCTGGGGGGCTGGAATCAACATCACCGTAGCGATCGCCCGTCGGCCGGGCGCCGCGTTATTCGGTGGGGCCGGGCTGGTCCTGCAACGCATCGAGGGTAGCGGCACAGTACTCGTTCATGGGAGGGGAGATTTCAGGTCCGAGTGAGCACGGGGAACCTCGCCGCGTTTTCGGCCGCTGTCGACTACAACATCGAAACCGTAGGTTCCTTACGAAAGACCTTCTTCAGCAAGGAAGGGCTGTTCATGACCCGATTGACGGGCCCGGGGACCGTCCTGCTGCAGACTCTGAAACCCGCGAAGGCGGGCCAGACGCAGGCGTATTGACTTGTCGGTTCGCACTCCGAGGCTCTGACTAGGGGCTGGCTAACACGCGGCCGGACTCGTCGGCGGCCACGCGGAGATCGAGCTGAGTCGCGGAATCATGTACATAATTAAATCTGCCCGTAAATAGTCATTATGCTGAGTCATC
>JBHHYX010000381.1:0-5459 GCA_046757765.1 Acidobacteriota bacterium | reverse complement strand
TGTATCCGCGGGCATCTCCACCGCCTCGCTACGATCGAGTGTGAGAAATTCGGGTTAGAGGAGTCTCAGTGTCGAGCCGAGAGGTAATAGAGGATGGGTACGGTCATTCGGGAAAGCAGAAGCGAGGCCACTTCGCCGGCCATCAGAGAGATGGCGAGGCCCTGGAAGATGGGATCGAAGAGGATGACCGTGGCGCCCACCACCACCGCGGCCGCGGTCAACATCATGGGCCGGAATCGAACCGCTCCGGCATCTACCACGGCTTCCCGCAGAGGCATGCCTTGTCGCAGTCGCAGCTCGATGAAGTCGACCAGGATGATCGAGTTTCGGACCACGATGCCGGCGCCGGCAATGAACCCGATCATGGAGGTGGCGGTGAAAAATGCGCCCATCAGCCAGTGGGCCGGCAGGATCCCCACCAGAGAGAAAGGAATCACGGCCATGATGACCAGAGGTGTCCGAAGGGATTGAAACCAACCCACAACCAGGATGTAGATCAGAATGAGAACGGCTGCGAGGCAATGCCCAGATCGCGGAAGACCTCGTAGGTAATGTGCCATTCGCCGTCCCATTTGAGGGCGAACCGGGCCTCGGAGAAGGGTTGCCGGGCCGTGTACTGCTCAATCCGGTCACCGGGAGGGAACTCCAGCTGGTCGACCTGCCGGCTCAGTTTCTGGATGGCGTAAACAGGACTCTCTTCTTTCCCGGCCACATCGCCCGTCACGTAAACCACGGGTAGAAGGTTCTTGTGGTAGATGCTTTTGTCCTCGACGACTTGCGTGATGTCAATCAACTCACCCAGCGAGACAAGGTTTCCGGCCTGGCCTCTCACCTTCACTTGTTGGAGTCTGTCGACACCGGATCGACCCGCCTCGGGAAGCCGCAGGAAGATGCCCACGTCCTCCCTTTCCCGGGGTTGGTGGAGAGGCCCCACCTGAAGGCCCTGGAGGGCCAGCCGCACCGTCGAGGTAATCTGTTGCGCCGAAATCCCGTCGAGGGCGGCCTTTTCCCGGTCGACTTCAAAGTGATACTTGAGTTGGTCGGCCTCCAGGTAGGAATCGACATCCACAATCCCTTCCGTTTGCTCAAAAATTTTCTGGATGCGGCGCGCCAGTTCCATTTGCTGATTGTAATCCGGGCCATACACCTCGGCCACCAGGGTCTGCAGCACAGGCGGCCCGGGTGGAACCTCCGCCATCTTCACCGCCGCCCCGTGGCGCTTGGCGATCTCCTGAATGGCCGGCCGCAGCTGGCGGGCAATTTCATGGCTGGGGCGGCGACGCAAGTCCCGGGAGGTCAGGTTGACCTGAATGTCGGCCTGAAAGGGTTGATGCCGCAGGAAGTAATGCCGCACCAGTCCATTGAAGTTGAAGGGCGATGCGGTTCCCGCATAGATCTGATAATCAGTCACTTCCGGGACAGTACCGAGGTAGCCTCCGATCTCCTGAGCGGTTGCCGCCGTGGCCTCGAGGGTGGTCCCCTCCGGCATGTCAATCACGACTTGAAACTCACTCTTGTTGTCAAAAGGGAGCGTCTTGACGGTGACCCGCTTGAAAGCCAGCAGGGAGAGGGCCGAGAGCAGGAGAAGGAGAGTGCCGCCCAAAAAGCAGTACCGGGGGAGTCCTCTTTCCAGCAGGGGGGACATGACCCGCCGGTAAAGACGAGTGGTCCAGTCTTCCCCCTGCTCCTGTTCAGAGGAAACTCTCCCCTCACGGCGGACCAGCAGGCGAAGTGAGGCCCAGGGTGTGACCAGAAAAGAGACCAGGAGAGAAAAGAACATGGCCGCCGAAGCTCCCACCGGGATGGGGCGCATGTAGGGCCCCATCAGACCGGTTACAAAGGCCATCGGCAGGATGGCGGCAATCACTGTCAGCGTGGCCAGAATGGTGGGATTTCCGACTTCCGCCACAGCTTCCACGGCGACTTGGGTGAGGGGGCGCTCCCGATTCTCCGGCAGGCGGTAGTGACGAGCGATGTTCTCGACCACCACGATGGCGTCGTCCACCAGGATTCCGATGGAAAAGATCAAAGCGAAGAGTGTCACCCGGTTGAGAGTGTAGCCATAGAAGTAGAAGACGACGAGGGTCAAGGCCAGCGTCACCGGGATGGCCACGGCCACGATTCCAGATTCACGTAGCCCGAGCGCCAGCCAGATCAAGACCGACACCGAGAGGATTGCCAGCGCCATATGAAAGAGCAGTTCGTTCGATTTTTCCTCCGCCGTCTTTCCGTAGTTGCGTGTCACCTGGACATGGATGTCGGAGGGGAGCACCGAGCTGGGCAACTCTTCCACTTTTGCAAGGACCGCGTCCGCCACGACAATGGCGTTGGCGCCTTTGCGCTTTGCCACCGAGAGGGTGACGGCGGGAAAGAGAGACGAGGAGGCTGGGAGGTCAACCTCCGGACTGATCGTGCCCGGTGCTTCAGACCCTGGCCTCAGGCTGTGGCTGTAGCGGGCCGCGGGTCCGAGTCCGAAGAGGACGTATTGGTCAGGTTCCTCGGTACCGTCCTCGATCCGGGCCACATCGCGAAGGTAAACCGGGTGATGGTGGGAGACCCCGACCACGACGCTGCCGACCTCTTCGGCATTACGCAAGAACCCGCCTGTTTCGACCAGGAATTCCCGGTCTCGCTGGGCGAAGCGTCCTGAGTGGATCTGACGGTTTGTTCGTTGCAGAATGGCCGCAATGGCGGTCGGCGCGACCTGGTGGGCCGACATTTTCGCCTTGTCCAGAATGACTCGGAGCTGGCGGCGCAAGCCGCCAATCATCTTGACTTCGGAGACATCGGTCACCTGTTTGACAGGGTCGTGAATCTGAGCCGCAACCCGGCGCAGCATCGAGTGGTCGTAATGATCGCTCCACAAGGTCAGAGCCAGAATGGGGACATCATCAATGGAACGGGGTTTGATCAGGGGAGGCGTGGCGCCGGGAGGGATCAGATCAAAATTAGCAAACATCTTCTGGTTCAGCCTGACGATCGCGTCCTCTTCGTTCTCTCCCACGTAAAAGCGAACCACTGCCATGGCGGCTCCGGGGCTGGAGGTGGAATAGATGTACTCCACTCCGGGAATTTCCCAAAGCAGCTTCTCCATCGGCTTGGTGACGCGCTCTTCCACTTCCCCGGCCGAGGCGCCCGGCATCCCGACGAAGATGTCCACCATGGGAACGATAATCTGGGGCTCCTCCTCGCGCGGCAGCATGAGGACCGCCCCCACTCCGAGAAGGATCGAGGCTCCCATGATCAGAGGTGTCAGTTTGGAGTCGATAAAGGCTTGCGCCAAGCTCCCGGCTAATCCCGGCTTGGTCATGGCTCTCCTTTGAAGACAGGTCACAAAACGGTTGGATGTTTTCGTCCCACTGGGACCAAATCACTCAATTCCGGCCGGGCCGGTGGTGCGGATTCTGGTGCCGTCGCGGAGATCACCAGCGGGTTTGACGATGACTCTCTCTCCCTCTTTCAGACCGGAGAGGATCTCTCTTCGACCGTCATAGGCGGCGCCGCTTTTGAGGAGGCGGAATCGAACTCGATCCTTCCCGTCCAGCACCCAGACACCGGTGAGTTGGCCTTGTTCGACCAGTGACGAAACCGGCACGGTGAGCGCCTTTCTCGGCTGGGTCGAAAAGGCGGCCCTTCCGAACATGCCAGAGGTGAGAAAAGGAAGCTCAGGCAAGTTGACTTTGACCGTAAATGAACGGCTCACCGGGTCGGTGGAGGGTACGATGGCGTCGAGCACCCCCTCTACATTCTGGCTCAAGGCATCCATCTTCACGCTCACCACCTGACCGGAACGGATGTGAGGCAACTGAGACTCGTCGACGGCGGCTTCCAGGCGGTAGCGGCGACTTTCGACAGTGAGGAGGGGGACTCCAGGAGCGGCAAGATCTCCGATCTCAACGTGCCTCCTCGTCACCCGTCCGGAGAAAGGTGAGCGAACTCGGGTGTAGCTGAGGGCGGTCTCGGCAATGGTCAGGCTTGCCTTGGCCTGTTCAATTCTGGCCTGCGTCTGCTTTTTCTCAGCCCGCAGCGACTGAAGCGTCTTGTCGGCCCGACGCGCCTCCGCTCTTGCCGCCTTGTAGCGGGCCGAAGCCTGGTCGAATTCCTGAGCGCTTACCGAGCCCCGTTCAACCAGCTCGTGGAAACGTCGATAGGTGGATGAGGCCAGCTCGGCATTGGCCTCGGCCGCAGTCCTGGCGGAGTCGGCGGCGTCGATCGCCAGTGTGATCTGCTCCAGTGCGTTTCGAGCCTCCTTCAGTCCAGCCTTGGCCTGGCTGACCCGGCTGGTAGCTTCCCGCGAGTCGATCTCCAACAAGAGCTGCCCCGCCTGGACGGAGTCGCCTTCTCGGACGTGAATGGCGGTCACTTGTCCCATCACCTTGCTGGCAAGCGTGGCGCCCAACCTGGACTTCACCGTTCCCGTCGCCTCGTAGGTCACGGGTAGCGTCTCCTCCCTCACCGTTTCCACTGGGGTGACCACAGTGGAGGGAGAGTCAGTCTGGGCGGGCGGCTTCTTTTCCTCGCCACAGCCCGCCGCCATCCACAGCACCAGGCCAAGCCCCGCCATCCCAACGTGCCTTTTCATTGCCACATCCTCACCCCGGCGTGTTCAGGTGCCCTTCCCAATCCGAATGCCCCACCACCAGCGCCACTGCCCAAGTGCCAAAAAGAGAAGGCCGTAGCCGGCCGGGGCGGAGTCCTGTCCAAGCGGCCCTTCCTCTCTCTTGTCAGATCCACCCCAGCCCTCCGAGTCAAGCAAGAGAACTCACGCTGGTGAGCTGGCCGCTCACGAGGAGGGATCGCGCGTAGCCCAGATAGTAATTGTAACGCGCTTCCAGGAGATTCATTTGGGCGCGAACCACCGCCGTTTGGGCGCGTAAGACTTCCGTGATCGTGGTCAACCCGACTCGGTTACGATCGCGCACAATCCTCAATGTCTCCTGGGCCTGGTCGATCACTCCCGACGCCACTCGAAGACTCTCCTCGGCAGCCAGGAAATTCTGATAGGCTCTCACCACCTCCAGCCGGATCTGGCCGGCCCGCTCTTCCCGCAAAGCCCGGGCCGCCTCCCAGGAGGCATGAGCTCGGCGAGCTCGAGCGGTTCGTCCCCGGTCCAGCACGTTGAAGGTGACACTCGCCCCCACCGTAAAATCGGCGCTTCCACTGTTGAGGTCCTGGCCACTGTGCCCGAATTGAGCGAAGAGGTTCAAGTCCGGCAGGTAGGCGCCCCTGGCCGATCGGATCTGCTGTTGACGTCGCGCCATCTCCATTTCTGTCTGACGATAGTCGGGACGATTTTGAAGCGCCTCTCCAAGCAGTTGGCCCTGCGAAGGGATGGGGAAGCGCCGCTCTTTCAGCTCCCCTCCAATGTCACAGGCCGCGTCCACTGCCCCCCCCAGAGTCGTGTTCAGCTCGGCGCCGGCGTTGGGGGCCACCCCCGTCTCTTGAATCTGTCGCGGCCC
>JBHHYX010000380.1:0-5461 GCA_046757765.1 Acidobacteriota bacterium | reverse complement strand
ATATCACGGGAGTTAACGTCTATTGCAGGCCAGGCCAAATGTGACTCCTACGGAGCTCGAATCCGGTTTTGGCGTTTTGGCTACAAACATTCCACCCCTAGCGGGGTTGTGGAAGGTGACCGTGCCGCAGGGCCTCAAGAGACTTTTGCGACATCCTCTCACGTTCGTGGTTCAGTTGACCTGGCGGCACAATCGCTGAACCTACCAGCTGGAGTTCAAAATCCCGGCTCAACGGCGGGCGCCGCACTCCGAGGCGTCTGCTATCATAGGCGGGTGGGCGGCCAACTCTACCTCGTCGACGGGATGTCTCACATCTACCGCGCCTACTACGCCATCAAGGGGCTCATCAACAAGAAGGGCCTCCCGACCAATGCGGTCTACGGCTTCACCAACATGCTCCGCAAGCTGATCAAGGAAGAGAGCCCCCAGTACCTGGGAGTGGCGATCGATCTTTTCGGACCCACCGTGCGTCACGAACAATACGAGGCCTACAAGGCCACTCGCCGGCCCACCCCCCAGGACCTGATCGACCAGATTCCCTATGTCCTGAAAGTCTGCGACGTTCTGCGTGTGCCGGTTCTCTCCTACCAGAAGTACGAAGCGGATGACGTCATCGGGACGCTGGCGCTCAAGGCGTGTAACAGGGGCTTGGAAGTCGTTATCGTCACCATCGACAAGGACATGTTCCAGCTGGTCAATGATCGCGTCACTATCCTGGACACGCGCAGCATGCTCCGTCTGGATCGGGGCCAGGTGGAGGGGAAGTTCGGCGCCCCCCCCGAAAAGGTTGTCGATGTCCTGAGCCTGGTGGGGGATTCTTCCGACAACATTCCCGGGGCCCCCGGGATCGGGGCCAAAGGGGCTCGACAATTGATCGCCGAGTTCGGGAGTTTGGAGGAACTGCTGGCGAAAAGTGATCAGGTCAGGCGCAAAACCTATCGCGAAAGCCTGCAGCACCACCGGGAGCAGATCCTGCAGAGTCGGGAGCTCGTCCGGATCCACGTCGATTTGCCACTGGAACTGAATCTGGCCGAGTTGGAAAGATCCGATCCGGATCGTGAAGGGGCGCGAAAGCTCTTCATCGAGTTGGACTTCTTGAGCCTGCTGGAAGAATTCCTGCCGCAAGACCGGGACTCGGAAATCGAATACGAATCCATCGACCAGTTGAATCAACTGGCTGAGCTGAGGGGCGTGCTGGAAGGAGAGACGGCCGGGTTGGCAATCGCCTTTCCCGCGCAAGGTGAGTTGGAAGGGCAAGCAGGCGGTGCCGCAGTCTCGCCAGGCCCATCGCGGGCCTGGTCCCTGGAAGGTGGATTCCTCCAGGCCCATCCGGCCCAGGCGGAAGCCTTCTTTGCCGCTCCGAGCCTGTGGGCGATCCACGACCTGAAACCTCTCTGCCTGCTCGGTGGCGGGTTGGGCTGGGAGCCGGACGATCGTTGCCGGGACACCATGCTCATGGCCTATCTGCTGGATCCCAATCAGAATGATTTTTCACTCCAGAAGCTGGTCCGGGAGCATCTGCACTACCGGCTCGAGGCCGGCGATGGGGCCGGCAACCTCTTTGATGAGGGAGGGAAGAAGCGCTTGGCCGAGCGCGCCGAGCTCACCCTGCGCCTCTTCCGCGAGCTGTCTCCCAAGGTCGAAGAACTGGGACTGGAGCCACTCCTGTCGGAAATTGAGATGCCCCTGGTCAGTGTTCTGGCCAACATGGAACAGACGGGCGTCAAAGTCGACTGTGTTTTCCTGCAGCAACTCTCGGCCGAGATGGAGGGCGAGATTTCGCGACTGAGGGAGCAGATCCACGCCGCTGCCGGAGAACCGTTCAACATCAACTCCCCCCGGCAACTGGCCGACATCCTCTTCCAGAAGCTTCGACTTCCTGTGATCAAGAAGACACGAAAAGCAGGGCATTACGCCACCGGTGTGGAAGTGCTGGAGGTCCTGGCCGAGGACCATGAGATCGCCCGTCTGATCTTGGATTATCGAGAGTTGACCAAGCTGAAGAACACTTACCTGGACGCCCTGCCTCGACTGGTCAACCCTCAGACCGGACGCATACACACCTCCTACAACCAGATGGTGGCCGCCACCGGTCGACTTTCATCGAGCAATCCCAACCTGCAGAACATTCCGATCAAAGGGCAACACGGCCGGAGGATCCGGCGGGCCTTTATCGCCGAGCCCGGCTTCCAACTCCTGAGCGCCGACTATTCCCAGATTGAGCTCCGAGTCATGGCCCATCTCTCCGGAGACCCCGTTCTCATTGAAGCCTTTCACAGAGGAGAGGACATTCATGAGCGCACCGCTCGTGAGGTTTTCGGGATGAGGGCGGTGATGGAGCCTCGCCAGTTTCGCCGTCACGCCAAAGTCATCAACTTTGGGATCATGTACGGGTTGAGCGCCTTCGGACTGGCCCAAAGTCTGAAAATCGATCGGAAAGAGGCACAGGAGTTCATCGACGCTTACTTCACGCGATACCAGGGGGTAAAGGACTGGATTGACAAGACCCTTCAGGAAGTTCGAGAAAAGGGCTACGTCAAAACCATGCTGGGCCGGATCCGGCCCGTCCCGGAAATCCACAGCAAGAACTGGAATGTTCGGAATTTCGGAGAACGGACAGCCATCAACGCTCCCATCCAGGGGACGGCCGCCGACCTGATCAAGAAAGCCATGGTCTCAATCCAAAGGGAGATCGAGCGCCGGCGGCTTCGCAGCCGTTTGATCATGCAGGTTCACGATGAGTTGGTGCTTGAAGTGGAGGAGTCGGAAGTCGAGGTCATGAAGTCTCTCGTGGCCGGGAAAATGGAGGGTGTGCTGCCATTGCTGGTGCCTCTCGAGGTGGATCTGGCGGTTGGATCCTCCTGGTTGGAGGCCAAATGAAGGGGTCGGAAGAGTGGCTCCCGGACGGCTCGAACGGGAAGCGCCCGGCCCGCCTGCGCCAGTTCCAAGTCTTTACAGTCCAGACCGGGAAGGTCAACTCGGGGCTCCCCCACCTGATGGCTTTGCTCCTCTACGGCAGTGGCCTGCGGCTCCTGGAGTGTTGTCGGCTGCGCGTCAAGGACATACACTTTGGGAACCACCAGATCCTGGTGCGCCAGGGCAAGGGAGACAAAGACCGCGTCACCTTGCTCCCGGTGTCCGCCCGACAAGGGTTACGCGCCCAGATCGAGTCGGTTCGCGAAGTCGGCACTGCTTGGAACTGCGGCGTGGCGAGGGATGGGTTGACCTGCCCGGGGCTCTGGCTCGCAAATACAAGTCAGCGGGGCAGGACTGGCGATGGCAGTGGGTCTTTCCCGCGACACGTACTTACCGACACCCCGGAAGCGGGCAAATCCGGCGTCACCACTTTCACGAGACAGCCGTGCAGCGGGCTGTGCGGGAGGCCGCGCGCGGCCGGTGTCGCCAAACGGTTGACTCCGCACACGTTCCGTCATTCCTTCGCGACCCATCTTCTCGAGGACGGCTACGACATCCGCACGGTGCAGAGATTGCTGGGACTACGTTAGGGACTAAGAAGGTGACGAATGGCATGCGCGATAGACAGCAACCTCGACAGGTTCCGGGTTTTTAGACAGGTCTGTCCAATTGTATAGTTAGGGCGGCGAAAACGGCTCCGGTGGAAGATGATAAGCTATAGAAATGAGCCCCACGGTCTTCCGGGCGGCTGGGCTTCGGTTTTTCTTCTTTTCGCGAGAAGAGCCTCGGATTCACATTCACGCGATCGGGCCGGGTGGCGAGGCGAAATTCTGGCTTGAGCCGAGTATTGAGGTCGCGAGGAATCACAACCTGAGCGATCGAGAAATCAGAACGGCCCTCAGGCTAATCGAGGAACGGGAGGATGAAATCACAACAGCATGGCAGAGCCACTTCGGGAGTTGAGGTGACCAACGTATCGAAGCACGGCTTCTGGTTGCTCTTCGACGCGAGAGAACTCTTCTTACCCTTTGACGAGTTTCCTTGGTTCCGCGACGCGACCATCAACCAGCTGCTCAACGTCCAACTTCCCCAGCCGGATCATCTCTATTGGCCAGCCCTTGATGTTGATCTTGCAGTCGATTCAATCGAGCATCCCGAACGCTATCCTTTGATCAGCAGTGCGCGCCCTAACAAGCGGCTGCAACGGACCGCGCAACGCGGCCGCTGAGCCGCGCAACGTTAGCCAGGCTTACCGTGACGGCCATGATTGAGGTATCCTTGGCGGGTGCCAGAATACGGGTTTACGCATTACTTCGAGAAGGAAGTCCTGCGGAAGCGTCCATACCTGAAGAAGGCATGGTGTATTCGGGTTCCCGATAGCCCAATTCGGTCCGAGCCTCAAGAGAAGAATCGCTACCGATTTTGGGCAGCCGTTCCCGAACTGGAAAACCGCTATTTGAGAGTTGTTACATTGGACGACAAAGTGACAATTCACAACGCGTTCCCCGACCGAGGTTTCAAACCATGAAGCTGAACTACTATCCCGATACGGATTCTTTGTACATCGATCTTTCCGAGCAAACCAGTGTCGAAAGCCGTGAGATTTCTGCGGGAATCGTCCTTGATTATGATGCCACCGGAAATCTCGTTGGAATTGACATCGATAACGCGAGCGAGAAGGTCGAGCTCCATAAGTTAACGGTGAGTAAGCTTCCGGGTTCAGTCGAAACCGTCGCTGGCTAACAAGGCGCTGCAGACCGACGAGCGGCCGCATCAGTTTCAGCCCATCGCAGAGTGGCTCTCGCGCCGTTCGCGGCTGAGCGCCAAGGCGTTAGCCATCCAGGATGACGAAATGACTATGTTCGACGATGCAAAGAATCTGGTGCAACATGCCGCCACTCGTGGAAGGTGGCCGGGTCGAGAGGATCACTTGGGTGTCCTTTCACTTCGAATCCAATGATCAGCCAGTCATTCCACTGCTCGAGTCCGCCCTTAAGGGGATTTGTGAAGTCGTGAACGAACTCAGCTCGGCGTGAAAGCGCGCTGGCTAACAAAGCCATGCAGCGGGCGGCGTTTCGCGCCGCCGCTGATGCCAACCATTCGGCGGTATGATGGCGACATGAAAATCATGTTGGAAACCGTCGTCGGAGGGAAGGTCGAGGTGCCGAAGGATGCCTTGGCCGAGGGCGATCGAGTCGCGATCGTGGCAGCAGAGCCTGCGGAGCCCATCCAGCTGACGCCAGAGCAAGAAGCCGAGCTGGTTGCCGCTGTGGAGGATATCCGGCGCGGTGAGTATGTGGACGGCCACGAGTTGCTTACCGAGCTGAGGAAGCGCGCCGCGCGTTGAGTCTCCGCGTGCGGATCTCGCCGCGTGTCGGCGGTCCAGATTCGTATGGCTGCGGATTGGTGGATCCAGCACCGAGACAAGGCGCCCGCTGCTTTCGCCGATGATCTCGAACCTGCCATGGAGCTGATTGCGTGGCTGCCGGCTGCCGACGCGGAGCGGCTTGCGAAGACGCTCAAGAAGTCCCGCAGTCAACTCTAC
>JBHHYX010000379.1:0-5470 GCA_046757765.1 Acidobacteriota bacterium | reverse complement strand
CAATGCGAGTTCCCGCTCCCATGGATCCGGCCCGGGAAGATTGGACAACCTCTCTTCGGTCCTCCGGCAGCCGGAGAATCCCATGCCCGTCGCCAATGCCGCTCCGGCACCCGCAGTCAGCCGGATGAATCCGCGCCGGTCCAGGCCAGCTGACTCGGGGGGTTGCAGCAGCCCTGCTCTCTTTTGGTTTCGACCTCGGTCATCCATGACTCCAAAATCCTTTCCCGTTCCAACTCCCGAACGAGGAGGGCGTCATTCCGCCGCCACTCTCTCCCACCGTTTCGTCTTCGACGATTCCTCGATCGCCTGCAGCACTCTCTGGTTCTTGACTCCATCCTCAAAGTTCGGAGTGGGAAGCCGGTCCTCGGCAATGGCCTCCATCAGCTCATAAACCACGTGGATGAACGTATGTTCGTAGCCGATGATGTGACCGGGAGGCCACCAAGCCTTGAAATAAGGATGAATCGACTCAGTCACATTAATGTTTCGGAAGCCCTGCAGCTCCGGCGCGTCGTCTTTGAAATAGACTTCGAGCTCATTCAGGCGCTCCAGATTGAAGGCGACACTGCCCTTGCTTCCGTTAATCTCAAAGCGGTTGTAGTTCTTGCGGCCGGTGGCGAAGCGGGAACCTTCGAGCGTCCCCATGGCTCCGCTCCTGAAGCGCACGAGAGCCAGGGCGGCGTCGTCCACGGTGACGCGACCCTTCTTTTGCGGATCGGAGGGAAGCGGCCTCTCCCCAATAAAGGTCTTCAGAATACCTGAGACTTCCGACACCTCCCCCACAAGATAGCGAGCCAGGTCCAGCGAGTGGGAAAGGATGTCTCCCAGGGCGCCCGAACCTGCCTTTTCTTTCTTCAGCCGCCAAAGCAAGGGGAACTCGGGGTCGACGATCCAGTCCTGAAGGTAGGTGCCTCGAAAGTGGTACAGCTCGCCCAATCTGCCATTCTCGATCAACGTCCGGGCCAGCACCACTGCCGGAACCTTTCGATAGTTATGGCAGATCATGTGAAGCACTCCCGCACTCAGGACCGCCTGGTACATCTGTTCCGCCTGAGTCAGGTCATTGGCAAGTGGCTTCTCACAGAAAACGACTTTGCCCGCCTGGGCGGCCGCCACTGCAATGGGATGATGAGTGTCTCCGGGTGAACAGATGTCGACAACGTCGATATCCTTCCGCCCTACGACTTCTCGCCAGTCGGAAGCCTGCTCCTCCCACCCATAGCGATCCGCGGCCTCTTTGACCCGGGCCGCGTGACGTCCGCAGATGACTTTCATTCGCGGACGCATTGGCAGATCAAAAAAAGCGGCCACCTGTCGGTAGGCATTACTGTGCGCCTTTCCCATGAAGGCATAGCCAATCATTGCAATGTTGACAGTCCCCATGCTTCCTCTCCGCCTCCCCCATCAAGAACGAGAGATCGGCACTCTCTCGCTTGAAGTACGGCACCAGATCGAGTGGCGCCAGCTTCGCCGGTGGTTATCGGGAGGGGGCGGGCCTGGCGCTGAAAGTCAGAACATACTTGGCCAGAGCCGAGATTTCTCGAGCTGACAACTTGTTCTTGAACCCCTGCATCTGCGAAGCCTCAACTCCTTCGGCGATCGTCTTCTCAATCGCTTTCAGGTCGCTCCCATGCTTCCAGCGATCATCGGCAAGATTGAGTCTCCTGATTCTCGATTTCCCCCCTCGAAAGTGGCAGGCCATGCAATGGACGGCATAGAGTTTGGCGGCCTGCTTCAATTGTTGCGCCTCTTCACTGACATCGCCGTCCTGGCCCCAGCCGGGAGCGGGAGGCAAGGCGCCCAGAATGTTCACCGCAAGGAGACAAAGGCACGACCACATCGAAATCCGCACAACCTCCTCCGTTTCTGTTTTCCCGGATTATAAAGGAATCGGCAGTGTGAAGACAGGTCCAGACAGAGGGTTTTTCCGGCCGGAATTCAACCGCAGGCAACAGCAACTCACCCGCATGATTGCCAAACTGTCTACCACACCGCCCCTCACGGGCCAACAGAGAAGGGTCAGTGGCCGGCATGAATCTCGACCAGGTCGCCATCCTCCAAGATGTGTGTCCGCTCGACCATCTGACCTTCAAGTCCCTCCTTGCCCCAAACGCGTGCAAACCTGAAATGATCGACCAGGTCTTTATGCACGGCACAGGCGGCATCCAGGACGGTGCTCCCGCATTTCAACAAGTATGGCTGCGAACCTTCGTCCCGTTTGTAGCCGGGGCGCTTGGTGTACACGCGCACGATCCCCAGAAGGCTAAAGAGAAGAAGCTTGAACTCCTTCAGGTGTTCATTCTGCCGCGAGCTAAAGGGTCGAGCCGTGAACCGGTCCTGATAGAGTTCACTCCAGGCTCGGAAGTTCTCCCCGGCCAGTGGCTGATCGAGCTTGTTCCCCAGAACCACCGCCCGGGGCTTCGATTGGGTCGAGTTGAGCAGGATATTGTGTTCCTCGCAAATTTCCACCACAAAATCTGTTTGTTCCAGCAACTGGGGATCGCAGACATCGAACAAGAGCACAGCCACGTCGGCCTCGGCGATCATTGTCATCTGCCAGGATTCCAGGAAGTCCGGCGCCAGCGCGGGAGTATCCACCAACTGGATTTGAATGTCCTCGAACTGCATCATGCCCGGCTGGGGAACCCTTGTCGTGAACGGGTAGTCTCCAATCTCCGGAGAGGCCTGCGTCAACTTGTCCAGCAAGTGCGACTTGCCACCGTTGGGAGGACCGCAGAGGATCGCCTGGCCTGCGCCTTCCCGCTCGATGTGGTAATAGGGTTGACGGGGGCTGGGCCGACTCTTCCTCTGCGATCCCTTGCGAAGTTTCGATAATCTCCGTTTGAGATCGGCTTGGAGCTTTTCCGTGCCTTTGTGTTTGGGAATGAGGCGAAGCATGGTCTCCAGGCATGCCACTTTCTCGTCCGGAGTGGACGCCCGCTTGAACTTTGATTCCGCTTCCAGATACTGAGGTGTGAGGTTGGCCGGCACACCTTCTATTGTATACTGGCAGGTAGTCAGGTCTGGTGAGTGGTTGTCAGTCACAAATCTCGAGAGCGGATGGTGGTGAGAAGGTTGGTCTTCGCTGTTTCCTTGATCCTGGTGGCTCCGTCAGCCCTGGCGCGATCTGCCAGTACGACGCGCCCCAGTGTTGAAGCGATAAGAATCCCGGAGGAGGAAAGCCCCCGGATTGACGGTGACTTGAGCGAGCCAGTCTGGGCTCGGGCGGTGGTGGTGGATTCGTTCCTCCAGCGCGACCCGCAAGAGGGAATGCCGGCCAGCGAGAAAACTGAAGTCCGTATTCTTTACACAGGGAAGGCCGTTTACCTGGGCGTCACTTGCTACGATTCGGAGCCCGGGCTCATCCGCGCGACCGAGTTGCGGCGGGATGACAGGCTGGAGAACGATGATCGTTTCTCAGTCCTTTTCGACACGTTTCACGACCGGCGCAATGCCTACCTGTTTCGAACCAACCCTCTCGGCACCAAGTTCGACGCCCAGATCAGCGATGAGAAAAGAGACTTCAACACCCAATGGGACGAGAAATGGAACTCGGCAGCCCGCGTCAACGGCAAGGGCTGGATTGCCGAGATCAAGATTCCCTTCAAGACCCTCCGAAGCGGGACCCAGAAGTCTCAAACCTGGGGGTTGAACTTTGAGAGGGTCATCGTCCGCAAGAATGAAAAGGTTTACTGGGCAGGGTACTCTCGAGACTACGAATTCCGAAATGTTTCTCAGGCCGGCGATCTGACCCACCTGAAGGAAGTCCGAACGGGGTTGCGGCTCCGCGTCAAGCCCTTTGTGCTGGGAGGATTTTCGCAGTTCTCAAATGAAGGAGGAGGCCGCCGGCTGGAAAATGAGTCACAGGTAGGTCTGGAGGTGGTCAAGGCCTCGATCACGCCCTCGATCACGGCGGACTTTACCGTCAACCCAGATTTTGCCCAGGCCGAGGTTGATGAAGCGCGTTTCAACCTCACCCGCTTCAGTCTCTTCTTCCCCGAGAGACGAGAGTTCTTCCTGGAACGGGCCGGCATCTTTGATTTCGGCACCAGACGCCCCAGTTTCAACCGCCCGCCGGAAGTGCTGGCATTCTTCAGTCGGCGAATCGGTCTGGAGGATGGGCAACAAATACCGATCAGCACGGGCGCTCGATTGACCGGAGACTCGGGTGGCTTTCAATTCGGATTTCTCAATGTCTTGACCCGTGGGAAGGGCGATTTTCCCGGGGATAACTCCACCGTGGTCCGAATCAAGAGGAAGCTGCTGGAGCGCTCCTACATCGGTGGCATCTTCACCCAAGACCGGCTCTCCGGCCGGAGCCATGATCTCAGGCGTCTGGGCGGACTGGACGCCAACTTCGTCCTTTTTGACAAACTCCGAGCCAGCGGTTACTGGGCACGATCCCAGAGTCCCAGCAAGCCAGGCGGCAACACCTCTTACAATGCCACCGTCAGTTGGGAAAGCGACCTGTTGGACTTGACCGCCGAGAGGACCCGGGTCGACGTCGGTTTTGATGCCCCGCTGGGGTTTGTCAGACGCCGGGAGATCGTGAAGAACCGGGGGAGAGTCGTCTGGAAGCCGCGGCCGAAAAGTCAATGGATCCGCCAGTTTCGAATCTCCAGTGAACATGTCTGGTTCACCAATCAGCGTGATTTCCTCGAGAGCCGAGAGAATGACATTTTCTTTGGAGCAACTTTTGAGAGCGGTGACTTTATCGGGGCTTCTTTCAACAGCAAGTATGAGGCGCTGGAAGAGGATTTTGACGTCCACCCCGACGTGGTGATTCCGGCAGGGAGTTACCACTTCAGCGATATTGTGGTCTTTGCGCGGGCCTACCCAGGCCGCAGCATCAGCGGCTCCTTTCGGGTCCAGCAGGGCGGATTCTTTGGCGGCCGGCTCTTGTCGACCTCTGCCGGGCCTCTCATCAAGCTGACTGAAAGCCTTTCGGTGGGACTGAACCACACTCTCAGCAAAGCTACTCTCCCGGGAGGAAATTTCACAGCCCAGGTCATCAATACGCGCGTTAATTACAACCTCACCAACCGCCTCCTCACGAGCACCACGGTTCAATACAACAACGTCGATAACGAATTCCTCGTCAACTGGCGCCTCAACTACATCTACCGCCCCGGAGACGACTTGTTCATCGTCTACAACGAAGGTCGCGATTTCAACAGCGGCACACCGGGTCTCATCAACCGCACTATCCTCGTCAAGTTCACCCATTCATTCGATTTTTGAGACCTCCACTGTGGCCGTTGACGGCGCTCACTTGGCGCTCTGGAATCTGTTGAGAGAATCGACAGCGGATCTCGTCTCTGAAAACGCCTCAGCGGTCTCGCCACCGCCTGCATCAACAGGACCTTTCGGGAGCGGGTTCTCTACCCCTGCCGGGAGCAGTGTGCATTGTGCCGGCTGGGGGCACCAGGGGGAGTACTGGAAGCCTGCCGCAGTCCCCATAATGGCCCGG
>JBHHYX010000378.1:0-5478 GCA_046757765.1 Acidobacteriota bacterium | reverse complement strand
CGCCTTCCACCGGGACAGGCCCGGTGGGGGGCTCTGGTGCCGGCTCCACTGTCTAGTTGTCAAACCTGGCTCCCACCGGGGCAGGCCCGGTGGGGGCCCCACGCTCCGACCCTTGGCTGGTGGTTGTCTTGCGGTGTCATTTGTTTTCAGGTGCGCTCGGCCCACCCTTTCTCGGCGGTATGAGGGTCGCTTGCTAAAACTGGGCCAGCAGCTCCGCCAGGTGCATCACCTCAACCGGTATCCTCCTCCGGCTCAAGAGACCTTCGAGATGCATCAAACAGCTGATGTCATTTGCCACAACGTAGCGGGCGCCCGTCTTTGAAATCAAATCGATCTTTTCCTCGCCCATGGCCACGGAGATTTCTGGAAACTTGACGGAGAACGTTCCCCCAAAGCCGCAGCAGCGATCTGAACCTTCCATTTCACGGAAGTCAATCTGCTCCACTGACCGAATCAAGCGGCGGGGTTGCTGGCGGATCCCCAGTTCCCGCAGAAGGTGGCAGGAATCATGATAGGTGACAATCTCCGGAAAACGAGATCCCGTCGACTCTACTGCCAGGACCGAGAGGAGAAAGTCGGAGAACTCCCAGGTTCGGGAGGCAATGGCCGCCGCCTGGTCGCGTTGCGCCGATCCCTCTTCAAAGAGCTCAGGCAGAAAGACTTTGATCATGGCGGCACAGGAACCGGAGGGAACAACGAGATACTCGGTGTCACGGTAGAGATGGATGAAGTGCCGGGCCACCCGGCGCGCTTCTTCCCGGTATCCGGTGTTGAAGGCCGGTTGACCGCAACACGTTTGGCGTGGATCGTACTCCACCTCCACACCCAACCTCTCCAGGATTCGCACGGTACTGACCCCGACCTGAGGATAGAGCTGGTCGACAAGACAGGTGACAAACAGTGCAGCTTTCACAGCCATTCCCTTGGTTTCCGACAAATCACCGTCGATCTTGTGGTGAAGGGCAACGTCGATTTTCCAGGGCTCTCGCAGCGCCGAATACAGGCTGTAGGATGGGAGCCGGCCCCGAGACGTGTCAAGTGAATTCACCTCCCGCGGTCAAGCTTATGCCTTCTCATGGCTCGATGGATGACCTTCCACTTTTTCTTTTGTGCCCGCTGTGCGCCCTCATCCTGTCGCCGCTCCAGGTATCTGAGCTCCCTTTGGAGTGAGAGGAAGTTGTGAAGTCGCTCCATGGACAGGGACCCTTCGTCCACGGCAGACAGAACGGCGCAGCCGGGCTCGCCCTGATGGGAACAGTCGCCGAATCGGCAGTGGGTGGCAAGGGCGTCGATGTCCTCAAAGGTGTTGTGAAGGGTCTCGCCTCTGCTCCACAGCTGGATTTCCCGTACACCGGGGCTATCGATGATCAGTTCCCCGTTCGGAAGCTTGAACAGCTGGCGGTGAGTCGTTGTGTGCCGGCCTCGTTGGTCGCGAATCCGCACCTCGCGCGTAGGCATCACCTCGCTCCCACAGAGACAATTGAGCAGAGTTGACTTCCCAACTCCAGAGGACCCCACCAGGGCGGCAGTCTCTCCAGCCGAAAGGTAAGTGAGGAGCTGGTCCAAACCGCGCTTCTTCAATCCGCTCACCAGCACAACGGGCACTCCGGGAGCAATCGTCTCTGTCTCGGTTCGACGTGCGAGGGGGTGGGGCGCCAGGTCTTCTTTGTTGAGAACAATGACGGGGCCGGCCCCACTCTCCCAGGCAACGGTCAGCAATCGTTCCATCCTTCTCAAGTTGAAATCGCCATCCAGGCCCATGACCAGAAACACCGTGTCGAGGTTGGCGGCCACCACCTGCTCTTCGGTGCGACTCCCCGCAACTTTGCGGGAAAGCTTGGTTCGGCGAGGAAGGACGGCATGGATGGAGGCGCTGCCGCCCGTGGATCGCGAGCGGAAAGCGACCCAGTCTCCCACGGCGGGCCGGTCCTCAGCTTTCTCCGCATGATGGCGAAAGCGCCCGGCCAGGCTGGCTCGCACTTCCCCCTCGCCAGCCTGGAGATGATAAATACCACGGTGCTCGAGCACCACCCGGCCCGCCCGCAGTCCCTTTGCGGCGTGGCCGTGGAATCGTTGTGAAAAAAAAGGCGTCCAGCCGTATTCCGACAAGCGCATCGTCAGTTCTCTCCTTATTTTCCCCCGATGACACCGGGACTAAACACTCCACAAACAGTGCTGATTTTGAAAATGGCAAGCCTGAAAGGGGCCGGAAGATTCCGGGCATTCGGCTTGCAGGTGGAGAAAAACAGCTGGTCAGACAAGCATAGGCACATCCAGTATGCCACGGAGACCCCGGGGATGGCAAACGAGAGGCTGATCTGTGCCATCGTTAGGAATTCACGCGAAGACGCGAAGCTCGCGAAGTGGGTTGTTCACGAGGCTACGAAGAATGGTGTCGCCTCACTCCTGGCGGTCTTCTTTCTTCCTTCGCGTTCTTCGCGTCTGCGGGCGAGACCGGTTTGCTTCGCCACTGCACCGCTCGTCGGTCGGAGGCGGAGCCTCGCTAGACCACTAGGGTTTCGGTCATCTTTAAACTTGAGTCAAGTTGCGCACTATCCAAGCAACGGTACCCCGACCGTGAGGGAGGGATACCCCGCCTCCGATTGTCCCTGGGCTCCGGTGGCTGACGCCCCCGCTCCGTTTTGGTTGCCTCCGCCTCCTTCTCGGCGGTATGAGATCGCTCGCTGCCACTAACGAGGCTCCGCCTCAGACCGACCAGCGATGTCGTGGCGGTGATTCCAAGCCCCACCGGCCCTGTGCCGGTGGTGAACGGGTTTGACAACTAGCTCTGGTTGGTAGCAGCTGTCCGGCCCCATCGGTCCCGCGCCGGTGGTTCCCGGGTTTGACAACTACAAACTAGATGCACGGCGTAAAAACGTCCCACCATGCCCCCGAAGATCGGCCGCCGCAGTTGGGAACTTCTTCCAGCGAGAGGGTTTTCGTGAATATGAAGGTACTACTTGCATATTACAAACAAATCCTTTACAGTGGCCCCATGATCGTCAGCCGGTTACTCGAGATCCCTGCCCGGAACCTGTTCGAGAAGTACCCGGTCCTGACCGTCACCGGGCCGCGCCAGTCCGGCAAGACCACCCTCTGCAGAAGGGCCTTTCCTGATCTCGATTACGTCAGCCTGGAATCGCCGGACCAGCGGGAGTTCGCGACCCGGGATCCCCGCGGATTCCTTGGCAGGCTCAAAAGGGGTGCGATCCTGGACGAGATTCAGAGGGCGCCTGAACTCGTCTCTTACATCCAGGAGATTGTGGACGAGTCTCGCCGCAATAGCCTGTTTGTTCTGACCGGGAGCCGACAGTTTCGGGTGTCCGAGGCGATCAGCCAGTCGCTTGCCGGCAGAACGGGCATCTTCCGTCTGCTTCCATTCTCCATCGGTGAGGCGGCGCAACTCCAACCGGAGATGGACACGGACAGCATGTTGTATAAAGGCTTCTACCCGAGGATCTACGACCAGGACCTCAATCCCACCCAGGCGCTCGGTGACTACTTTGAAACCTACGTGGAGCGGGACGTCAGGCAGGTCAGCGAGATCCGGCATCTATCCGCTTTCCACACCTTCGTGCGACTCTGCGCCGGACGTGTGGGACAACTGCTGAACCTGCAGGGATTGGGGAACGACGCAGGGGTCTCCCACACCACGGCGCGAGAGTGGCTGAGCGTGCTCGAGGCCAGCTACCTCGTCTTCGTGCTTCCCCCTCTTCATGCCAACATCTCGAAACGGCTGATCAAGTCGCCGAAGATGTATTTCTTCGATGTCGGTCTGGCCTCCTATCTGCTGGGAATCGAGAACAAGAATCAGATCTTCACCCATCCGCTGAAGGGTGCGTTGTTCGAGAACCTCGTGGTTGTCGAAGCACTCAAGCATCGCTACAATCGCGGCCTGCGCAGTCATCTCACTTTCTACCGGGACAGCAGTGGCAACGAAGTGGACCTCGTTTGCTCCTTCGCAGATCGCCACGTCGGGATCGAGGTCAAGGCCGGAGCCACCGTTAGCAGCAGCTTCTTCGACGGACTCGAGCGGCTCTCGAAAGCTCTTCCCCAGCCGCTCTCCTCGCGGATGCTGGTCCATGGCGGTGATCAGGAGTTCATGAGAGAAGGCGTGATCGTCACCAATCCTCGAGGCTTCGCTTCTCGGCTTCTCGAGGTCGAGCAGAGTTTCCAGGCCTCGGACTCCTGAGCGGACGACGGCAGCTCTTGCCGGCGGGGAATCCTCATTTCGGGGAAGACGGGCAATACCGGGTTCCGGATTCTGCAGACTCGGAATCAAGGAACCGGACCTTGATAAGCTTGTCAGGAGAATGCGAATCTCCTCCGCTGGACCCTCGTAGCGGTAGCCCGCAGCTGGAAAGGCTTTCAGAAGCTGGGCTTTGTCGTAGATCCCATTCAACACGTCGACTGCAGCTGACGGATTATCGGCAGCGATATATTCGTATATGTCCTTAGCCAGCGCTCGGCTTCGTTCGTCCAGTTCAAGTTGGCCATGACCGGATCCGCCTCCGCATCTCTTCATTCGAGATTGTGCGGCGCGCTTTCGAGTCGGCTAATCCGCGCCGCACCATGAGATGGAAGGCCAGCTCCCGGACGATCTGCTCCGGTGAACTGTCGTCCGGCTGACTTTGAATGAGCTTGGTCAGTTCGTCTTTGGCTGTGGACATCTACTGTGCCTCCAGTGCCAAGTGTACCACCTGGAGGCCTGACGAGAACCGCCCCGATTACGCCCGGGGCAGCCATTATCCTAAAGCTCCACTCCTCCTCACCTCTGCTTTCCTTTCTCATGCCTTGGCAGCTCTACCCTAACGGCGCCTTTCTGACTTTGACCGGTGGCGGAGCGGAGCACCCTCATCCTGAGTGCCTTCTAAAGCATGGTCCGATTGTCGAGTTCACGGAAGGTCAAGATGACCCCGCCGGAAGCGTGGGCACTGCCCGCCTGGGAGCGCGGGCGTCCCGCCCGCACAAAGCAGAATCCCGTCAACACCGCCCTCTGGCCGGCATCTTGCGCGTCTGTCAAAACCTCGCTCTCAGCTACCCGGGGAAAGGAGCCGCCCATTCTTCAAAGGCAGCCCAATGGGAAGCGGCCAATGCGGGTGGGATGCCTGCGCTTGAAAGGCCCCCGAGTGACTGACAACCTTCGCTACTACTGCCGGAAAAGGAGTCGAAAAACCCTCCGTCCCCAACTCTCGGGAGCTGTGATGGCGCCCTCGCCTCGGGCCGGTTGAGGACTGGCCAGCCCCTCCCAGGGAAAGGCAACACCGCAACTCCACTTTTCGCCCAATCACGCTAAACACGTACTTCTGCCGCGGAAGACCCGGGGCACCTCGCCTCCCACTCGCTCAGTCGAGTCTGCTTCAATGAGGCCGTGGCATTTCTGCCACGGAAGACGAGGTGTGCGCCCGGCATGGGCGCGGAGTAGGAGGTGAGGGAACGGCGGTAATGCCGACCAAGTCCTCCAGGGTCCCTGATGGA
>JBHHYX010000377.1:0-5538 GCA_046757765.1 Acidobacteriota bacterium | reverse complement strand
TAGCGCTTGAGCAGGTCCTGGGAACGGCTGAGGCTCAGGCCCGAAACAGCGCTGCTGGCGCCATAGAGGAAGATGCCCGCCTGACCGCTCTCTTCCTCTGGACGCTTCAAAGCACAAACGGCGATTCCAAGCAAGAAAACGGGCCAGAACCCGATGAGGATGAAGTTGGGGGCACAGAGGACGAAGAAGAAGCCGCCACCCCTAGGAAGAAGAAAGGCTACAGCCTGATTTTCGACGTTGTCCGCCGCTTCGCCCAACCCCTCGGCATCCATCTCCCTGCCTGGGAAGGCCGAATCATCGAGACCAAAAAGGGCGTCGTCAGGCTTCTCCCTGTTTCCGAACGAGCAGAGCAGCTCTTCGGTCAAGACGGGGCATCGGCGGTGGCAAGCCGAATCGAGGCGGATGCCCGCAGGAGCCCGCAGGAGGCCTTTACCTTCATGGAGGAAATCGCTGCACCGCCAGAGATCAAAGGCCGTGGACGCCGAAAGAAAAAGGGTACCGAGGTTTCAGACGAGGCGCTCAGGGCCCGACGGGAGGCCACCACCCTGGACCGGATCCACGCGGCGATGCTCCTTCAGGCCGGCGGCCGAACGAATGCCCTCCGCGCGCTCCTCAAGGCCGAGCAAGAGCGAAGCCCCGACTTCCTCCGCCTCGCCAACGCCCTCTCCACCCTCTATCCTAAGGGCAGCGAAGAAAAGCGTCTCCTCGACGCCATGCTATTAGCCGTGCCGCGATGAGGGGAAGCAGGGGATGAGAAGATCCCGACAGACGCTCGAAAATGACATCCGAAGGATGGTGAATCGCATCGTAAAGCGGTTCCATCCGGAGCGGGTCATTCTGTTCGGTTCGCACGCCCGAGGCAAAGGCGGACCCGACAGCGACGTGGACCTGCTCGTCGTGATGCCTGTTCAGGGGTCCAAGCGCCAGAAGGCGGTGGAGATCGGCGTGGCGCTGCGGGACATCCGCGTTCCGAAGGACATCATCGTGACCACGCCCGAGGAATTCGAGTGGCGCAAGGAAGTCGTCGGAACCATCGAGCGGCCCGCCGCGCGGGAAGGGGAAGTGCTGTATGCCAGAACGTGAGCGCGTCCTCTCGTCGTCCGCGGGTGGGTCGAAAAAGCGGAAAACGACCTGAAGAACGCGGCCCATACGCTCAAGATGGAAGACGATTGCCCGACGGACACCGTGTGCTTTCACGCCCAGCAGTGCGTGGAGAAGTACCTGAAGGCGTTGCTGGTGCTCAGGGCGCGCGACTTTCCGAAGACGCACGATGTCGGGGCGCTGGCGGCATTGTTGCCGGCGAAGTTTCGTCCGGGTCTCTCGGCGGAGGAACAGCGGCGACTGACGGCTTACGCGACGATCACGCGGTACCCGGGCGACTACGAGCCGATCCCACTTTCCGAGGCTCGCTCTTCGGTCAGGATCGCGCGCCGCGTCCGGAAGGAGGCCAGAAGGCTTTTGCCGAAAGAGGTGCTTCGGGTCGGAGGGAAGTGATGGACCCCTGGTACAAGGTTGTTACCCCCCGAAAAGAAGTCCGGGAAGGGCGGTCTTTCAACCCCGACGAGTTCGCCATCGCCCTGGAGCAGGTTATCGCTGGCACTGCGCCCGAGGATTACACCAATCCCGAAAAATTCTTTGCCCGCACCTGCTTCACCCGCGCCCTCCGTGAACATGCGGGGATGGTCTTAAAGCGATTAACGGGAGAAACAACCAACACAGCGCCTGTGCTCACGCTCATAACACAATTCGGCGGAGGGAAGACCCATACCCTCACAGCCCTGTATCACCTTGCCGCAAACGGAGCCAAGGCCAACAAATATGCTGGGGTCGATTCGCTGCTGAAAACGGCTGGACTTTCTTCAGTTCCTGAAGCCCGGACCGCCGTCTTCGTCGGCAACGCCTGGGATCCCCAGAAAGGCCGGGAAACACCCTGGATCGACATCGCCCGGAGTCTAGCGGGGGATGAAGGTGTCGCGGCCCTAGGGCCGGCAGCCAAGACCACTCCACCCGGCACGAAGGCAATCGGCCGGATGATCGAGAAGGCGGGCGGCAGAGTGTTGGTTCTCTTTGACGAAGTCCTGAACTTCGTCAATCGGCATCGCAAGCTGGCAGAGCCGTTTCACTCCTTCATCCAAAACCTCACGGTTGCCATGACCGGTACCACCCACAGCGCTTCCGTAATCAGCCTTCCTCGAAGCCAGGTTGAAATGACAGATTGGGACATCCAGTGGCAAGAACGTATCACCAAGGTAGTGCGGCGGGTTGCCAAGGACTTGATCGCCAACGATGAAGCGGAGATCGGCGAGGTCGTTCGCAGAAGGCTATTCGAAAACCTGGGGGACGAGCGCTCCCGGAGGCGTGTGGCAAAGACTTATGCCGACTGGTGCTTTGAGCGCCGGGCGCAACTGCCGCCGGAGTGGACCGCTGTAGACACAGCAACTACGGAGTCAAAGGCCAGGGAATTCCTCCGCAACCGGTTCGAGAACTGTTATCCATTTCACCCGGCGACCCTCTCTGTGTTCCAGAGGAAATGGCAGACCCTTGCCCAGTACCAGCAAACCAGGGGGACGCTGGCAATGCTGGCGCAATGGGTCTCTCTTGCGTACCGGAAAGAGCATGAGGAGGCCCGAAGGGGAGAATTGCTTACGCTGGGTTCGGCCCCTCTCCATGTCTCGGAATTTCGCAGTGTCATCCTCGGTCAGCTTGGGGAGCCTCGGCTCATGGCGGCCATTGAGACCGACCTCGCCGGGGGCCACTCTCACGCGCGGGCTCTCGACGCGGATACGAAAGGCCCTCTTCGAGATATCCACCGCCGCGTGGGAACAGCGATATTCTTTGAATCATCCGGCGGACAAGTCGAAAAAGTCGCTCACTTGCCTGAACTTCGCTTCGCCCTGGGCGGCCCGCAAATCGACACGACTTCCATTGACAACGCGGCGCTCGCACTCGAAGCAAAGGGCTTTTACACAAGGAAAATCGGGTCTGACGGATTTCGAATCAACCACAAACCGACCCTGAAAAAAGTCGTGAATGACCGACGAGCTTCCCTCGACCCGGAAAAGGAAGTTGAACCAGCGATGGAAAAGCTCATCAAGGGCGAGTTTGACCGAGGCCGTAGTGTTCCCGTTCTCTGGTTCCCTTCGGAGGGTGCAGATGTTCAGGATTCCCCCAGGCTTACCTTGGTGGTGCTCTCGCCGAAAACAGAATGGGATGGGAAGAAAGCCCTTAGGCAGCGTATAGCCGAATGGACGAAACAGCGTGGGAACTCCCCCCGGCTTTATCCGGCCTCGCTTGTCTGGTGTCTCAAGAAACCGGGGCGGGAGCTTCGGGAAAAAGTGGAAAACTGGCTGGCCTGGCAGCGCGTCCGGCGCGAAATCAGCGAGGGTACGTTAGGAGAGGATTTTGATCGAGCCGAGATATCGGAAATCCAGGCAAGGGTTCGAGACGAAGAAGAAGACGCCAAGGATGAAGTATGGGCGAGCTATCGATTCGTTGTGCTGGCAGACAATCAAGAATCAGATGGCCTCAAGATTATCGATCTGGGTGCGGGCCATGCGAGCGCAAGCGAGACGCTCTGCGGGCGGGTTATCACAGCGCTGAAGTCGGGGGGGCTGCTCAGTGAATCCGTGGGAGCCGGATTTATCGACCGAAATTGGCCTCCTGCTCTCAAGGATTCCGGCGCCTGGCCCCTTTCGAGCCTGAGACAGAGCTTTCTCAATGGTACCTTGACCCGCCTGCTTGACCCCGATGCGGTATTGAAAAGCAAGATCGTCGAATTCGTGGAAAAGGGCGATTTTGGCTTGGGATCCGGACAGAAGCCAGACGGCACCTACGAACGTCTTTGGTTCAACGAGCTTATCGCTCAAGACGAGGTGGATTTTCAGCAGGGCGTTTTCCTCCTAAAGAAGAAGACGGCGGATGCCCTGAAGACCAAGACCGACCCGCAACCTGGGCCTGGGCCGAGTCCCGAGCCTGAGCTTGGTGAAGAGCCCGAGCCGGGACCTGAACCCGGCCCAGGGGGACAAACAACGACTCTTCGCCTTGTGGGCTCAGTCCCGCCGGAAGTGTGGAACCGACTGGGGACAAAACTTCTCCCGAAGCTGCGGTCTGGTGGCGCCAAACTTGATGTCGGTGTGGAGTTCTCTGTTACTTTGCAGACTGGCCTTACCCCCAACTTGCGCGCCGAACTCCGTCAGCTTCTGGACGAATTGGGTATCGGTGACCGACTGCGAATCGAAGAAACCTAACTGTTGGAGTTGACCCGCCTATGAAGGTTGGAGTTGACCCGCCTATGAAGAAGGAGGAGATGAACAGGTTCAGATACATGCGAGACGACGCGAAAGTGGGTAGAGTAGCAGGGGCCACCAGAGAGAGGAGGTTTCTGGCAAAAACCGCTGCCTGGTTTGCTCGGGAGACCGGCTCGACCCCATCTGGGTCTACGAGTTCATGAGGGCGAACCGGGCCATGTATCCGACCACCACGATGTGCCGGGTGCTGGCCGTCACGTCCTACATGGCCCGGCACACCGGACGAAACAGCGCCATCGGTGGACGCACCCACCCGTCATGCGGGCTACGCGGTGAGCCAGCGGGCACAAGCGCGGGTGGAGGAGATCTTTGGCTGGTTGAAGATGGTGGGCCTGATCGGAAGAGTCGGCACAAGGAGGTAGACCGGATGGGGTGGATGTTCACCTTCACGGTGGCGGCCTACAACCTGGTCCGAATCCACAATCTGGTAGGAGCCCGGCGGGATGAGGGAGAACGTATGTCTTGGGACCGGTCGAAGAGGCCCATCCACCCCTTCAGCCGAGCCTGCCAATCCGTAGGGTTCCTCAAGACCCCGTGCATCTTGCAGCCAACTCCCACCGACAGAACAAAATCCTCTAAACAGCGTTTTTCCGCAACCTGCTAGTATGGCGTTGAAATCGCAATCCAAACGAAATAAACCATGCGTCTGCTTTGCCGAAAGAGCTTTTTTCACGTAAAAGAGGGAGATACCTTGAAAACCAAAATCATCCAGTCCGACGCGCCGCGTCCCCTGGCGCATTATTCGGAGGCAATCGTAGTGGGTCCCTTCGTCTTCGCCGCCGGTCAGATAGCCAGTGATTACAAGACTGGCATTCCACCCGAAGCCCGGCTAGACCCCGCCTTCCCCTACTACGGGTCCGAGATCAAGCGTCAGGCCGACTACGTTCTGAAAAACCTCTCCAAGACCTTCGAGGCGGCCGGAACATCCCTCGACAACGTGATCAAGGCCCAGGTCTTCATGACTGACATGAATGAATTCTTCGCCTTCGACGAGGTCTGGAAGACCTACTTCAAGACACCCCCTCCAAGGACAACCGTCGGGACGACGGGCCTCCTGGTGCCGGGCTGCCGGGTGGAGATCGACCTCATCGCCGTCCTCCCCGGCCAAGGACTGGAACGGCAGGTGGTCAAATCGAATGCTCCTCGACCGCTTGCCCACTACTCGGAAGCGTTCCGAGTGGGTCCCTTCGTCTTCGCCGCCGGTCAGATAGCCAGTGATTACAAGACTGGC
>JBHHYX010000376.1:0-5542 GCA_046757765.1 Acidobacteriota bacterium | reverse complement strand
CGTCAATCCCGAAGGGATTGTGTCTTCCAGCCCAGGGTTTCCGAACCCTGGGACGCGGGACCAGCAATGAATCGACCCTGAAGGGGTCGCGTAATGGAGGAGAATGATCCCGGTTGCGAGTGACAATGTTTCCACTGGATACGGACGCAACCCCATTGGGGTTGACAGGGGGGGCAGGACGACCCGGCGCCATGCCTCGGCGCCCCCGCCGTCGTGGAGAGTACGTCGAGGGGGTGGGACAGCGCGGATGACCCCGGCGGATGATGCCGGCGCTGCTGTAGACGCCTGATGAGAAATGCGGGCTAGCTCTTTGGCCTGTGGACGAGGGTGGCTGGAGACACTCGCACCAGGGCATCTTTGAGACGAGGTTCAAGAAACTCAGGATCCAACTCGACCTGGATACGGAGATACTCCAGCAGTTGTTCCACCTCCTTTTGCATCTTTTCCATCTTGGCCCGCATGTTCAGGATGACTTCCACGCCAGCCAGGTTGACTCCCAGGTCTCGGGTGAGATTGAGTATCATCTCGAGCCGAGTCAGATCATCCTGGGTATAGAGTCGGGTGTTCCCATCGCTCCGCGACGGCTGCAGCAGCCCTTGACGCTCATAGCCGCGCAAGGTCTGCGGGTGAATCTCGTATATTTCCGCCACCGAGCTAATGGTATAGCCAATCTTCTTGCTCGCCATTTTTCCCTCACGGGGCGATTCTCTTCAAGGTTCTCCACCTGACCCGGAATGCGCGGGCGGCCACTTGAAACACTCAAGGGTTCGCCTGGTTGCCCCTCTCTCGCAGACGACCTCTTGCCGAGCTGAATGCATCCATCCTGACTGCGTGGCGCTTCGGTCGGTTCGAGGATTGACGCAGTGTACCGTTCGCCTGCGCCAGCCTCCCTCGCAATCCTTGTCAGGGCGGTGCCTTCGGCTCCTCATGACTGATAGAGCCTGTGAGAAGTCCGGGCTAGCGAAGTCCCAGTCCGTCTCTGGGATTCTGAGGATTCAGCTGAGCAAACTCTCTCAGAATCTCCTTGGATCTTTCGTCACCGACGGCCGGAAGGACGAGGTGGACCTCCACAATCTGGTCTCCTCTCGGCCCCTTTCTCAAAGGGGGCGCCCCACGCCCTCGAAGCCGAAATCTCTGTCCACTCTGAGTGCCCGGCGGGATCTTCAGCCAGGCCTTGCCATCCACTGTGGGCACTTCGATTCGAGCTCCCAGGGTGGCTTCGGTGAGGGTCACGGGAATCGTGCACAAGACGTCCTTTCCCTTGCGGCGGAAAAGCGGGTGGGGCTGGACGGTGACGACGAGATACAAATCGCCCGGCGGGCCTCCGAAGTCTCCGGCACTCCCTTTGTGGGGAACGCGAATGCGTGAGCCGGTATTGACTCCAGCGGGAATCTTGACACTGAGCGCCTCCACTCGAGCAACCGTTCCACTACCGCCACAGCGGCGACAATCCCGGGACCGGGCGCGCCCGCTGCCGCCACATTGCCGGCAAGTGGTGGTAAAGCGCATGGTGCCGTGGCGCTGTTGCACCTGGCCCCGCCCGCCACAGGCCCGGCAAGTTCCGCTAGTTTTCCCCGAAACAGAACCTTTTCCACGGCATTTGCCGCAAGTCTCCCGGCGGGTAAAGTTGATTCGGGTCGTCTGGCCCTTCATCGCATCCTGGAAGGGAATCGAGATGTGGTACTCCAGATCCTGCCCGCTTTGGGGCTGGGGGGCAGAGCGAGATCGCCTTCTGGTCCCAAAAAGGTCGGCAAAGATGTCACCGAAGCTGCTGGAGCCGCCGGGCGCGAAATCTCCCGAGTCAAACCCGCGAAACCCCCCGAACCCCGGGGAGCTCCGGCTGTCTCGACTTCCTCCACGCAGGTCCCCGAATTGATCGTAAGCCTTCCGCTTTTCAGGATCGCCCAGGACATCATAGGCTTCCTGGACCTGCTTGAACTGTTCCTCAGAGGCCTTATCGCCTGGATTGATGTCTGGATGATATTTTCGAGCCAGCCGGCGGTACGCCTTCTTGAGATCGGACTGGGAGCAGCTCCTGCCCACACCCAAGATCCGGTAATAGTCCCGCTCTGCCATAGAATCCGTTCCAAGCCCTTGCCTGCCTCCCACCAGCCGCAAAAGGAGGCTGACCTCAATGCCGGTTCACCGGGCCGATCCCGTTACCTCGGCGTCGATGGGCCGGTTTCAGGCAAAAAAGAACTCCAAGCTCCGCCCGCCCACGCCCCGTATCGGCGCAATCCTGCGCCCGCGTGTGGTCTCCCTTTCGAGTCCTCAACCGGCTCACCCATGACAACCGAGGGGTCCCGGTGGCGGCGGTTGTCTCAGTCCGGGGCCTCCCTCCCTCCTCCATTGGGCCAGGTTGCGGGGAAAGCCCCCAGTTGCACTTGGCAGTCCGTCGAGGAGGGGAGACCCAGTGTCACCCTGCCGCAACGGAGCCTTTCGACTCCGCTCATGGACACCTTGTGGGCAATGCGGGCCGGCCTGATTACTTCCCCTCGTCCACATCGACATATTCAGCGTCGATCACGTCCTCGTCTTTGTTCTCTCCGGCCCCAGTTTCTTCGGCTGGGGGAGGGGGTGACTGGGTCTGCTGCTGGGTTTGGGATGCCTGATACATGGCCTCCGCCAGCTTGTGAGAGGCCTGGGTCAGTTTTTCGACTGCGGCGTTCATCTGTGCCGTGTCTCCCTGTTCCACTGCCTTCTTGGTTTCCCCGATGGCCTCCTCGATGGCTTTGGCGTCGCTGTCGCCAATCTTGTCACGGTTTTCTCGCAGCAGTTTTTCAGTGCTGTAAACCAGGTTGTCAGCCCGGTTGCGGACTTCGATCTCTTCTTTCTTGGCTCGATCCTCGTCGGCGTGGGCCTCGGCCTGGGTCACCATCTTGTTGATCTCCTCCTCGCTCAATCCACTCGATCCGGTGATGGTGATCTTCTGCTCTTTTCCCGTTCCCTGGTCTTTGGCACTGACGTTGAGGATGCCGTTGGCATCGATGTCGAAGCTCACTTCAATCTGAGGGACTCCCCGAGGAGCGGGCGGAATGCCCATCAAATGAAACTTCCCCAGCGACTTGTTGTCCCGCGTCATCGGTCTTTCCCCCTGGACGACATTGATTTCAACCGAGGTCTGGCTGTCGGCGGCGGTTGAAAAGAGTTCGCTCTTGCGAGTGGGGATGGTGGTGTTACGGGGAATGAGCACGGTGGAGACTCCGCCCAGGGTCTCAATGCCCAGCGACAACGGGGTGACGTCGAGGAGAAGAACGTCTTTGACGTCTCCGCCCAGAACCCCAGCCTGAACCGCGGCTCCAACGGCAACCACCTCATCCGGGTTGACACCCTTGTGGGGATCTTTCTCGAAGAAATCCCGGACCATCTGCTGCACCCGCGGGATGCGTGTGGAGCCTCCCACCAGAACCACTTCATCGATGTTTGCCGGTTTCATCTTGGCGTCGTCCAGAGCCTTCTGGCAGGGCCCCAGCGTCCGCTTCAGGATATCCTCGACCAACTGCTCGAATTTGGAGCGCGACAGGCTCATGTTGAGATGCTTCGGACCGCTGGCGTCAGCGGTGATGAAAGGAAGGTTGATGTCGGTCTCCTGGGTGGTGGAAAGCTCCATCTTGGCCTTCTCGGACGCTTCCTTCAAGCGCTGCAAAGCCATCTTGTCGCGGGACAAATCGATACCTTGATCTTTCTTGAACTCTTCCACAATCCAGTCAATCAAGCGCTGATCGATGTTGTCGCCACCCAGGTGGGTGTCTCCATTGGTGGCTTTCACTTCCACCACACCTTCTCCCACTTCCAGGATCGAAATGTCGAAGGTCCCGCCACCGAAATCAAATACGGCGATGGTCTCGTCCTTCTTTCTATCGAGGCCGTAAGCCAAAGCGGCGGCAGTGGGCTCGTTCACGAGCCTCTTGACTCCCAGCCCGGCAATCTTGCCGGCGTCCTTGGTGGCCTGACGCTGAGAGTCATTGAAGTAGGCGGGAACCGTAATCACAGCTTCCGTCACACTCTCACCCAGATACTCCTCGGCAGCCGATTTCAGCTTTTGGAGAACCATTGCCGAGATCTCTGGGGGGGATTCAAGCTTCCCCTCCAACCTCACCCAGGCATCCCCGTTCGTTGCCCTTTCGACTTTGTAAGGAACCATGGAGATCTCTTCGGAAACCTCCCCGTACTTGCGTCCCATAAAGCGCTTGATCGAAAACACCGTGTTCTCGGGATTGGTAACGGCTTGGCGCTTGGCTACCTGGCCCACCAGGCGTTCGCCGTTCTTTGTCACCGCCACCACTGAGGGTGTCAGGCGGGACCCTTCGGGGTTGGTAATGACAGTGGGCTCCCCGCCCTCCATCACCGCAACCACCGAATTTGTGGTGCCTAAATCAATTCCGATGATCTTGCCCATTCAAACTTCCTCCTGTAAGAAAAACAAAACTGGAATACTGCCAAAGGTTGAAAAATCTTTAGTGCAATTGGAATATAAGATTTGAGTCTATAGCTGTCAAGAATCTCGAAACTATAGCTGCTTGCGCCGACGAACAGAATTTCAGGGAACGCTGTCAACTGAACCGAAGCGTCAGCGCCCGGCCAAATCCGGAATGGCCACTCACTCACGTTCGCGGTTCAGTCGCTTGACGGCGGAATCGTGCAACTTGGGGAATTGAGATTGGGACTTCAACCTGAATCGAGCGATTGTCGACGGCGGTAAGCACCAATCTGTTGCGCCCCGCGGGTCTTGTCGATCCTCGACATACCGCGGCGGGTATGCCTGCGGTCTCCGCAACTCGCGGGAACACAACATCTTGGCGCTTCCCATCCGCCAGAATCGCTCAACTCAGGTTCAAATCTCTTGGGGTTGGGCTCAGAGAGGTTCGGCGCGGCTCGAGGTGCCCCACGGGAAGCGAAAAGGCCTCCCCATGGCGGGCTCACTCACTCATGGGGAAAGCGAGGGATTGGGGTCCGGGTAAGGAACCGTCGGGGTTGTAGCGGATGACACCCGTCTCGTCGATGTAGAAACTCTTCTCTCCGCTCACACCGAAGGTCAGCGGAACCGCAATCACTTCGAAGTGGGTCTGTGAAGGATTCTGCACCGCATAAGAATAACCGGCCTTGCTGCCCGAGGCGAAACTATTGTCGATGAATTCGTTTGAGATCAGCCCGTCGAAGTCGCCGAAAGTCTGGAATTGAGCCAGGTACATGGCTTCCCCTTTGAAGAAGGTTCTGATCGTGGCCAGGGCGACACGTTCCTGGCTGCCCATCTTCATCTTCTGCAAGTGAGGCACCGACATCGCTGCCAGAATGCTGATGACGGAGACCACCATCAGCAATTCGATGAAACTGAAGCCTCGACTTTCCTTCACTTCCGATGCTCTCCTTCGGGCCTGACAGACCCCAGGGCCTGGTGTTGCTCGCATTCCTCCTGATGCGAGAGCGAATCATCCCCTTTGCCGCCGGCGCTCTCCGCTGCGTAGCCGTGAACCCGAACTGGCTAGCCCGCATTATTCATCAACTGTCTACTGCAGCGGCGAAATCATCCGGGCTGGCTGCG
>JBHHYX010000375.1:0-5551 GCA_046757765.1 Acidobacteriota bacterium | reverse complement strand
CTTGGCCAGCGTCGTGGTTTTCCCCACGCCCGTCGGTCCGATCAGCGCGATCGTTCCGGTGTTCTTGTCCAGCGGGAGCAGATCGACCTCATTCTTGAGCAGTACAATCGACTTACGGGCGACGTCGCGAGCCGTATCCAGATGTGCTTTGCTCGACAATTGCTTCCTTTCACGACGCAAGTCAGAGTACTTATACGGATCTTCGAAGAGCCCGAGACGGAACTTGATCCGCAGGATCCGGCGCACCGCATCGTCGATCAATCCCTCCTCGACCTGACCTGTCTCGACCAGGGAGGCCAGGTTCTCGACGAAGGAGCGAGATTCCATATCCATATCGCTGCCGGCGGTGATGGCTATTCGGGCGGCAGCCGCGGCGTCTTCGGCGATACCGTGAGGGATCAGCTCGCCAATCGAGCCCCAATCGGAGACGACGAAGCCCTCAAATCCCCACTCGCCTTTCAGAATGTCACGTTGCAGGTGGATGCTGGCCGTGGCCGGCACCCCACCGATCTCGTTGAAGGCATTCATGAGTGTCGCCACTCCGGCGTCGACAGCCGCCTTGAAGGGAGGCAGCACGACGTTTCGCAAGGTCTGTTCGGAGAGATCCACCGTATTGTAATCACGGCCGCCTTCGACGAAACCGTAGCCGGCATAGTGCTTGGCGCAGGCCGCAATCGTGTCTGTGGACGAAAGATCGGCTCCTTGAAACCCGAGCACCCGGGCTGCGGCGACTCGGGCTCCCAGAAACGGGTCCTCCCCCGCCCCCTCCATCACGCGCCCCCAACGCGCGTCCCGGCTGATGTCCACCATGGGTCCAAAGGTCCAATGCAGTCCCGCCGCGGCCGCTTCGGTGGCCGCCACTCGGGCCGACGCCTCAATGGCCTCGAGATCCCAGGAGGCGGCCTCACCCAGAGGGATGGGGAACATGGTGGAGTAACCGTGGATGACGTCGTAGCCGAAGAGGAGCGGTATTCCGAGGCGACTGTTCTCGTATGCCAACTGCTGGGCCCGGCGGGTGGCGTCGGCACCTGTCACGTTGAGCATGGATCCGACCCATCCTTCGCGGATCTGCTGGAAGCGGAGCTTGTTGTCTCCGACTTCGGGAGCAGGGCCCGTCAAGTCAAAGGTGCTGCTGTACTGATTGAGCTGGCCGATTTTCTCGTCCAGGGTCATCCTGGAGATCAGGGAGTCGATCTTGTGCTCGAGGGTAGGGCCGACCAGTGGCTGACTGGAAAGAGAAGCGGTGAGCAGAGGAAAAAGAAATGGTATCCATCTCAACCGTTTCTTGAGTTCTGATACTTGTGTGCAATACGTCATGGTTCGTCATTCGAAGTATGGGTTTTGGCTCATGAGGGTAGGGGCCGGCTACGCGATTGTAGGCGTAGGTGTGTCTCCGGGGGAAGGGCGCTACCCCCTACCTCCCGGGGACCCGCTGGCTGAAAAGGTCTCACTGACGCGTCATTGGGCCGTGCCACGCGACAAGATGCTCATCACGTCGCCTGGATTCACGACCAGACCAGCTGCCTCACAGTCCCAGGACGTCCCACCCAAGAGCGGGATCAGCACCCTTTGCCCGGTGGTCTGGTTCTCGCAGACCGCCGCCGTGCCGGTTTCACCCGTGAGGGTGCCACCGTAAGCTGCAGGGTCACTGGTAGCGATGCCAATCGAAATCTGAATGATCTGATCGCCGGTGGCAGCCGCTAGTCCGATGCCTTCGCAGTCCCAGGAGGTTCCCCCTTCAAGTGGCACCCTGACGGAGCCCCCCTGGGTGCGGTTGAGGCAGAGGGTGCGAATGCCGGCACCGCCGGTAAGGGTGCCGCCCACCGGCGCGGGCCCACGGCCCGTGTGCCTCAGATCATGACGGAACATTGGCCAGGGGGAATCCGGCGGGGCGCCAGAAGTTCCGTTGATGGTGTACAGGTTATGGTCAAAAGAACCGACATAGATCGTCCCATCCGCAGCCACGGCTGGTGAGGAACTCACAGCCGATCCCGTGGCAAAGCGCCACTTCCCGGTGCCATCCGGATTGATGGCGTACAGGCCCGAGTCCTCGGAGCCGACATAGATCGTCCCATCCGCAGCCACGGCGGGTGAGGAGGATACATACGTTCCCGTGGCAAAGCGCCACTTCTCCACCCCATCCGGATTGATGGCGTACAGGTTATGGTCATCGGAGCCGACGTAGATCGTCCCATCCGCAGCCACGGCGGGTGAGGAATACTCAGCCGATCCCGTGACAAAGCGCCACTTCTCGGTGCCATCCGGATTGATGGCGTACAGGTTATTGTCACGGTAACCGGAACCGACATAGATCGTCCCATCCGCAGCCACGGCGGGTGAGGAAAACACACGCGATCCCGTGGCAAAGCGCCACTTCTCGGTCCCATCCGGATTGATGGCGTACAGGTAACGGTCATCGGAGCCGACATAAATCGTCCCATCCGCAGCCATGGCTGGTGAGGAAGTCACTGTGCGGTTGGTGGCGAAGTGCCACTTCTCGGTCCCATCCGGATTGATGGCGTACAGGTTCGTGTCATTGGAACCGACATAAATCGTCCCATCCGCAGCCACGGCTGGTGAGGAATACACAGTCAATCCCGTGGCAAAGCGCCACTTCTCGGTCCCATCCGGATTGATGGCGTACAGGTTCTTGTCACGGGAACCGACATAGATCGTCCCATCCGCAGCCACGGCTGGTGAGGAAAACACAAAATCTCCCGTGGCAAAGCGCCACTTCTCGGTCCCATCCTGGGCCCATGCGGCCGCAAACAACCAAAACGCGAGAACTACAGTCGAGAAAGCGCACCTGAGCGACATCGGACCTCCTTGCGTGGAAATAGGTCTATTGTAACATTCGGCCACAAGCCGTTGCCACACACCCGACAATTTCCGACTACACCAGCGTTTGAACGCTCAACGTCGTAACAATGCTTTACCAGTTCCACTTGAGTTCCACATATCGATTGTGGATAGATCAGTACGTGACAGGGGAAAGACTAGCCCGCCAGGGCCGAAGATTCCTCTCCCAGCGCGAGAACATGTCCCGCCCAGGTCTCCAGGGCCAGCAGTGTCAGCAGGTCCGCGATGGATGCCCACAGCGGCACCCTCGATGACAGCATCCGCAGCCCGCGGGGGGAGCGGGCCCTTGGCGAGTTCAAGTAGGAGCCTTTGGACCGGAAGACTCTTCATCACCTCCCCGTAACAGGGCTTTCTCTCACAGGAAGAGGAGCCCACAATGCTGTGACGCAGCAAAGGCCGCCTGCCAGCCACAGCGTCGCCCTGCTGAGCCGAAACGGGCTCTGTCAGGCAGAGTGCCGCGACTCCGAAGAAGAGGGTGCAGACGATGAGGCACCTGGGCCATTGGTGAGGATTCTCCATAACCTCAGTCCGTTCACTAGTGTCGGCCTTCACCTTTCCAGGTCACCCAGACCCCGAATGTTGACGGTGTTCTAGTCGACGTTGATGCACTTGCCAACATGAAGGTTTCAAGCAACCCACAACTGCTTTCGGCCGCAGTGGAGCGTCTGCTTGAGATGCAGCTCGATAATGTTCACGAGCTCTGCAGGACTACGCTCGAAGGCCAGCTGCGTCAGATTGTGGGTACCTTGACAGTGGAAGATATTGTCAAGGATCGCGAGAAAATCTCGCAGCAGGTACTTGACGTGGCCAGAGGCGAGCTCCACAAGCTGGGTTTTCAACTGGACAATTTCGTGGTACAGAAGATCACGGATAAAGAAGGCTACATCGAGGCACTCGGCAAGAAGCGCACCGCTGAGGTCAAGCGTGACGCAGCTATTGCAGAGGCTGAGGCAAAACGCGACGCAGACATCAAGTCCGCGGACGCCAGGAAGACAGGCGAGACCGCCAAGGCAGAGGCTGACCAATCTATCTCCAATGCACAGCGTGAGCGTGACATGGCAATCGCCGAGAATGAGGCACAGGTCAAGCGCAAGCAGGCGCGGATTGAGATTGCCGCAGAAGCCGCGGGTGAGGACGAGCGCAAGAATCTCGAGCGAATGAAGGTCGACGCCGACAAGGCCAAGGTCATGGCTCAGACAGAGCTCCAGGCTGAAGAGAAAAAGAGGCAGGAGGCTTTACTTGATGCTACTGTCGTAACCAGGGCCCGGAAAGAGAAGGAAGCCCGGATCATCACGGCCAGCGCTGAACAGGAAGCAGCTGTGCTGGAAGGCGAAGCAGCCCGTGTCAAGCAGGAAAAGCTAGGTGAGGGCGAACAATCCTTCCTCACTGCTCAGGCCGAGGGTCGCAAGGCAGCTGCAGGCGCGCTCCAGAGAGAGAAGGAAGCTGAGGCTGCTGGTACCGCGGCAAGGTTGCTCGCAGAAGCTAAGGGTGCCGAAGCCAAGGGTAAAGCAGAGGGCGCGGCAAAGCTTGCAGTCCTTCATGCGGAAGCCAAAGGATTCGAGGAGAAGAACAAGGCCTTGTCCCAGCTCCATTGGTTTCGCCGGTGATGAGGAAATTGGTGATGCAAAGATACCGGTCTAACTCTTGCTCGTGGACTGACGGCGCGTACGTCATGGTCAGACTCCCGCCACAGTCCACCGAGTCAATGCGGAACTCGATCCACCAGTTGACGTTGTAGCCGGGGCTGTCGGTGTTTACCAGCTCGATGCGAATGTCGGTACCGGCCGGGGCGCTGAAGTCGTATTGACCCGGCGTCGTATAAAGGCCCACGCCGTCGAGGTCGATGTCGAACCGAGCTTGCGCGCCTACGTGGACTCTTCCCTGCTGCGCCGTGCACACATGAAAGTGGATTTTCGATACAGTCTTTCAGCCCGCCAACGTAGTCCCACTCGGAGAAGAATAGATCGGCAGGCACGTCCGGTACCCAATGCACATTAATGCACATAGCGTTGCACGCGGCTTCGGTGCATCGCCTCCAGCGTCCCGTCGTAATCGGGGTGCGCCCAACCGAAATCCGGATCGAGGTCCGCGGCGCTCTTGGCAAAAACTATGTCCGAATTGGAATTGGGGACGAATGCCTTGGCCGCACCTCTCAGAATGCCGGTATCCGTTCCGGGTACGAAGACATCGTCGAAGTAGGATTGGTCGTAGGTTCCCACTCCACAAGCGCTGGGCTCGATCGCGACTGCCAGGTCCGAAACCGCACGGAAGTTGGCGTCGTAGCCGAAGAGCTGGAATCCATTGCGACGGTTGTCTGACGGACAGGTGGCGTCCAACTTGGTCACATCCGCTAGCTTGGCAACACGAAAGCCGCCGATGGGGACCTGAAGCAAGACATCTCTGCTGACATCGTCCCTGAGGAGAGGGTCGCTGAGCGTGGCAGTCGGCGGGGAGAAGGTCCCGCAAACGCCCGGAGGTGAAGCGTACTGCGTCCCGGTGTCGCGGGTGTAGTAGGTTAGACAGCGCGCGGCGTCGCAGTCCCAAAGTCCAGCCTGATAGGACTCTTGAAAGGCCTCCCCTTAACCCCATTTCCGTAAATGGATTGATGAAGAATGACTGACGACTGGTGAGCCGCCGGGGAATCGAACCCCGAACCTACTGATTAAGAGTCAGTTGCTCTGCCAATTGAGCT
>JBHHYX010000374.1:0-5571 GCA_046757765.1 Acidobacteriota bacterium | reverse complement strand
GGGGACATACTAGGAGCATTCCACAGTCCGTCACCTGAGTCCTCACAATGGCGCCGGTTACGCCAACAATGGGGAAACTCCCGCCTCGATTTGGAGTTGCATCCTTCTTTTGATATCCGTATAATTATCCACCTGTGAGTCAGATCAAGCATCGACGTCAGGAAGTTATTCGTCATCTGGTCAAAGACAATGATGTGTCCAGTCAAGCCGACCTGCGGGAAAGACTCGGACATTTCGGCTTTGAAGTCACCCAGGCGACGGTCTCTCGAGATCTGCAAGAGTTAGGAGTTGTGAAAATAGTGACGCCCGGAGGAATGCATAAATATGCGTTTCCCGCACACCAGCCTGCGGTTGAAAGCATCGAGGTGAGCGGAAATCTGCTGGTTCTGAAGACCGAAGCCGGCATGGCTCCAATGGCGGCCTACCGGATCGATGCCATGGAGTTACCCGACCTTCTGGGAACTGTGGCCGGAGAAGACACGCTGCTGGTAGTCGCGGCCGAAGGCGCTGATCCTGACAAGCTCAAGGACGAGATATGGAAGAGACTTCAATCAAGATGAAAAAGATCGTTCTGGCCTATTCGGGAGGGCTGGATACTTCGGTCCTGCTGCACTGGCTTAAGGCCAAGTACAGGTGTCCGGTATTGGCTTATGTCGCCAACGTGGGGCAGGGCGAAAACTTTGATCTGGTTCGCCGGAAAGCCTACCGGACAGGCGCCGATGACGTGTATATCGCAGATTTGCGTGATCCGTTTGTGCGACAATTCGTTTTTCCAGCCCTGCAGGCCCACGCGGTGTACGAGGGGGAGTACCTGCTGGGAACGTGCCTGGCGCGGCCTCTGATCGCGCGTGAGCAGGTGCGTGTCGCCCAAGAGTGGGGCGCCGATTGTGTGGCCCACGGAGCCACCGGAAAGGGGAACGACCAGGTCCGCTTTGAACTCACCTACCAATCCCTGGCCCCTCGCCTCAAGATCCTGGCCCCTTGGAGGCATTGGGAGTTTCGCGGCCGCAAAGATCTGCTCCGCTACGCCCGTGAGAACGGAATCGCCGTTCCCACCACCGAGGAGAAGCCTTACAGCGTTGATCGCAACCTGGTCCACAGCTCCTACGAAGGAGGGATCCTGGAGGATCCGTGGCGGGCTCCGCCCGAAGAGATGTTTGAGCTGACGGCATGCCCTGAGAGGGCCCCGGAGAGAGCAAGGGATTTGACCATTGAATTCGAGCAGGGGATACCCATCGCTCTGGACGACCAACGCCTTGAGGCGGTGGAGTTGGTCGAGGCGCTCAATCGGCTGGGGGGCATTCACGGCATCGGACGGGTGGACCTGGTGGAAAACCGCATGGTGGGAATGAAATCGAGGGGTGTCTACGAAACACCCGGTCTGACCCTGCTCCACAAGGCACATCGCGCCCTGGAGTCCCTCACAATGGATCGTGAGGTTCAACACCTGAAGGATCAACTGGCTCCCCGCCTGGGGGAGATCATTTACAACGGTTTCTGGTTCACGCCCGAAATGAATCTGCTGCTGCGGACGGTGACGAGTTCACAGAAGAGGATCAGTGGAGAAGTGAGGCTTCGTCTGTACAAAGGAAGCTGCCGGGTATTGGGGAGACGGTCGCCTTTCAGCCTATATGACCCCTCCTTCGCGACCTTTGAAACGGACGATGTGTACCGCCAGGAGGATGCCGCGGGCTTCATTCGACTTCAGGGATTGCGTCTCAAGATCGCCGCCCTCAAGCAGCTGCACTGGGCACAGCCGGAGGGGGTCGCCCGGGAACCCGTGGGGGAGGTCCGCGTTGGAACCCCCTAGCCGGAAGCCCCCCGCTCCGTCGGGCCCGGAAAACGAGATCAACCCCCTCTGGACTGGACGCCTTGCCGCTTCTATGGCTCCCCTGGTCCGCAAGTACACAAGCTCGCTTCATCTCGACCGGCGCCTGGCCTGCCATGACCTGCGGGGAAGCCGCGCCCACACCCGCATGCTGGCCCAGAGGGGGATCCTTTCAAGAGCCGACCGGGACCGGATTGTCGCAGGATTGGACCAGATCCAGAATGAGATGGCAAGAGGAGAGTTCCCTTACCGGGAGGAACTGGAAGATATTCATATGAATATCGAGTTTCGGCTGCGCGAGATTGTCGGCGAAGCGGCTCTCCACCTTCAGAGCGGCCGGAGCAGAAACGATCAGGTGGCCCTGGACTTGAAGTTGTTTTCTTTGCAGACCGCCAAAGACTGGCAAGACCTGGTCCTTGCGGCACAGAGGGTCCTGGTGGCGAGGGCCGAGCAATTGAAGCAACTTCTGTTTCCCGGCTGGACGCATCTACAGGCGGCCCAGCCGCTCTCCTGGGGGCACTATCTCCTGGCTTTTGCCGAGATGCTCCGTCGTGATGACCGCCGTCTCGCTTTCTACAGAGAGTTGCACTCCGTAAGCCCACTGGGCGCCGGGGCCCTGGCGGGCAGCACACTGAATCTGGATCCGGAGGCGACGGCAAAGGATCTCGGGTTCCGGCAGAGCTTCGGCAACAGCTACGACGTGGCCGGCGACAGAGACTGGGTGCTCGAGCTTCTTCAGATCGGCACTCAGATCATGCTCCATCTCAGTCGCCTGGCTGAGGATCTGATCTACTTTCTCAGCACCCCCGTAGGCTGGATCGAACTCCCCGATGCGCTCTGCACTGGAAGCAGCTTGATGCCCCAGAAGAGGAACCCCGACATTCTCGAGCTGATGCGCGGAAAAGCGGCCTCGGTGGTCGGTCATTGCAATGCCTTGACGGTGTTGATCAAGGGCCTGCCGACGTCTTATCACCGGGACTTGCAGCAGGACAAGGAACATCTTTTCCGCGTCGTCGATCTGGTGACGGAGTCGTTGCAAGTCCTTCCCCTCCTGCTCTCGAACTTCACCGTCAATATCGAGCGTGTCCAAGCCGCCTTGCGAAGCGGCTACCTGATGGCGACGGATCTGGCGGAGTATCTGGTCGGCAAGGGGGTGCCTTTCCGGGCCGCCCACCAAAAGGTCGGCTGCCTGGTGGCCCATGCCTCCCGCCACGGACTTCGTCTCGAGAATGTCCCACTGGAGGTCATCCGGCAAATCGCCCCCGAGTGTGATGCGTCGGTGCGGGACATCCTGACCCCACGAGCTGCCCTGGAGAGGCGACGCCACAAAGGCTCCACGGGCCGCCGCTCGATCGATCGGCAGATCAGGCACTGGAGAGAATGGTTTCGAGAAAGAGACGGGACGACGGCCGCCGACGGCAGTGCATGACTTCAGACGGGCTGGAGCCCTTGCCGCGCGTCGCCGATCGGTCGAGCCTGAAAACTGGACTCCCACAGGATTCTTGCCCTACAACTGCCTGGTGGTATGACACGGAAGAACACTAACGAGGCTCACGCCTCAGACCGACGAGCGGTGTAGTGGCATTGTGGTGATTCCCAGCCCCACCGGCCCCGCGCAGTAGAGTAGGTGTGAGAAATGCGGGCTAAGTGTCGCCAAGGAGGTCCCCGCAGCGTGGCCCGACCATGCGTCGAGGAAAGCCGAACCGGCGCAACGCAGTGAGGGGGGATGCCCGACACCACAGTAGACGGCTGATAAGACATCCGGGCTGAGCTCAAGACAGGAACACTCAGCTGGCGGGCTCGGTCAGCTGGCGTCACCCGAGACTGTGGCGTGCGCAAGAAGAACCCCGAGCTGAGGAAAAGCGGATGAAGCTGATATTCGTCGACTGGCTCATTGTCGTTCTCTATTTTCTGATCGCCCTCTTCGTGGGCCTCTACTATGCCCGGCGAGCCGGTAAAGGAATCGACGAATTCTTTGTTTCCGGCCGTCAGCTTCCCTGGTGGCTTCTGGGGACTTCCATGGTGGCTACGACCTTTTCCACCGACACCCCCAATCTGGTGACGGACATTGTACGCACTCAGGGAGTCAGTGGAAACTGGGTCTGGTGGGCCTTCGTGGTCACGGGAATGTGCACTGTCTTCGTCTACGCCAAACTCTGGCGGCGTTCGGAAGCCTTGACCGATATCGGCTTCTATGAACTTCGCTACTCGGGTAGGCCGGCTGCTTTCCTTCGAGGTTTCAGGGCCATTTACCTGGGCGTGTTCTTCAACGTGATGATCATGGCGACGGTGACCCTGGCGGCCATTAAGATCTCCGGTGTTCTCCTGGGGTTGGACAAGTACTCGGCGATCGTGGTTTGCGCCACTGTCACGGCCATCTATTCGGCCTTGTCCGGGCTGTGGGGCGTGGTGGTGACGGACTTGCTCCTCTTTATTATCGCCATGGTGGGTTCGATCTCGGCCGCCTACTACGCTCTGGCCCAACCCCAGGTGGGAGGGCTGTCGGGCTTACTCAGCCATCCCGAGGTCCTGGATAAACTGAGTTTTCTGCCCGATTTTTCCAACTGGGATGCGGCCTTGACCATATTCATCGTGCCGCTGGCCGTACAGTGGTGGAGTACCTGGTACCCGGGGGCCGAACCCGGCGGTGGAGGATATGTGGCCCAGCGCATGCTGGCCGCCAAGGACGAGAGAAACTCTCTCTTGTCGACCCTCTGGTTTAATGCGGCGCATTACGGCTTGCGCCCCTGGCCCTGGATCATCGTGGCCTTGTGTTCCCTCGCGGTTTATCCCACCCTCGAGTCGTTGCAGAGTGCCTTTCCCCACCTGGATGCGTCCATCCTTCGACACGATCTGGCTTATCCCGCCATGCTCGTTTTTGTGCCCCATGGCCTGCTGGGGCTGATCGTGGCTTCTCTTGCGGCGGCATACATGTCCACCGTCAGCACCCATCTCAACTGGGGCGCCTCCTATGTGGTGGAAGATTTCTATCGACGCTTCGTCAACAAGGAAGCCAGCAACGCGCACTATGTGCTGGTCGCCCGCATCTCGACAGTCGTGCTGGTGGTGTTGGCGTCGTTCCTCTCCCTGTGGCTTGAGAATGCCTTGCAGGCGTTTCAGATTCTCCTGCAGATTGGCGCCGGAACAGGCCTCATCTTCCTGCTTCGCTGGTTCTGGTGGAGAATCAATGCCTGGAGCGAAATCTCCGCCATGATCGTCTCCTTCCTGGTGGCGATTTATTTTCACTTTGTTCACCAGCGACTGGGGTTGGCACCCTTACCTCCGTCGATGAACCTGGTGATTGGAGTCGCCATCACCTCGATCGTCTGGTTGAGCGTGACTTTTCTGGCCCCGACCACGAAACGAGACACACTGCAGACCTTCTACGACAAGATCCAACCCTTCGGGCGGGGCTGGGCCAAAGTCGTTCAAACACGACCCCGGGAGAGAGAAGACAGTCTGGCTGCTGCGATCACCTGCTGGTTCCTGGGGACCTTGGGCGTCTATGCGGTTGTCTTTGGCACCGGTTACTTCATTTACGGCCGGCCTCTTCCGGGATTGGTTCTAGTGGCGGCTTCTCTGGCTGCCGCGGTGGCGATCTTCAAGCTTCTGCCCCGGGTGGACTTGAGTCGGTAAGCCCGCATTATTCATACCTGAGTTGACCGATTCTGGCGTCACTGAACCACGCACGTGAGTGAGTGGCCATCCGGATTGGCCGGGCGCTGACGCTTCGGTTCAGTTTA
>JBHHYX010000373.1:0-5574 GCA_046757765.1 Acidobacteriota bacterium | reverse complement strand
CTACAGCAAGCAGAAGAGCAAGGGCTACGCCGCCGTCTGCGACGAGATCAGCCGTCATCTCGCCGACCTGGAGGTCGGCCTGCTGACCGGTGGGGAGCCGAGTATGGGCACGTTGCTCGACCATCTGACCCAAAGCGACTCCGCACAACTGCGTCTGTGTACCTCGGAGGCGCTCGCTTATCTCAACTACCTCCGCAGGTTCGCCAAGAGCAAAAAGGGAGGCGAAAATGCCCATCCGAATGAGCCTTGACGTGAGCGCTCTTCTGGGCCCCAAAGCCCAAAAGTGTTCCAATCTCTCGCTTCTGGCCGACAAGTTTCCCGACTTGTCCGACCCAGACGAAAAGGATGAGGAAACTCGGGCCCGTTTTGTGAGGCGGCTTCTGGACGTGAAGAGCGATCCGGCCTGGAAAGACGCGCGCCTTGGCTTTCCGCATGCCATTGGGGCGAGAGCGACAACCTCCTTTCAGGCCCGGCTGCAAGGACGCCTCATTGTGAACCAGGCGGGCGGGGTGGTTGAAAACGCAGGCCTCTGCCTGGATCGCCATTTCGGTGTCCCTTACATTCCGGGATCGGCGTTGAAGGGGATTTCTCGGGCCGCGGCTCTGGAAAGTACGGCTTCAGCCTCCGACCTGCCGGCCATCCTGGCCGTATTCGGCTGGGGTGCCGCCGATCCCTATCTCAAGCAGATCGATGCGCCTTCCGGCGCCCTCTCGTCGGGCTTCGCCGGCTCTGTTTCCTTCCTCCCCGCTTACCCGACCGGAGCGGTCCAATTGTGCGCCGACATTGTCACCTGCCACCATCCGGACTACTACAGGAGTGATGATTCGAGTCGCCGCGCGCTGGACATCGAAAACCCGATTCCCAACATCTTCCCCGCCGTGGAAACGGGTTGCGACTTCGTCTTTGTCCTGGCGCTGTGCCTTACCGAGACGCGGATGCGCCACCTGCGCAAGTCGCTTTCCCTGCCAGCCGAATTTGACCCTCTGCAGAACGCCAGGGACTGGCTCATCCTCGCCCTGACCGACCATGGAGCCGGCGCCAAGACCGCTGCCGGATACGGTTGGTTTCAGTTTGACGCCGAAGCGGAGGCCCGCCGCGACCAGGCTCGGGAGAAAGAAAGGGAGCAGCAAGAGCGGCTGCGACGCCAGCAGCAAGCCCGAGCCGAACGACTGGCTGGGATGACCCCGGTCGAGCGCGCCAGGGAGCAGATCAGCGGCCTGGGAGACGAAGCCTTTTCCCACTTCGCTCGTGAACTGGATGGCAAGAGTGAGCCCGAGCAACGGGCATTTTTTCAGGTTCTCAGGACCGAACGAGCCAGCCGGCTTAAGATGTGGAAGAAGAAGAGATCCAGCCGGTGGGAATCGATCCGAAAGGTGGCGGAGAACCTGGGAGAGGAGTTGTGATGCCTTGGACGACCTATCGCATTCAGTTTTTGACGCCTACTTTCCTGGCCGGAGCGGACCCACAACAGACGGAAATCCGCGTCCCTTCCATTCGCGGCCAGCTCCGCTGGTGGTTTCGGGCTCTTGGTGGAAACCGCGGCGAGGAGAAAAGCCTTTTTGGAGGCGTTCACAACGGCGCCCAGCGGAGTCGTGTCCGGTTGAGGATCCTCGATCCTCTCATTTCGCGGGAATCGAGAAACCTGTTCGATCTGGTGGGCACGAATATGAACCAACCGCAAGCCTACCTGCTCTGGCCCCTCCGCCCCACCAAAACGAGCGAACAGAAGCGGGGCGTGATCATGCCGGGTGGCACCTTCTCATTGTCGGTCTTTCTTGGCCCCGGAGTGGACCACTCTTTGGAGCGCAAGTTTTGGGCCGCTCTGGATGCCTGGATTCTCCTGGGAGCCCTGGGCACCCGCAGCCGGAGGGGATACGGTTCGGTTGGGCCGGCCGCCGAGAAGAGCCGGTTCCCTGAGTCCCTCGATTCACTGCGCGCCTGGCCCAAGGTGCTGGCGGAGACTCTCTCTCCCTTTCGCTCTGCCTCTCTCAAGGCCATGACCCTGGGACAAGGAGAAAACGATCCAGATGGAGCTCTCGACTGCTTGGGGCGATGGCTGAAAGGTTTCCGAGCCACTCGGTTCATCGCCAAGCCGAAAAAATGGGCCCTCAATGACCACAATGCGGCACTGGGCGAGGGAGAGGTCCTCTACCGTCCGGTGATCGGCCTGCCCCTGGAACAACGGTACCAACGAGGGAAACGGGTCGTTGAGACCAAGGCCAAAGACTGCGCCCGCTGGGCCAGTCCGGTGCACCTCAAGGTCATTCGCGCCGGGCGCCGCTATTACCCGCTGGCCGTCTTCTTCCCCGACATGGCTATTCCCGAAGGTTCAACCCTCGTGCTGGAGGAGAAGGGAATGGGGCCCAGGAAGCAACGGACCCGGAAACGAGCGGATTGGGGCCTCTTCCGGGAAATGATGCAGCCCGGTGCGGACAGCAAGGTACTGTGGGATTCCCCAGGGAAATCCGGGGACGGACCCCACTTTGGAGTGCGGCAGTGACACTGCCGCTTTTGACAAACTGCCGGATGGCACAGCCACAGAAAAAGGCGGAAGTGAAACTTCCGCACTCCAAAAGGGTTTCACGCCAACGAGCGCAGCATTTGAAACGACTTGTCACGAGGCGACCTTCTTTGTGGTAGTGGCATTGTCTCCTCGTTCGCTCGTCTGATTGATCTTCGGTGTTTGACGTCCGTCTGAAAACACGATGACCGAAAGAATGACTTTCATCCATCTCGTCAGCGAACAGACGCTGCAGAATCTGCTCCCCATCCTGGCCTTCCGGCCGGCTCGTATCGTTCAGGTGCGCAGTCGCGGGCACAATGAGGCCCAGGCGCGCAGTCTTCGCTCCGCAGTCCGGTACCTGGCCCGGAGCTGTCCAACTTTTCGAAACTACTCACCCCAGTTCAGCGAGCACGAACTGAGCCAATCCCACCCCACGCTGGACAAGGTCTCGGCCGAGTTGGCTCCTCTGTTTGCCGCTGCCGGCAGAACCGTTCTCAACTACACCGGGGGAACCAAGATGATGTCGATCGGCGCCTTTGAACGGGCCCTGCGCTGCAACGCCCGCGCTCTCTACTGCGACACCGCCAAGAGCCGCTTCGTCTGGACCCCCGGGGAGAAAGCCTGCGAAGGACTCGATTTCCAGGAGTTGCCCCAGCTCTTGAGCGTCCCCTTGCTGGTGACAGCCAACGGGTTGAAGTCAGACCGGCTTCGCTTCAAGACGCCGGCCGCTCCAGAGCTCCAATTCGGGCGGGGAGCCTGGTCTTTCAAGCGCCAGGCATCGGATCTCTTCCTCGACTACGAAAGGCGGTTGCGCGGCCATTTTCGATGCGCTCGGGGGAAGATTCCGGGCAGCCGGCGAGAGATCGAGCGACTGGTGGCGGACCCTCTTCCTTCGCCTCCCTGCGATGGTGTGGAGGGCTACCTTGGCTGTGCCGCCGCCCACGGGCTGCTCAGAAAGGAGCGGGGATCCTTTTTCCCCCGCTGCCGAGGATCGACCCGAAAGGAGTTGCGGCGGGCACTCGAGGCCCTCTCCAATCTCCTGGACGGGTCCTGGCTGGAATTGTTCGTGCTCGACTTGCTGCAGCGCAATCCCGCTTTCGGAGACGCCAGGTGGAGCCTGCAACCGCTCAAGCAGGAAGAAGAGGCCTTCGGAGAAACCGACCTGGCCTGTGTCGACCGGCAAGCCTGCCTGCTGCGCGTGATCTCCTGCAAGCAGTCCCTGCTGGCCAGGACGCCGCTGGAACACATGGAGGCCCTCTCGCGGCGGGCCAGAACGCTGGGAGGAAGTCACGCCCGCCCCATGCTGGCGGTGCTGCGGGTGAGAGAGGAGGAGAGAGCAAAGTACCGCGCCTGGGCGCGATCGCTGGGCGTGGAACTGCTCATCGGAGATGAAATCCGAGAGCGGTTCCAGCCCCGGAATCCGACAGATCAGGGCAAAGCACCCTCTTAGGAGCCGACTCATCATGAACCATTCTTTGCTTATCAGCGTGGGGGGAGCCGCCAGTCCCGTACTCTTTTCCATTCGCCATCACCGGGCGGAGCGAGTGATTTTCTTTGTCTCCCTCAACTCGCGCCGGCTCGTCTCCAGCCAGATCATGCCGGCCCTGCTGGAGGACCCCGGACACCTTCCCGACCATGAGTTCGTGGTCACGCCCAACGAACAGAGCCTGGGGGAAAGTGTCTTCGCCCTCTTGCAGGAGGTGCCCTCGGCCCTCCACAAGCTGGGAGCCGGGGAAAGCAGTTGGCCTGAGTTGGTGGACTACACCGCCGGCACCAAGGCCATGAGTTCCGCCCTGGTCCTGGCGTCTTCCAAACATCCCTGCGTCGTCAGCTATATCGGCGCCCCCGACCCCTCCAGCCGGACCAAAGGCGGCCTGGGTATCGTGCTCGACGGGAGGGAGAGACTGTTTCTCCAGGAGAATCCCTGGAACAAGGTGGCCTGGCTGGATGCTCGAACCGCCGTCAACCTTTTCAATCGCGCCCAGTACGGCAACGGGGCCACTCTGATGAAGGAGGTGGCAGGCAGGGTCGATGAGGAGCCCGCCCACCGGCTTTACGCCGTGCTGAGTCAAGTCTTCGAAGGGTTCCATTGGTGGGATGTCTTCGACCACAAGAGGGCTCTTCACCACTTGAGAGCATGCAGGGAGCCTCTGGCTTACCTGACCCAGACTCCGCAGCCCCTCTTTCCGGCTCTGAAGAGATTTGCCCAGGAGACGCGCGAAGCTCTGCAAGTGCTGGAGAGGATCGCCCCCGGGCAGCGCTCCTGGGAAATGGTGCACGACCTTCTGGGAAATGCACGCCGCCGGGCTCTGTTGGAGGGGAAGTTCGAAGATGCCACCGCCCGCTGCTATGCCGCCATCGAGAAAGGGGCCCAGCACTGTCTGCTCTACAAGTACGGAGTCGACCCCGGCCACGCCCACCCGGAGCAGATTCCCGAACCCCTGCGGCAAGACTTTGTGGCTTCCTACCAGTCCAGTGAGGTTGGAGACAACGGAATCCGCACTCCCACGCTCAAGTTTGGCCTCAAGCGCTGTCTGGATCTGCTGGTGGAGTTGGAAGATCCCATCGGTCAACGCTACAGCGCCAGGGAGAAACGGGTGAGAAGCCACCTGGAACAACGCAACCGATCGATCCTGGCCCACGGCCTCCAACCGATTGAGGCAAAGCATTTTCGATCCCTGTTCGAAGATGCCCTGGAGCTGCTCGGAATCCGGGAGAGCGAGCTGCCGGCCTTTCCGCTACTGCCGTTGTAGGCGGCAAGTTCAAGCCGGCGGCGCGAGTACGCAGCACCTGAGCCGAATCCTCGCCGCTCTGGCGCCGCCCAGGGAGCAGCCCTGCCAGCGGCGTTACCCGCGACCGAACCCCTTCGGTAAGGAGCTGGTCGTTCCAGTCTCGTTGTAGCGACCGACCTCATACCGCCGAGCGGCCATTGAGGTGATGCCTGGGTTGCCTTTACCGCCTTTGTGTCGGCCCTCCGGGCCTGTCGGCGAGGGACATCAGGGCCTCCCGGCCCTTGCGGACCGGGCTACTCGAATGTCGGCCCTCCGGGCCTTTGGCAAGGTCGGTTACGC
>JBHHYX010000372.1:0-5598 GCA_046757765.1 Acidobacteriota bacterium | reverse complement strand
AGCGAATGGTCAGCATAGACGAGGGCCGGAGCAACGTCCCCTGGGCCCGACGGGGGGAAGGTAGTCAAGTCGCCCAACGAGACCCAGCTCCCTTCATATACTCCATTGTTGGAGTCAAAGCTGACGTTGGAGGGATCGGCATCCAGGATCGGAATCGCGAGAGGTTTGAGTTCCTCTAGCAGTTGGGTGGGAGTTGGCGCCGGCAGAGAAGTGTGGGCCTGATAGGGGGCGGGCTCACCCAGCACGGTCGCTCCGCTGCTGAGTTTGACATCGCCCGCAGACAGGATTCCGTAGAGGTTGGGCATCGAGGCACAGTTGTCCAGCCCCGAGACAGTTATGGCTCCGTTCACTTCAACCCTGCCGCCCGCGGCGAGGGCGGCCGGGGGAGCAAACGAGCGCCCGCTGGCTACCTCGGATTGCAGCAGTCGCCTCATGCCTCCCGGCTCCACGGCCAAGGTGGTCACTTTGTAAACCATCTGGCCTCCGCCTGCTTCGCTCGCCAGCCGCTGTTGCCTGCCGTTGAAAACGATCGGGGTTACCTGGTCGACCACGCCGTCCTGGTTGACATCTTGCCGGGAGGAGTACTCGGTCTTCATCGTAATGCGGACCCACTTGTAGGGGATGGCAAATGAAGTCTGAGCATTCGGCTGAACGCTGAAGTGCAACTCGGATCGCTTCCCTCCCACGGGAAACTCGCGGCGATACTGACTATCAAAATACGGCGATCCGGGGTCGTTGGGGTCTACGGGATCCTGGGCCGTGCCGTTGATGATGTAGGCGACGTGAGCATGGTCGGGAAGGTGACCCTGCGGGAGACTGGAGTCTGGAAGAGCGTCGGGGGCGGAGAACACGAGCCGGGCACGCCCTTCTTCCAGTCCGGCCTGGGCCGAGTAGTAGCTCTGGGCTATGTTCCGGTAGGAACTGTTCACCCGGCTCTCAGTCATGATCTGGGCGGCCATGCTGGCGACAATGCCGGACAGCAGAACCAACACGAAGAGCGCCAGCAGGAGCGTGATGCCCGCCTCGGGGGCTCGCGTCTTTGACCTCGGCTGGTGTCGTCTCATGGTGTCTTCTACTGGACCGGATTGAGGCGGCGGGCGGCTCCTGTCAAATGAATGATTTTCCGGATGCTCGGATCGACCGGGTCGAGACGGACTTCGATTGCCAGGGTCACGTAGACAAGGGTAATGTTGTTGGGGAAAGGCTTCGGGCTCGCAGGGTCGCTATCCCAACTGAACACGGGCGGAGGGGCGGCCAAGGTTGCATTGGCGAGGTCCCGGACGAACATGTCCTGACTGGAGATGGGACCGATCACGCTGCCGTCCATCCGTTTGAGAAAGATGCGCCGCCGGATGCTGCGCTGGTCGGCCGCGACGCGGTATTCGATTCGCTCCACGCGGCCATCCCCGTCCCGGTCGGCTTCAAACACCAGGGAGTTGGGCGTTGCTTCCAGGAAACCGTCGGCCAGCAGCCCGGGGGAGGAAGGCGAAGAAAAATTGTTTCGGGCCGGATAGCCGACCAGGCGTAGGTCATGAAGCACTTGATACAGAGCACCCCGTGCCGACTGCAGCCGGGTCAGGTGCTGGTCCTGCCGGTCCTGGGCTGCTTGCATGGAGACTAGGACCTGAAAAAGCGTGGCGCTAAACACGGTGAAAATGGCCATGGCGACAAGGAGCTCCAGCACTGAATAGCCCCGCGACGCTTGGCCGGATCGTTTCCTCATAGGATCAGCTCACGGCGCCACGAGTGTGCGAAGGTGGACGGCCGGGATCAGGAATATTCCTGCGCGGCCCCGGACACCAACGATGATTCTCCTGGTGCCGTTGGGCGAGCGTTGAATGTTCCAGCGAATGTCGTAGGTGATTCCGTCGGGGTCGGTCGAGGGCAAGGAAAAGCTGACGAGGGCGTCTTGGGAAAAATCAATGAGACCGAAGTCATTGAGGGGACTGCCGCATGTCTCTTGGGCCGCATTGAGGCAGTCCACCTGAATCCAGTTTCCGTCCGGGTCGGAAAAACCACCTGCGGCAGCCAGCTTGTTCTGAGCAATCCGCTCCAATTGGCGCTGCGCCAGCATGGTCGCGTTGGTTCGATAGCGGCTGAGTTCACTCTGCTGAGTGCTCAGGAGCACCAGGGGCCCGGTGGCAAGGATGCCGATGGTGAGAATCAAGACGCTTAGGAGGGTCTCCAAGAGGGTGAAGCCGGCGACCCCGGTTCGCCGGCTGCGGGCTCGTAGCGCTTGGGAGTGAGGGCGAGGCATCATGGGGAGAGCTACCACAGGGAGACGGTTCCCCGGAAGGCGATCTGCTTCGCCGGGGGTGTTTCACGGTTGGATTCAATGAGCGGACCGATTAGTTTCCTGCCCCTGGGTCCCACAACGGCGAAGACAGCATCGGATTGTTGCGTAGATCCAAAGGGGGCTACGATCTGAACATCATACTCGCCCCGGTGGAAGGGCTTGCCCCTGTTCGCCATTTCGGAAGAGCGAAACGCGCGGTCTTGGACCACAATGGGATAATCGCGGGCCAGGACTGTCTCTCCTCGGAGAAAACGCGCCTCGAGAACCGTGCCGTCGGGGAGATTGGTGCTCCCCAGAATAACCAGTCTGCCTTTGCCCACTCGGTCCACCGTCGCTTCCAGCCGAGCGAGGATGATCCCTCTACCTTCGGCCTGCCGCGTCGCGGCTGCCGATTCATGCTGCGTGACCTCCCGTTGCAATTTCCAGGACCAACCCCAGAGCATTCCGCCGGGAAGGGAGGACAAGAGCACCAGGAGGGCGAAGCGGTGCAGACGGCGTAGGCGGGGACGGGGTTCAGAGTGGGGCAGAGGAATGGTTAGGTTCAATTCACGGATGCGCTCCCACTCTCCCGCGCGGTTGCGGCGGTAGCCGATCACAGGGAGAACCAGCGCGCTGCCGCAGAGACGACAACGGGGGTCATTGTCCGCTAGCTGACGCCGCCCGCAGCTCTGACACAGTGGAGTGTCAGAGAACTTGGCATCAAGGCTGATTGGCATGACAAGTTGTCCTAGTGTAACCAGCTCCCCCGTCGTTTCTCCGGGGCTCCTCTTGCTTCAGCCGCTCGATGGCACTGAGGGCACTCTTTCCGCCCCGCCTCCAGTGCGTGGCCGCAGGCAGGGCAGGGCTGCTCCCTTTGCGTCAGGCAGCTCGGACAAACAGAACAACTGTTTTGCACCAACGCGCTGCACTGAGGGCAGGGGGAGAATCCCTCCTCGCTCAAGTGGATGACCCGCTGAATCTCCTCGAGCGTTGTAACGCCTCGCCTGACCTTGCACGCCGCGTCCTCCCGCAGGAGACGCATCCCGGCGGCGCGGGCGGCTGCCAGCAGTTCGCTCTCGTCGGCTTTTCGATTCAGGGCATCCTGCACGCCTGCGGTCAGCGGGAGGATCTCGAACAAGCCAATGCGACCCGAGTAACCGGTTTGGCTGCACTCCAGACAGCCCCTTCCCTGCACAAAGTGCATCTCTGGATCCGTCCACCCGATTCGCTCCAGCAACCCGCGGGGCGGCTCGTAGGGCTCACGACAGTGCAGGCACACCTTGCGTACGAGACGCTGAGCGATGACCAGATTCACACAGGAGGTCAAGAGAAAGGGCTCGATCCCCAGCTCCAGCAAGCGGGAGACGGTTCCCAGGGCGGTGTTGGTGTGCAGCGAGCTGAGCACCATATGGCCGGTCATAGAGGCATGAAAGGCGATTTGGGCTGTTTCCAAGTCGCGGATCTCGCCGACCAAGATGACATCCGGGTCTTGGCGCAGGATGGAACGGAGGCAATTGGCAAACGTCATGCCCGCCTTGGGATTCACCCGGACTTGGTTCACGCCGCCCAAGTGGTACTCGATGGGGTCTTCGATGGTGACAATATTCAGCTCCCGGCTGCGCTTGGCCGCCAGCACGGAGTAGAGGGTGGTGGTCTTGCCGCTCCCTGTCGGCCCCGTCGCCAGAATCATCCCCTGGGGCTGGGTCATGGCATCTTGCAACTGCCTGATTTGGTCGGGTTCCATGCCCAAGTCGGCGATGGCGGGGATGCCCTTGGCTGAGCCTAGAATACGCAACACAACCTTCTCGCCAAACTCCGTGGGAAGCGTCGACACGCGCAACCGCACGCCCTCGCGGCGGAACCGTGCCCGGATGTGACCGTCCTGGGAGCGGCGCCTCTCGCTGATGTCGAGGTTGGCGAGAATCTTGATCCGCGAGACAAGCCCGGCATGAATCGCTTTGGAGACCACCAGCGAATCTCGGAGCATGCCGTCAACGCGGTTGCGAATCCGTACCTCTGTCTCGCCCGGTTCAATGTGAATATCACTGGCGAAGTTTTCCATTGCTTCGACCAGGATCAGGTTGCTCAAGTGCACCACCGGGGGTTCGCTCGCCGCCTGGCAGGTGCTCCACTCATCCAGGTCGACGCTCAAGGGCTCGGGCTGGAGCCATTCGAGTTCCGAAGTGGCAGAACTGGTGGGCGCGACCTGCGGGGGAGGATTCTGGGACACCCCGTAGTAGCGCTCTATCTCATCCCAGATCTCGCTTCGGGTCGCCACCGCCGGCAAGACGGTATAGCCGGTGTGGAACTCGACTTCATGAATGGCGTGCAGGTTGGCTGGGTTCGCCATACACAAGAAGAGCTTCTTCCCTTGCAGGTGCAGGGGGAGGCAGACGTGGCGCCGGGCCAGCGCTTCGGGAAGGATGTCAAGCGTATGGCTGATGGTCGGCAACGGCCCGACCGCCTTGCGAGATTGCAGGTGCCATGCTGCGCCGGTTCCACTGCCGTCGTTGGTCGCCAGGCGTACGCGAGGAATCCGGAAACGGCTGGTAAAGAAGGTGGTGATGGTCTCTTCGCTCAAGCCCTCTTCATGCAGGCGGTGCCAAAAGGAACTGCTGGGCCCGGTTTTTGCCGGCCGCGCGGGCTCAGCGCGCAGCAGTTGAGCGATGATGTTGACTTCAAAGTTTTCTGGCGGCGCCATAAAGCCTACCCCTATTACGCCCTCCAGAAATCCCCGACGACAGGGTGCCGAGGTGTCCCGACTTACTAGAGCGTATTGTGATGAGGATCACTTGTCGGCGTCTAGGTCCATATAGTCACAATTGATTGCCGCCAGATGGGTCATGAATAGGACCCATTTCCTATGTACCAATTAGACCTTTCTCCTAATCTCCTTCGCCTAGTCGATTGATAATCAAGGGGATAAGATGATTCGCCTGGGGTCCCTCGTGCATCACGCTTTCCACACCCACGTGCCATAAGAGGACTTGGCTCGTTCTCTCGCTTGGGATTCAGCAAGATAGTCCGGGAGGCAACTCCCTGGTTCGGGCAAATCTACGCCATTTGCGACGTTCTTATCATCATTGGGAGCGGCGCCGGAGGAGGCACGCTCGCCTGCGCACGACTGTCAAGCTCGTTGCCGCGCCTGCTGTACCATTTCAACCAAGACCGTTCTCGTTTCCTGTGTGTTTCTCACTTCACGCGTGAACGGGACCCGGGCGCCGTGCACACCGTCTCCCGTTTTCAACTGCAAGTGGAAGCCGAGGCGATCGACTGATGTCATCGTAGCTTGCTGGGCTTCTACCTTGGCAAAGCCCCGGGCC
>JBHHYX010000371.1:0-5601 GCA_046757765.1 Acidobacteriota bacterium | reverse complement strand
GCCTGGGGTTGGACCGTAATGGCAGGTTCTCAGGGGGCGGTCAGATCCTTGCCAATGTGCCTGTTCCGCGGTAAAGTCGGGCTAGAGCACAGCGCGGTTTGCCTTCAGAAGGTCAATTGCGTCTTGAACACCCATAACATCCCCCTCCTCCCAGACATCCCGCCCACCGCCCATTCCCTACTGCCTACTACTGCCTACCCTTTTTTTTCGCTCCGCAACAGGGCCGAATAGATCGACAAGACACTCAAAGCGGGACTTTGTTTCGATTTCGCGTACAAGATCGTTCCCGCAGTATTCTTATCCAGGAGGAGATCTCATTTCCCCCTTTTCCGGAAGGGGATACGCCCGACACCGCCTGCGTCGCGGTATCATCGAGGATATGCGATAGAGGGGTTACTCTGCAAGGAGGCAGGGCTGAGATCTCGGCCACGATCCGCAAGTCGGCCGGACGCGGATCCCCGTCTTGAGGGTGGGCCCAGGGAAGGTACTCCACCTGCGAAGCGAAGGCGCGACCCTCTGAAATCGTTCTTCCCCGGCGATCTACCTGATATTGCCAAGTCCCTCTCAGTCCCCGCGCGTTGCATCAGGCCAGGGACCTCTCCCGATCCTCACATGCCCCTAACAGCTATTCCCATGTATCGCCCGGATCAAGAACAGATTTCGATAGATGAGGCCTTTCAACGCAGGTTTCAGGTCAAAGAGATGCCTGAGGAGCTGAATGACTCGCATCAGCTGGTGATTGTCGCCTCCGAACTCGATATGAGCACCGAGAGGGTCGTGCGATATCTTGCCGACGAATACCGCGTCAATATCAATGCCATCTTCTTTCGTGTCTTCAAAGACGGCGATCGGGAGTATCTGAGCCGAGCTTGGCTCAATGAGCCCACCTTCTCCGAGCCGGCCCATCCACACGGGCCGGGTCCATCGACTGGACCGGATCATCAATGGCAATGAACCGGAAGGGGCTGTCGTCAAGCTTGGCTCTGGGCAAAAAGAGACTGAGCGCCAGCGAGTGCAATTCCCCCTGGCTCATCACTCCGAGAGCCACACCTGGAACACCATCGACCACCACATCCGACTTCACGCGTCTGCGACTCGCAGAACCTTCCAGCTCAATCCGGCCCAGATCCACATTGCTTTGCTGCCGTAGCAACTTCCACACGCCCGCCGCTTCCCGGGCTATCGGCTCAAATCCTTCGTCTCGAATATCGGCTGCCGCTTCCTTGACCCAGGACTCCGCTTTTGTGAGCAGACGCACGTGGTCTTTTTCGCGCCGGCTACGACTGGCGTCGGAGAGCCAGGAGGCAAGGCCCGCCGCGATGGGTTGCCAGGCACTTTGGTGGCGTTCGAGCTCTGCTGAGGCTTCCTCCCTCAATTCAACCACCGCTGCCTCGAGTGCCACGATTCGGTTTTCCATGTGCACGGCTAGATCGTTCAAACTCCGGCATTGGCTGGTATCTGTCCACCGCTCAAATGCCGATAACGCGGCCGAGGCGTTGATGCCCAACGATACGGCTCTTGGCAAGAAGGGTGGAACCGGGCTCAGGAGTGCTTCCGCACCATTTTGACAGACTTGGCTTGTTTCTTGACCCGATCGGCGTGCTCTGCTCGCCGGCGCACGCGCAGGACTTCGTCCTCATTCTTCTCACGCCATGCTGAGTCGAGTCGACCCACTTTACAAACGGGGCAGTCCACGCCTGCCGGGGAGGCCGGAAGCTGGGCAATGGAGTCAGCGCGGATGACCTCGGCCTCAAACGGAGTCCCGTTTGGCTTGCCGGACAACCGGACGATGTCAAGCCGACTGTCACAGTTGCCAGAGTACTCTTGCTTGAAGGGTCCAATAGTAAGAAGGCCATACCGTCTCTCACCCAAAGGCCCGTCTCCTTCGAACCTGAAGAACCCGTACGCGCAAACAGGGAACCCTCTGGAGTGCCGATCCGAACCTCCACCCGGTCTACACCTGGCGCATTCCAGGTTAGAGTGGTCTTCCCCAGATTGCCATCACAGACCTGGATCGGATTCGGCTCTGCGATAATCGTTGGAGAACCCGGGCAACCTTTGGAGGTGAGATGGACGGCTATGCTGTCAAGGACTGCGCCGGTTTCCCTGTCCAGGAGAAAGAAAGTCAGTCCGTCCCTGACCCATTTCCCGGTCTCCTTGCTTCCGCTGGCTCCCCCCCGTGCAAACAGCGTTCCGTCCGGTGAACCCACCCGGATCTCAACACGACTAAAGCCCTCTGCCATCCAGGAGATATCCGTCTTTCCCGCACCACCATCGCAAACCATTATTGGATTCGGAGTGGCCGTTATGACCGGCGGCGCCGGACACCCTGTTCTCGTGAACTTGACACGAACGGTGGCCAGGACAAATCCGTCCGAAGCGTCCAGCAGGTAGAAGACCATCCCGTTCCTGACCCATTGGCCGGTCTCCTTGGAACCTTTCGGCCCTGTCCGGGTGAAAACGGTGCCGTCAGGGGAGCCCACCCGCACTTCAACCTTCTGTACTCCCGGAGCATCCCAGATGATAGTCGTTTTTCCTACCGGTCCTTCACACACCTGGATGGGGTTGGGATCGGCGGTAAAGGTGGCGGGCAGCTGGCCCTGGACATCGACTTCGGTGCTGAACGTTCCTGCCGAGAGTCGCTGGTTTCGAGAGGTGAAATCACTCGCGAATGACAGAGCACCGCTAAAGCGGGGAGTTCTGTAGAACGTGTCTGAGAAAGTATCGGCCAGCAGTAGCTCCGACATGAAACCCTTGTAATCCTCGGAGACTCTGCTGGCGGTTTGAAATTCCTCAGAAAAAATAAAACCTCTCTCGTCGGGCCTGGATGTGATCTCAGCCCGGGAGACCGCCACACCGACCGCATCGTGCTCGATCCCCTTCAAGTCGTCCGGCAACATTGCAAGAACCAATGGATTGACGTCCAATGCCGTGACCACCCCCAAGAGCTTGACATGGTTCGAGGTGAGTTCTGAAACGACGTAACTGATTTGCCCGCTCGCCACCTCGATGCGATCACCAGAGAGCACGGCTGTGAGTGAAGCCTCAGTGGCAACCACCTCCGAACCGATCGAAAGCGACTCAAGATTCGCCAGGCCGCCGTCCGCCTGCAGTACCCTCGAACCCGGAAGATCATCCTGGTCTAGAAAGATCCTTGAGGTTTGCAGGATGCGCCTGAGACTCTTCCCGGGGACCGTTTCTCCAGTCGTTCCTTCAAGAGTGACTGAAATCGTGGGTGAAAAGATGTCGGGAAAAACCGGGGTCAGGCCGCTTACTCTTTGTCCATAGATCTCGAATTCCCCGTCTGTCTGATCATCCCCTTCCCACACAACCAGGTACTCGTTGCCGAAACCGTCGTTATGGGCTAATGCGGGGAAAAAGGCACCAAAGTCAGGGTCGCCGTCGGGGCCAGGTCCCATGTCGCTGATTCGGAAGTCGTTGCCACCGATTTCAACGCCAAGGCGACCATCCATTCTCTGAGCAAAGATCTCAAACTCGTCATCTGTAGGCAGACTTTCCAAGAGAGGGGTGACACCATCCGCCTCCCAGGTGACCAGGTATTCGTTCTGAAGGCTGTTGAACGCCACATCCGCATCGAATGCATCGAATAGGACGTCCTGTTCAGGCCCGGTGTTGCTTATTTGAAGAGCATCCAGTCCGACGGGAGTTCCGGTGCTGCCGTCAATTCGAGTCGAAAAGATCTCCACTTTGAGGTTGCCGGTAAAGATATCTGCGTCAGCGACACCTTCGAAAACCACCAGGTATTCATCCTGAAGTGGGTTGTAGGCAACGGCCGAAAAGGCTCCATAGAAATTTGGATCACCCTCCGGACCGATGTGGCTGATGCGTATAGGATCGGGGGACAAAGCGATGCTGTCGGCGCCGTCAAGTGTCAGGCCGAAGATTTCAAACTCACCTGTCGGATCCGCATCCCAGACAATGAAATACTCGTTTCGGGTCGGGTTGTAGGCAAGATCAGGACGGGAGGCGAAGGCATCGGTATCTTCCGGATCACCGGTATGCGTCAGCTGACTATCGATTTCTCCAACTTCGGCTCCGGATGTGGCGTCTATTCGCTGGATATGAATCTCGAACTTGTCGACCGCCACCTCGCCTGTCCAGGCCACGAGGTACTCATTTTCTGACGTGTTGTAGACAACCACCGGACGAAATGCACGAAGGCTGACCTCGCCGTCCATCCCCATTTCGCTGATTTGAAGATTGTTCCCCACCGCGCCACCTGTGGCATCGAGCCGCTGTCCAAAGATCTCGGCTTCGGTACCGTCGAGGTCTCGCTGCTCCCAGACAACCAGGTACTCGTCATTGATGGAATTACGAGCCACATCGGGCCTGACTGCGCTCAGATTCTGGCTCTCCTCTGCCCGCGAGATCTGAAACCGATTGCCAATCTCTTTCCCGGTCGTTGCATCCACTCGCTGCCCATAGATTTCAAACTGATCGGGCCTGCTCTCCTCACCCATCCACACCACCAGGAATTCTTCCCCAAAGGAGTTGTAGGCAACAGCGGGCCGCAACCCATCAAAGTCGGGGTCTCCGTCAGGGCCCATGTGAGTGATTCGGAAATCATTGTCGCCAACCTGTCCGGAAGCGATTTGATCGGACTCTTCCCGGGACAACCTCTGTTCGTTGCGGGAGGCATTCGTCTCACCTGCCGCCAGAACCAGAGCTGTAACCCCTGTAGGCAGCAAGAGGACGAAAAAGGAGAACCTCGTTATCAAGGATGTCCACCCGTGCTTCGTCGTGGCACGTCTCGGTGAAGCTGGATGCTGTAGGTGGAGGCGACTTGATCTCCAATCCCTCATCATGACAAAAACCCTCTGAAATCGGTTGAAAGTTGACTCATCCTTCTTCCCCATGGGATCTGCCTGATGTTGCCAAGCCTCTGTAAAGGTCCTCCGCGTTGCATCAGACCAGACAATGGAGACCTCCCGATCCTCATTTACGCCCTGATAGCTATTCCCATACCTCGGCACAAATTCGACAAATTTGGCAAGGACGCCAACGGAAGCTTCGTCTTCTGAGGTCAGGAGGATCGGTTTGAACGCCAGGCCACAACCAGGTTCCTACGCGAGCACAGCCGTCCAGTTCTGGAGCCGGAAGGGCCCCATGAATGAGCAAGTCCCCCCACGGGGATCGCGTGACGGGAGGGAGACCCCCACCACCATCGTCACCCCGAGCTTTCATTCCCAGTTCCGGGCGAGCGGTGGGCCTAAGCCCGCCGTTTCTTCCCACTCCCCAAATGCCCTCAACGCCCCAACAAACGCCAACACCCATTCGCCCAGCCGCAAGAACAAACTCTTACCGGCCAAATAAAATTCCTCAGAATTTGGCCACTAATTTTCCCTACCCCCTTTCGGTTTATTGGCGCGGACCCGGAAGCTGTCGCCTTTGATGTTGAAGGCCAGGCAATGGTGCAGCAGCCGATCGAGCATGGTCGAGACTTGGATGGGGTCCTCGAAAATCTCAGCCCAGCCACTGAAGTCCTGGTTGCCCAGGACCTTCACCAATCCGTCTTCCTGGGCCTGCTGGATTCGAACAAGACACCAGAAAAATGCCCTGTCCCCTTCTCGCCGCTTCTTT
>JBHHYX010000370.1:0-5622 GCA_046757765.1 Acidobacteriota bacterium | reverse complement strand
TCCAGCGGGAAAAGGAATTTTCCTGCTGGTGAGGTTAGCCGGTTTGAACCCGTCCTCGTGGGCACTATGAGTGTGACTCGCGCAGGAACCTGGGTCCCCAGCAGGGGTTTGGGGAAGCGATAAATGCCAGGGGGGACTGGGCATTAGGAAGCAGTGTCGCGGTATGACCTTAAAACTTTGCCATCGGGTAATAGCGTTGCCGTGTGAGCAGCTCGCGTTGCGGTCATAGCGTGAACCGAATTAACGCTTCCAGCTTTACGGATACTGCCTGCTTGCTCGCCGCTTGTAACAACATTCGCCTTGAAACTCGGGGAAGAAACAAGACCCAGCAGAAGTAAAGCGAACAACGATATTTTACTTTTCGTGTTTGTCATGGGGTGGGGCCTCCTTGAGGACCTTCTAGTCAAAGACGGATACTCATGCTAACGGATTTGCCAGCCAGTCGGGGAAGTGAAGCCGCCCAACGACCAAGCTCAGCCGCGCGAGGCACGAGCTTCCGCTGGAGCGCCTTGTTAGGCGCCCGCTTTTCGCTCCGCCTTGATCCCGCTGATGATGTCTCTCACGGATGTTAGGGCTCACTCCTCAGCACGAAATCCGATCCGCCGCTTCTCCGGAACCGGCTCAGGGCTGGTCAGGCTCCGGATCGCTCGGATCAGGACAAGGATCTTCTCGTTGTGGTCGGCGAGCCGTCGCTCCAGCTGTACGAGCTTGGCTGCTACTTCCTTGTGCCCGCTCAGCATCTGGCGACAACGTGGTCCGTCTAACGTCCTGCGCATCAGCTGCGAGCGCAGCGAGTCAGGTTCACGCGCGTGTTAGACGCCCAGGATCTCATTCAGGCCTTCGATTACCTTCGCGAGCTGCTCTGGGATGGCTTTGCCGATCCGCTTCTGAATCCGATCCACCGAGAGCGTTCGGATCTGGCTGATCTTCACCCAAGAGGGCTTCGGCAACCGAATGCCCTTCAGCTCGAGTGTCAGCGGGAAGCCCGCGCGTTGCCGCTGACTGGTGAGCGCCACCGCAATCACTGTTCCGGAGCGGTCGTTGAAGACATCGCGGCTCAGAATCAGAACGGGACGACGTCCGGCCTGCTCATGCCCTCGAGTCGGGTTGAGGTCTGCCCAGCGAATGTCCCCTCTCAGTATGCAGGCCATTCACCCAACTCCTCCGACATCCCCTCCTCGGCGAGCGCCTTCTCGAACTCGGGATCCAGCCTTGCTGTCTCGCGAACCAGTCTGCTGCCATCCAGCCTCTCCAGCTTCTCCTCAATGGCAGCCTCTACAGCCTGGCTTCTGCTCTTGTAAGCGTCTCCCTCCACCAACTCGTCCAACCGAGTCAGAATGTCAGGATCCAGAGATATGGCGATTTTGGTCTTTGGCATGGTGGTCACCTCCGGTATGAAGAATACTCATACCGTGGCAACCCGGTCAAGTGCGCCTAACTCGGCAAAGGCAACAAAGACCGTTACGTCCCCCTACCAGCGCGCACTCTGGACTGGTTGCGCCAGTTCTGGAAAACCCATCGCAACCCCCAATGGATCTTCCCCGCTCCGGGCCGTGAGGTGCCCTGCTTCCGGGAAAGCCGCAGGTCGGCTGTCACGGGGAGTTCGAAGAGCTCGTTCCGCGGCAGGCGCGTTGAGAAGAAAGAAGAAGAGCAGAGAGGCGCCGCCTCAGACCGGCAGGTGGTGGAGTAGCCGGTCTTCATCGGTATCGGAATCGGGTTCGCCATCGCTATCGCCGTCGATTGCGATACCGATACCGAGCCGGAGCCTCAAAAGCCAGGATGGAGATGACAGATTCTCCCACTGCCAGGCGACCTCTATCGCGTTCGCCCTCAGACCAACCAGCGGTGGGGTAGCCGTGTCTTCATCGCTATCGCCGTTGATTGCAACGGCAGAGAGGAAGGCGCGGGATGTCGACTCCCCAAAAGCTTGGTTCAGAATTGCGAATCATCCCTGCCGAGGCTGCCCTAACCCCGAATTTTTCATGAGCCGTTTACCTCGCTGCCGGGAGTTCCTCCGGCCCGAGGGCGCGGTAAAGCATCTTCTTCCAGCGCGGGACATCGATCTCCCAGCAGACGCTGGCCTTGTGGCCGCGGGCCACCGTGGGCTGCCATACCCTGTTTCGTTCCTGGACGGCAACATTGAGGGCATCCACGACAGTCATCCCGCGCGTGAATTCACCTTGCGTCTCCACCTCTACGTAGTGGGAGCTTCTCCGGGTACAGAGGTCCGGCTCCAGGGCGATTCCCATGGCAACCGGGTCCGGGAGGGAAAGACCGGGTTCTCCAAACAATCTCCGGTTGGCCTCGATGGCCGTCCGATTGCAGTCCAGCGCGAAGTGGGCCAGGGGGGTGTCCAGACTACGGACATGGGCCATCTCCTCCTCGTTCAGGTTGGCCTCGTTTCGGCACAGTTCCCAACCCACCATTTCGATGGGAAGGCCGGCGCCAAAAACGACCCGTGCTGCCTCCGGATCCACCCAGATGTTGTATTCCGCCGCCGGAGTGACGTTGCCAACCGTACAGGCGGCACCTCCCATGACCACACAGCGACCCACCTTTGAAACGATCTCCGGGCAGTGTTTCACCGCCACAGCGATATTGGTGAGAGGTCCCAGCGTGACCAGGACGATGCCGGGGTTGGACCGGATGGTCTCAATCAGAACGTCGACCGCGTGTTCTTGACCCGGTGCTCCCCTTGGAGGAGGGTAGTCTTGATCTCCCAGGCCATCCCGGCCATGAAAAAAGTGGGCAAAGATCGGCTCCCGAAGCAGCGGCCGGGAGGCGCCCAGGAAGACTGGCGTTTGAGATCCGCACAGCTCCGCCGAGTAAAGAGCATTCCTGGCGCCCTGTTCGACCGAGACATTCCCCGACACGATGGTAATGGCGAGAACGTCGACGTCGGGCTGGCGCAGCGCCATCAGGAGGGCCACCGCGTCATCGGAAGCAGTGTCGGTGTCGATCAGAAATTTTCGTGACATCAATACGAATTGTACAGTGCCAGACGGGCGAATGTTGGTATACTTCCGGCCGCGGCAATTCAGGATCCGCGATTTTGGTGGGCGAAGATCCCCATGGTAAGCTCTTACTGGGGGCGGGAGAGGACCTACCATCACACCGCCCCGGTTTCGATGAACTATGGCCTGCGGGAAGGACTGGCCATGGTGCTGGAGGAGGGTCTCGAGCCCCGCTGGAGACGTCATCAGCGCCACCACCGGGCCCTGGTGGCGGGGATAGAAGCTCTGGGCCTTTCCATGCATGTGGCGCCTGAGTTCCGACTCTGGCCGTTGAACACCGTGCGGATACCCGAAGGTGTCGACGATGCCGCCCTTCGGCGCCAGTTACTGACTGAATTCGGGATCGAGATCGGCTCGGGGTTGGGAGAACTGAAAGGTCGAGTGTGGCGAGTGGGCCTGATGGGCGAGAGCAGACAAGCGCAGTTTGTTCTCTTTTTCTTGTATGCCCTGGAGAAGAGTCTGCTCGACCAAGGCCTTTCCTGCCCCCGAGGAGCGGGTGTTCAAGCGGCCGCCGAATGCTTGGAAAGTTGAGAGATCGGGAGCCCACAGAGGGTTGCCGTTCCGACAAGAACTCGCTCCCTCGGCCTCTTGCCGCTTGCTCAAAAGCGAGTCGAGGTGTAAAACTGGGTGAGCTTTTTATAGGTTTTTGTTGCCTAACTGACCTATGGCGGGAGGCTGCGGCATTCATGTGGTCGTCTGCGGAACTGAGTGAAGCCCCTTATCGGGCTTTTTTCTATAATTGGTCGAAGAACAGACTTGAGTTGCCTCGGAGAAGGAGATCTATATGGAAGATGGGAAGCTGATCGTTCTCACCGCTCCTCTAACTGAAATGATTGATCACGCCGGTTATTTCATCCAAATGGCGATGGCTTCTCTGCCGGTGTGGCTGGAAGGCATAATCAACCATAAGTACCCCCACTGGAAGGAGGTCAAACGCTTTCCGGACGGCTCGGCCGGCGCCGCCCCAGCCGGGTTGCGTGTGGTTGAAAAGGTGATGGAAGACAACTTTGGCGCCGACAACGTCGTGGTCTGTTATCCGGATGATCTGGAGCAATTCATCGGACCCGGGACGCGCGTGGTGGCGGTCTCGACCCACAATCCGCTTGGAGTGACCTTCGCTGCCGGTGTCTACGCGTCTATTTTTGGCAGTTCCAAGAGACCCATTAACGCGCATTATGCGGAACGCGTGTTTCGTAGCGTCAAGGACAATCCCTACCGTTCCAATTTCAAACTGATCGTTGGCGGATCCGGAGGATGGCAGGTGATCCAGACGGGCTATGGCAAGGAGATGGGGATCGACTGTGTCATCGACGGGCGGGCCGAGGCCGCTGAGACGATCGAGTTGTTTCGAAAGGCCATCGCGGGAGAAGACCTGCCGGAGAAAGCCGAAGTGGCCCATCCTCCGGATGCCTCGACTATTGTCTTTCCCGACAAGCCGACGACTTTCGGTGTGGTGGAAATGACGACCGGCTGTGGACGACGTTGCCGATTCTGCATGCCGGACCTGAACCCGCAGATTGATCTGCCCGGAGATAAGATTTTGAGCGCCGTCCGAGCCAACGCCGAAAACGGAAACGGTCAGGTTTCTCTGGCCACGGAGGACCTCTTCATCTGGGGCCAGGTGAAGACGAAGACGCCCTTCTTTTTCCCCAATCGCGAAGCGTTGCTGGAATTGTATCGGGAAGCCACCGATCATCCGGCGGTCAAACACGCAGTTCTCAGCCACTGCACCATGGCTCCAGCCGTAGTGGATCCCGAATTGATCCATCGGCTCTCGGGAATCATGCTCGACAAGAGCCCGATTCACCTTCAGACGCTGAGCACTCACCCTGCCAAGAAAGCTCTGGTGCCCTTGATTGGTCTCGAGACAGGTTCGGTTCGAATGGCGACGAAGGTCATGCCCAGCAAGGGAGTCCCCTTCAAGATCGAAGACTGGCCGAGCGTCATCGTCCGGGGCCTGGAGATATTGAACCGGAACAACTGGTTTCCCATGTTGACGCTGATGATCGGAAATCCAGGTGAGACCGACGAGGACGTGATGGCGACTCTGGACCTGATCTATGAGATGGACCGCCGCGGTCTGTTCGGCTTCCTGGTCCCTTCGGTGTTCACTCCGCTGGAAGGAACGCGGATGGAAAACGATGAGGGAGTGAGCCGGACGCAGGATCTGAGCCGGCTCCAATGGCAGCTCATTCTGCAGTGCTGGCAAATGAACCTGCGCCCCGGCCTCTCCAGTTGGTGGGGGCCGCTCTCTTATCGGCTTGGCGCCCTACTGCTCTGGCTCTTTAAGCTCCGGAAAATGAACGGCCCGAAATTCACCTGGCCGTTGCTGAACTTCTGCGGGGCTCTGCCCAGAAGCTGGATGCATAGAATGGGGAAGCTTTACGTCGGCCGCCCCCTCCGGATCAAGACAAGAGCAGAGCTCCTGGCTTCGATCAAGCCCCACTACTGGCAGTTTCTGAGGGAGGATAACGGGGACATCCCCCGACCTGAGACCGCCTCGCTGGAGCCAGGTTCCCCAACACGACTCTCGGCGGTGGGCTAGACCACTAGAGTTGCGCACGTGGCAATAAATGACACCGTAAAGCAACGATCAGGCAACGGCTGG
>JBHHYX010000369.1:0-5633 GCA_046757765.1 Acidobacteriota bacterium | reverse complement strand
GTATCCACGAGCATCTCCACCGCCTCGCTACGATCGAGTGTGAGAAATCCGGGTTAGACCTGAGTTGAGCGATTCTGGCGGATGGGAAGCGCCAAGATGGTGTGTTCCCGGGGGTTGCGGAGACCGCAGGCATACCCGCTGCGGTATGTCGAGGATCGACGGGGCGCAACAGATTGGTGCTTACCGCTGTCGACAATCGCTCAATTCAGGTTAGAATGAGTTGACTGGCAGGACCGCCGGGTCCGCACCGGCAACGAAAGAGAGCGCTCCATGGAAGATCCACTGAAAGCATTTGAGGAACGGTTGCGGCGGGGAGAAAAGATCGAACCCGGGGATTGGATGCCGGAACGCTATCGTCGACAATTGGTTCGAATGATCTCACAGCACGCCCACTCGGAGATCGTGGGGATGCTGCCGGAAGCCAACTGGATTACGCGCGCTCCCTCACTGAGGCGAAAGATGGCTTTGCTGGCCAAGGTCCAGGACGAAGGCGGGCACGGCCTCTATCTGTACAGCGCCACTGAAACTCTCGGCGCCAGCCGCGAGCAATTGGTGGACCAACTCCTCACGGGGAAGGCAAAGTACTCCAATATCTTCAATTATCCTACTTTGACCTGGGCCGACATCGGCGTGATCGGGTGGTTCGTCGACGGCGCCGCCATCGTCAATCAAACCATGCTGGCCAAGTGCTCCTACGGGCCTTACTCCCGCGCCATGATCCGCATCTGCAAGGAGGAAAGCTTTCACAAGAAACAGGGTTTTGAGATCGTCGCCACCCTGTGCCGGGGGACCGCGGAGCAGAAGCGGATGGCTCAGGACGCCGTCAACCGATGGTGGTGGCCGACCCTGATGATGTTCGGCCCTCCGGATTCCAAGTCAGCAAACAGCGCGGAGCTGATGAAGTGGGGAGTGAAGACCAAGAGCAACGACGAGTTACGCGGTCACTTCGTGGCGATCACGGCGCCTCAAACCGAGTTTTTGGGACTGACCCTCCCCGATCCGGAATTGCGGTACGACGAGGCCAAGGGGCGCTGGGTCTACGGCGCCATTGACTGGGATGAGTTCTGGCAGGTCATTCGAGGCAATGGCCCCTGCAACAAGGAGCGCCTGGGGGCACGCAACCGAGCCCACCAGGAGGGCGCCTGGGTGCGGGCGGCGGCGGCCGCCTATGCGGCCAAGAGGGCGGCGGCCGCGGAACGGGGCCCAGTGGAGGGAGATCGAAATGGCGACTGATCAGAGAGATGAAACTCAGTGGCCGTTGTGGGAAGTCTTTGTTCAGGCCCGCTCCGGGGCGCCTCATGAGCACGCCGGCAGCGTCCATGCGGCGGACGCCGAGATGGCGCTGCAAAACGCCCGCGACGTCTACGCCCGCCGCGGACCCGTCTTCAGCCTCTGGGTGGCGCCTTCAGCAGCCATCACTGCAACCACCCCGGACGACAGACAGCCCTTCTTTGATCCGGCCGAAGACAAGGATTATCGCCATCCCGGCTTCTACAAAGTCGACAGGAGAGTCAAGGACTTGTGATGGCCGCGGATCTGGACGCTGATACCCGACGCTCTCTCTTCCAGTTTTTGTTACGGCTTGCCGACGAACGGCTGATCCTGGGACACCGCCTCTCCCAGTGGTGCGGCCACGCCCCCATCCTGGAAGAGGACATCGCACTCGCCAACATCAGCCTCGACTGCCTGGGCCAGGCCACGGCTTTGCTGCGTCTGGCGGGCCGGGCGGAATCCAGGGGGCGGAGCGAAGATGACCTGGCCTATTTTCGTGAGGCCGTCGACTTTCGAAACGTGCTCCTGGTGGAACAGCCCAACCGAGACTTCGCCTTCACGATGGCGCGTCAGTTCTTCTTCGACGCCCATGGCTACGCCCTCTACGAGGCCCTTCAGAGCAGCGCCTATCCGCCCCTGGCTGCCATTGCCGCCAAGGCCTTCAAGGAAATCTCCTACCACCTCAGGCACAGCAGCCAGTGGATGTTGCGGCTCGGGGACGGCACCCGGGAGAGTCACCAGCGTGCCCAGAAGGCGATTGACGATCTGTGGCGTTTCACGGGAGAGCTGTTCGATGCCGACCCGCTGGAGAAGCATTTGAAGGACCGGGAGTTTGTGCCCGACAGGCAGACGCTTCAGGCCCAATGGAGGGCTCTCGTGGCAGAGGTGCTGGGAAAGGCCACTCTCCAGCTTCCGGATGACAATTGTTACATGGTTCGGGGGGGGTACCTGGGAAACCATAGCGAGCACCTCGGCCACCTGCTGGCCGAAATGCAAATCGTGGCCCGCTCTTTCCCGACCGCCAAGTGGTGACGCAAATGGCCGCTTCCAAAGAAGAGATTCTTCGCTGCCTGGCTCAGGTCAAGGACCCCGAGATCCCGGTCCTCGACATCGTGGAGATGGGCATCGTCCGGGAGGTACAGATCGAAGAAGGGAGGGTTCGCGTCGCCATTACTCCCACTTATTCCGGCTGTCCCGCCATGAAGATGATCGAGGACGAGATTGTCGCCAGGCTGCATTCCAGCGGTCATGGGAACGTACTGGTGGAGGAGGTCTACGCCCCCGCCTGGACGACTGATTTCATGAGCCAACACGCCAAAGAGAAGCTGAAGGGCTACGGCATCGCTCCCCCGCTTGAAGTGCGGAAGTGCCGACCAACAGCCCCGCCGGAAGGGGCAGTCATTCCCTGCCCCTTCTGCGACTCCCCGGAGACGGAACTGAGAAGCGAGTTCGGCTCCACGGCTTGCAAGGCTTTTTATTACTGCCGCCACTGCCGGCAGCCTTTTGAATACTTCAAGCCGATCTGATGGGAAGATTTCTTGAGAGTTCCGCCAGGCTGTGGCTCGGGCGGTGAGAATTGGGGGGGGGACGAGGGCCATCCCCCCAGCCAGAGGTTGGAAGACTATGGAACGTCAATGGGTTCGCTACCATCTGGAGCAATCTGTCGCCAGGGTGACGCTGAACCGGCCGCGGGTTCTGAACAGTTTTCACCGCGGCATGGCCCACCAGCTGCAAAGCGTTCTGGCTGAAATTCAAAAGGAGGAGCGGGCCCGATCGATCCTGCTGACGGGGGAGGGACGGGCCTTCTGCGCCGGCCAGGACCTGGCCGAGGCGGTGGGCGGGGAGGGATCGCCTCAGGCTGATATCGCCGCTATCGTGCGGGACAGCTACAATCCGATCATTCAGGCCATCCGGACTACCGAGAAGCCATTTCTGTGCGCGGTCAACGGCGTGGCCGCCGGGGCCGGCGCCAACATCGCCCTGGCCTGTGATATCGTCCTGGCCTCCAGAGAGGCCTCTTTCCTGCAGGCATTCAGCAAGATCGGCTTGATTCCCGACAGCGGAGGAACCTTTTTTCTACCCCGGTTGGTCGGCCTTTCCCGAGCCACCGCGATGATGATGCTGGCGGAGCCGATCTCGGCGGACGAGGCCTGTGAAATGGGGCTCATCTACCGGGTCTGCGAGCCGGAAAAGCTTCTCCCGGAGGCCCTGGAGCTGGCTCAGGAGCTGGCCCACCGGCCCACCCGAGCGCTGGGTCTGATCAAGCGCGCCCTCAACCAGTCCCTCGTCAACGACCTCCCGGCCCAACTGGCGGTCGAGGAGCAGCTGCAGGCGATGGCTGCCCGGACTCGGGACTTCCGAGAGGGAGTGGCCGCCTTTCTGGCCAAACGCAAGCCCGATTTCCAGGGCAGGTAGCCAGCCGGCCGACAGCCTGACACTCAGGAGAGGACTTTGTTATTCGCATCCGGAGACGCAACTCCATTCGGGTTACAATGAGGTGATGATTCAGAAGCGGGTTGTCAGACAGGACTTGAGGGACTACTAAACGCCGGAGACTCTCTACGAGAAGGCGAAGGAGAATAATGCGGCCTAACAAGCGGCTCCAGCGGACCGCGCAACGCGGCCGCTGAGCCGCAAGATGTTAGCTGGACACCTAGTTTGGAGTCCTCGCTCAATGCGGAAGGGTCCGAAGTGAGGTGATACAACGACGATCGGCACGATCGGTGCTCTGCCTTGACCTGCTCCCTGCTCCGAGCGACAATGGTTGCTGACCGAGGTCCGACGGGAGTCTGGCAATGCTTAGAACGATCGAAGCCATTGTAGATGAGAACGGAAATGTGCGGCTGCTGGAGCCGTTGCGCCTGGACCACGCCAGCAGGGCACTCGTCACGATTCTCGAGGCCAGCAAGGTATCGGGCGATGAGGAGTCTCCGGATACTGCAGCTTTGAGCGAGGCAGCGCTGGCGGCGGACTGGGAGCGGCCGGAAGAGGATGCTGCATGGGCACACTTACAGCAGGGTCAGTAGTCCTCGTCCCATTCCCGTTCTCCGACCTCACCCAATCAAAGCGCCGGCCCGCCGTGCTTCTTGCTTCTGTTGCTCACGGCGACGTGGTGCTGTGCCAAGTGACCAGCAACGCCTACGGCGATCCGCTCGCAGTTGGCATCGATGATGCGGACTTCCAGCACGGCGGACTGCGACACGCGAGCTTCGCCAGACCGGGAAAGCTGTTTAGTGCGAGCAGTGCACTCGTTGTCGCGACGGTTGGAAGGCTCACGCGGGAGAAACACCGGGGGATCCTGGAGGCCATCGTCGCCCTTCTATACGAGGGGCTGAGGAACGAGACCAGCTAACAAGCCGATGAAGTTGGCGGTCGCCTTCGGCGCCCCGCAGCTTATCGGCGCGCCGTTACGCACTACATCCAATAGCCACCCACGTAGGAGCGACTCAGATGATGTGGAGGAGCAATGGCCGGCTACCTATTCGAGTGGGACGCCGTGAAAGCGGAGGCGAATCGACGGAAGCACGGCGTGACGTTCGATGAGGCAATTACGGCGTTTTCTGATCCTCTTGCCATGCTCTTGTCGGATCCGGAACACTCGATCGGTGAACAGCGGTATATTGTTCTTGGGACGTCCACTCAGCGAAGGCTTCCCGTGGTAGCCTTCGCCGAGCGGCCACCTCGGACCCGCCTGATCTCCGGACGGCAGGCCACGCGGATGGAGCGGAGGCAATATGAAGAAGAAAGCTAGTAGCAGTGCACGTCCGACCTCGTCAGACCGTGACACGATGCGTCCGGAGTACGATTTCTCGAAAGGTGTTCGTGGTGTCACGGCGGCGCGATACGCTGAGGGCGCACGTCGTTGTGATTGACCCCGAGGTCCTTGACGTGTTTCCCGACGGCGCTGCGGTGAATGAAGCGCTTCGGGCGCTTGCGCCGGTGATCCGAAAGCAGCGCAAGCGGCGAAGCGCCTAACAACAGCATGAAGGGTCACCAGCCATTCCCAGAAAACATGGGTGACGGACGTGCGATGATGTTCGTCGATGGAGAGAATCTCGCGATCCGTTTCGGCGCCCGGCTCGGAGAAACGGCCGCTCCTTCGCACGTGAAGTATCGAGAGAGTGTCTACGTGTGGTCGCGCGCCCTGAACATGGCCACGCCCATCGACGCAACTACGACATGTTCTGGTTCGGGACCTACCCGAACAGGGCCTTCGCACTGGCGACCTCGGCGCCTGCCGCCTGTTGCCAAATCTACCTTGTCGCCCCTCAACCCCCCTTAACGCCCCCTCACCCCGCTCAAGGCACCGCTAGCCCGGATTATGCACCAGGTTTCGTCGCGAGGCGTCGGAAGCGCCGCGC
>JBHHYX010000368.1:0-5719 GCA_046757765.1 Acidobacteriota bacterium | reverse complement strand
GAGCCGTCCACGTTTGCCCGAAGGGTGTTCCTGCCACTCCTCATAGGTGGCGAGCTCGACACCCGGTGCCAGCGAACGCCCGCCATAGTTTTCAATCCACAAACGCAGTGGCCGGCTCGCAAAACGGCCACGGGCGCTCCTCAGCCCCCGGAGCAGTTCCGCGCGTTCCACCAGCTCCCCCGCGGGAGTGATGATTTGGAAGCTCTCGGCCAGAACCGCGGAGCAACGGCCAAAATCCTTCTCCTGGAGCCTGCCCGAGAACCAATCCCGGAAGAACTGGTGCAGCTGCAACACCTCTTTGCGGCAGTCTTCCCGCATGAGAGTTCCTCCCTCGGCCGGTGTCTGGAGCCCTCACTTCCCGGCCGGCCCCACCACGATCCCCAGGAAGCCTGGCGGCCGGGAGGGATTGATCAGAACGCGTGCCGGCATCGGCATGAGGTCGATGATGGCGAGTCCAATCGAGAGCGCCACCGCCGATTCCGGCATCGTTTGCTGGCTCCGCACCACGAAAGAGAGACCTTGGGGCGGCTTTCTAAAAGTGGCTTCGGCGTAGGTCGGCCTCCAGCCCGCCTCTTTCAGGAGGGACTCGAGCTCTTTGGCCAGGGAGACCGACTCCAGGTTGCCCGCTTCCGCCACCAGGGTCAGCTCTCCGGCCGGCTTTCCCTCCATCGCTTTCAGGAACTTGCGGCGCTGCCGGAGCGAAATCCGGCCCTCCCGTCCGCCGCTCGAGTCGGATGGCGCCACGGGGGACGCGGCAGCCGCCCTTTCTTCCGCCTCGTGGGCCTTGAGCCGGGCTGCAACAGTGGTGGCACGCGCCTGCCTGAGCTGCTTCTCCAGGGACTCGATGCGGTCGGCAAAAGCTTCGCCCCGCTCCTCGCTTTGCAGCAGCAGCTGGCGCGTCTGTTCCAGTTCCGCCAACCCGGCACGCTGCTTCTCCCTCAAATCGGCTCGCGTCGATTCGAGCCTTTCCCCCGTCACTTGTTCTCGAAGCTGAGTCGCCTGAATTCCCAAGAAGTATGCGAAAATACCTCCCAAGACAGCCAGGACGGCGCCGGCGACACCGATCCACGCCGCCACACTTTGGATGCGAACCACTGTCTCCAGGGAGCTGAACCAGGAAGGCATGTTTTCTCCAGATCGGTTGCCAAGAAGTTGCCCAAGCGGCCTTCATTTCACGGCTGCCCCTCATCACGACTGTTTCCCAGTGCGGCAACTCCCGGGCGACAACGAACGACCCCAAGAGGGAGTATAGTTGACGCACCTCTCGCCGGAGGCCGGACGACGCCCAGGCTCAACCTTCGACCTATTTTCCTCCAACGCTCGGTCGATCGCAACGCAGTCACCAAAGTGGAAGCCGAGGAGGCGACCTCGGCTGGCGCCCCGATGCCTTTCATGGTATCAGGTTAGCTGCTGACCGCCGAATTCTGAGAATCTTGCTCTCAGATGCGTTACATGGAGAACCTGGGCGCCGTTGCCCTTGCTTTGTAAACTGAACCGAAGCGTCAGCGCCCGGCCCAATCCGGATGGCCACTCACTTGCGTTTGTGGTTCAGTGACTGGGCAACCGAATCGGCGTTGCCTTGATGACGTAAGCCCTTGGACCTGCCATCACCCCGTTTGTCAGAGCTTGACAGCTGATCAACGGCCGCGGCGCGAGATTTCAAATATTTTTGCTTAGCTTCAGGGTTTGCGCAAGAATAACTGCGCAGAGTTGGCCGCGAACAATGGAGCGAAACCGCAGGCGTAGCCGGGCCTGCGTTGAGGATTTCGCGATTGAGGAGCGGCCGAAGATGGTGTGAAGATGAGATGCCAAGATGTGAAGTTATTCTTGCGCGAGCGCTTATGAGAGAGTATGAGAGGAGGCACTGATGATCGAGATAAGGACAATTCTCCTGCCCACCGACTTTTCCGAGCCGGCCGATCGAGCCAGACCCCACGCCTTTGAGCTGGCCCGGCGCTTTGGCGCGGAAGTGACACTGCTCCATGTACGCACCCTCTACAGTGACGACCCCCAGAGAATTGCGGAAGAAATGCCGACACCTGCGGCAGATCACGTCTTTCACCGGAAAATGAACCGGCTGCCGGCTGAAATGTCCGCCAACGTGCGCGTCAAGACAGCCCTCGTGAGGGAAGTTTCCCCGGCTGAGGGCATACTGGACTACCTGTCGGAACAAGAGACCGACTTGCTGGTGATGGGCACTCACGGCAGAACTGGATTGACCCACTTTCTGCTGGGCAGTGTAGCGGAGAGGATCGTTCGCCACGCTCCCTGTCCCGTGCTGACCATCGGTCATGCCCGCGAGCACTATCGAGACCTGCCCAGCTATCAGAACATCCTTGTTCCCTTTGATTTCTCAGAGCATTCCAGGACGGCGGCCCTCTACGGAGCGGAACTGGCGCGGCGATTCGGGGCCAGTCTCCATGTTCTTTACGTGATCGAACAAGAGGTCCACCCGGCCTTCTACGATATCTGGCGGGAAACGACGGCTCGGGCTATTCCAGATATTGCCAAGGACGCCCGGGCGTCTTTGGAGGAAATCCTGGCCCGGGAAGAGCTCCAGGATCTGAACTTGCACGTGCGGCTGGGAGAGGCGAAAGCCCACGACGAGATTGCGGACTATGCCGCCAAGAATGACATCCATCTCATCGTGATGGGCACTCACGGCCTCTCCGGTTTGGACCACGCACTGGTGGGGAGCACGACGGAGCGCGTGGTTCGCATCGCCACCTGCCCCGTTCTCACGCTCAAGCTGCCCGTCGCTCTCTAGCCCGCATTTCTCACACCCTATCTACTGCAGAGCCGGAATCATCCGCGCTGACTGCGTTGCCCACCCTCGGCCTCCTCGACGTAGTGCATGACTACGCCTCCGGGGGTCTCGGGCGTAACGCCTTGTCAGCGCAGCGCTTCCGACGCCTCGCGACAACCTGGTGCATAATCCGGGCTAGCGGCCCCAGGCTTCTATGGTAAAATGTAGTCCTCGTAGGATTGAATGTGATCACATTTAATGGTGCGAGGGGGGTGAGATCATGAATCCAATCAGGGTCGGGATACGGGAGTTAAGAACTCATTTAAGTGCTTATATGAAAGAGGTTAAGTCCGGATACACGGTGGTTGTCACGGAACACGGAAGACCTATCGGCAGAATTCTTCCTTTGGCGCAGCCAATCGAAGAGAGGATCCACATATTTTTAGAGTCTGGTCTGGCCAAGTGGAGCGGTCGAAAGCTGGTTCGAAGAATTCCCACCGTTCGATCTGAGAAAGAGAAAACGGTAGCCGAACTGCTACTGCAAGACCGGGAATGATTTATTATTTGGACGCGAGTGCGTTGGTCAAGCGCTATGTCGCGGAGAGGGGTTCTGAAATGGTGACTGAGGCGTTGGCGGAAGCCGAAGCGACTGCCACTGCCATCGTGAGCCGAGCGGAGGTATCCGCAGCCTTTGCCAAAGCAGTTCGGGTGGGCTCCTTGACCCGAGAGGAAGCCCGCTCGTGCGAATCCGCTTTCGCAGCGGAGTGGGTGGATCTCATTCGCATTCAGCTCACCGAATTCATGGTGGAGCGAGCCGCCAGGCTGGCTTGGGAATACGGATTGCGGGGTTACGACGCAGTTCATTTGGCGACGGCTGTCGTGTGGGAAGAATCGATCGGCATGCCGGTTAGGTTGGCGACTTTTGACGCCCGCCTCTGGAGAACCGCTCGGCAGGTCGGATTGTATCCTTTTCCAAGCGATTTGCCCGACCTCCTCCAGCAATCGCGCAACACGGGTGCGTCTTGATTGTGGGATTAACGGGAACCATTCAACCTTCAATGAACTGACAGACGTGGGCTTCCTCCATGGGTGGGGTCGAGAGGGAAACCACGATCAGACAGACGGTGTTGGCGGCCAGGCCCCAGACGCCTGGATGAATCTGCTGCCACTGCAGGACGGGAAAGAGGTTCCAAAGCACAGTCACGGCGCAGCCGGCCAGCAGGCCCGCCAGGACTCCGGGCCGGGTTGAACGGGGCCAGATGAGCGAAGCCAGAAGGAGCGGGAAGAGCTGAGTGATGGCGCCGTAGGAAAGGAGTAGAAGGTAGACCAGTGAGGCCTTCGAGATGACGGCGAAGTAGTAGGCCGTGGCCCCGATGACGATCACCAGATAGCGGATCAAGCGCCTTTCCCGATGGGGGTCCATTCGGGTTCGAACCAGCTTTTGACAAAGGTCTTTCACGACAATGGAGGCTGCCGCATGGACGATGGCGTCCCCGCTCGACATGGAAGCCGCCAGCGCTCCGGCGCAGAAGAGGCCGACTACGACAGCGGGGAGGCCCAGCGAAGTGACGATTGTGGGGAGAATCGAATCGGCGGGGCTGACGTTGGGGAAGGCGATGACCCCGGCGAAACCGATAAACATGATGGGTACCAGAAACACCTGGAAGGTGGGGTAAAAGACGATCGTTTTCTTGAGTGTCCGGATGTCGCGGGCCGTGTAGATCTTCATGAAATAGTGGGGCCACAAACTGAACCCCAGGGCGGAGACGACGATGGCGCTGGAGTACCCTCCCCAAGTCCAGAGCTCACCACTGGGGCCCAGCCCCGGGGCCTTCAGCATGTCGGGGGCTGTGGCGGCCAACTGCTCGAACATCTGGGTCACGCCGCCATAGAGCTTGTAGGGTAAGTACAGCCCCAGGCACCAGGCCAGTCCCATCATCAAGATGCCCTGGAAGGTGTTGGTCCAGGCCACCCCCATCACGCCGCTGTGAAAGACGTAGATGAGCACCACCGCGTAGGCGATCGCCGCCCCGGCCCAGACCGGTACGCGCCCTTCAGTGACCACCGAGAAGACATAGCCGGCCCCCTGCATTTGCAGAGTCAAATAGGGCAGGAAAGCCGCCAGGCTGATCAGGGCCAGCAGGGCCGAGAGGAGACGGCTCTGGAAGCGGTGGGCGAAGAACTCAGCCTGGGTCACGTATCCGAATCGCCGTCCCAGTTGGGCGATTTGAGGCCCGAAAAAGTACCAGGGAACCAACCCGACGGTGCCGTAGGAGAGAATGTAGAAGGCTGCCGCGCCGCGTGAATAGGCCCACCCCGGCCCGCCCAGAAAGGCAAAGGCACTGAAGATGGAGGCGCCCATCACGAAGTACAGAACCAGCGTACCGAGAGCACGGTCCCCGGCCACAAAACCCAACGTACTCTCGCTCGTCCTTCGTCCCGAGTAAAGCCCGATGAGCAGCGAAACAAGAAGGTAGCCAAGGGTAATCAGAAAGACGAGAAGCCAGGATTCCATCATTCCATTTCATCCTGATGCTCTTCCCACAGATAGACCCCAAGAAGAACCAGGAAAGAGAGAACCAGAAGGCAGACCAGGTAGAAGAGTCCAAAGGGCATGCCGAGCATCAGAGGGTGCACGCGGCTGAAATAGGGATAGATCGGCCACATCATTGTGACAAAGATCAAAATGAAATAGAGAGCCAGAGCCTTGTAGAGGCGTTTCCGTCTCTTCTTCAGCCGGGAGGGAAAACGAAACCACCATTGCCGCCGCAATGAAACCACCTTCCAGTTGGATCGAAGTTGCTATCATAGCGAGGATTTTCCTGCTCGTCATCGACAATCTCAGGGGGAGAAGTCGATGAGACCGCGGCCAGCTTTTCCTTTGTCCGGGAGTTGGAGTATTCTGATGGTTTATTGCCGAAGTCCTTTCCCTCTATCGGCGAGCAATTTTCGCCGCTGGCAAGGCGCTCCGAC
>JBHHYX010000367.1:0-5746 GCA_046757765.1 Acidobacteriota bacterium | reverse complement strand
TCCAACGCGCAACTTGACCATTTTGTGAACTTGTTTCGGGCCTAGCGGCCCTAGTGATGAGCGGCGCGGATGGCGTCCCATTGCTCCTGGGGCACCCGCAGGAATTGCTCTACCACCTCGGGGTCGAACTGGGTTCCCGAGTTCTCGATGATCTCGTTTCGAGCCACTTTTGGGTCGAGAGCCCGACGGTAGGGCCGATCGGAGGTGATGGCGTCGTAGGCGTCACTGACTGAAAACAAGCGGGCTGCCAGTGGAATCTCCTGTTTCTTCAGGCCGTATGGATAGCCGGTGCCGTCAAAGCGCTCATGATGGTGCAGCACCAGGCGCGCTGCTCTTCTAAGGAACCTGAATCCCTGCAGCATTTCGTAACCGATGACAGGATGCTGTTTCATCTCCGCCCATTCTTCTTCTGTCAACGGACTCGGCTTCAGAAGGATGGCGTCTGAAACCCCGATCTTGCCGATGTCGTGCAGGAGCGCGCCTCGACCAAGAGTCAGGAGCTGGCCTTCCGAGAGCTGAAACGGCTGGGCCAGACGTTGCGTATAGGCGCGCACTCGCTGGGAGTGGTAGTGGGTCTCATTCTCGCGGGCATCGAGCGCCTTGACCAGGGCTTCCAAGATCATATCGCGATGCTCTTGGACGTCGCGCAGCGCTGAGGTCAGAGCCGAAGTCCTCTTGCGCACCAGCTTGCGAAGCTCTTTCGCCTCCTCTTGTTCTTCCAGCCGTTTATGTCGCTCATGCAGTGCCCGGTCCACGGAGACAGTGACCTGCTCGAGGTTGAAGGGCTTGGTGAGATAGTCGGAGGCTCCTTGCTTGAGGGTCTGGACGGCGGTGTCCAGTTCGGCCATGCCCGTGATCATGATCACGGCCATGTTCGGATGGCGCCGGCGCAAGTGGGCGAGGAGTTCCACGCCGGTCAGGCCTGGCATATGGATGTCGGTGATAACGAGCCCGTAGGGCTGGGCTTCCAGTTTTTCCAGCGCCTCCGCGCCCGTGCTCGCGCTTGAACAAACGAAACCCTTTGCAAGGAGATACTTGCAGAGAAGACTACGGACCAGAGGCTCATCATCGACGACCAGCACTGGCTCGCGGCCTTCGTGTACCGTTTCAGTCTTCGAGGACGTCAAGGGGGGCATGGGGCCAACTTTAGGGAGGTTCGAGTTCAGACTCATGATTCCACCCTCGTGGATCCGTTCTTGCGGGCGGAAGGCAAGAGAAGATTGTATTGCCCAGCCGCCGATTCAGAGAAGGTCCCGGCCGGCGCGGCGCGGGCTGCCGAGAAGGGACCCAGGCTGGGGGACGCAACGGACCGGTTGAGACAGGTGTGGAGGTTCATTTGATCTCGGGTCTCAGTGAATCACGCCGGTCTTTGCGCTCGATGAACCGGAATTCAACCCGCCGATTGCTCTCGCGGTGGTCGGGCGTGTCGTTTGGGCCCAGTGGAAATGTGTCCGCGTAACCCGCCGCGGCCAGGCGACTGGGCGGCACGCCGCAGGATTCAATCAAGAAGCGGATCACGGCAATCGAACGTGCTGTCGAGAGTTCCCAATTGGAGGGGAATTGTGTGGTCTGAATGGGCACGTTGTCGGTGTGGCCTTCTACTTGCAGGAAGACGCGCGGTTTCCCTTTTAACAATTCTGAGATGCCCCTGAGGTAGGGTTGCATCCCTGCCTTCAACTCGGCCTTTCCGGAGTTGAACAGGACGCTGCCTGGAACCGTAAGAAGGACCCCGTCGCGACTGCGCTTGAGAGACTGGCCAGCCATATCGTCCGGCATGATGGAGTTGAGGTGGTCGAGAATCGAGTCCAGAGCCCCTCGGGGCAGGTCCAGGTCGGGTCCTTCCGGGTTCCTCGCCAGAACCTGCATCCGCTGCACCCCAAACGCTTCCTTGATGGCGCCAATGACACCCTTGAACTTGACCTGGTCGATCTCGGAAAAGGAGAGCATCATCACGAAGAACGCCAACAGGAGGGACATCATGTCGCCAAATGTCACGACCCAGGCCGGGGCGCCCGGGGGCGCCTCTTCATCGGCTTCAAAGTTCTCTGGTCCGCTCATCAAGCCGCCTTTACTTCACGAGGCTTACTGGTGGGGGGAGCTTCCTGTTTCTTGGAAAAGAAAGCCCGCATTGCATTTTCCATGATGCGTGGGTTTTCCCCCCGGACGATACTCATCAGACCCACCAGCATCAACTGCCGATTCAGAGACTCCTCCTTGCTGCGCACTTCCAGTTTCTTGGCCAGAGGGTCGGCGATGAGATTTGCAATGATCGCTCCGTACAGGGTGGTGAGAATGGCCACAGCCATGGCCGGTCCAAGCTGCTTGACGTCTTCCATGTTGGCGAGCATGGCCACCAGTCCGATCAGGGTTCCGATCATGCCGAAAGCCGGCGCCGCCACGGCGATCGAATTGAGGATGTCGCGACCATCTCTGTGTCGTCTCGTCAGATTTCGGATGTCTGTCGCGAGAATGTCTTGAACCGCTTCAGCCTCATTCCCGTCCACGATCAGTTGTAGACCCCGGTTGAGGAAGGACTCCTTCGATTCGTAGCTTTCCAGCGACAGGACCCCTTCCTGCCGGGCCTTGCCGGAGAGGTCAATCATCTCGCTCATGATCTCTTCGGTGGGTGACAGGCGGTGGAGGAAGGCATTCTTGATGATGCCAAAGGTATGCAGTAATCGGGGCAGAGGAAAACGGATCAGGGTGGTTGAAATGGTGCCTCCGATGACGATCAGAACGGATGGAGTGTTGTAGTAGAGACCGGGAGAGCCCCCCGCCACAATGGCGAGGACGATCAAGACAACGCCGGCGCCGATCCCAACTACCGTTCCCAAGTCCATAACGCTTCCTTGGCGGGGCAGTCACAGCTCACTCTTCAGACGATCCCCGCGAGATTTCAACGCTTATACACCCTTCTTCGGCTCAAAGGATGAAAGTCTTTAGCCTGGGCAATTCACGAGGTTTTTCCAGCAGGGCAGGCAGTCGCCCCAGTAAAAAGGACCGGGACACGAGCCCACATCGTGGCGCCCAGTACTGACTCCGGCAAATCCAGCCGCTGAGGCTGACCGGACCGAGCCCGGCAGCAGCATAACCGAGGCTTTTGGACATCCTCTTTGTACAGTCCATAGCCCCGATTTCTCACACTCGATCGTAGCGAGACGGTGGAGATGCGCGTGGAGACAAGGCGTCGCGACTGAGGGCCCCGCAGTCGTACTGGACAGTCCGTCGAGGAGCCCGACGGAGCGCAACCCAGTAGACGCGGGATATCTGCCGCCGTAGTAGACTGGGTGTGAGAATGCGGGTCAGAGGCCCCTGGAGGGTGCCTGTGGAGAATCCTGGAACGGGTCGCTTGGAGCCAGGTCCCGCGGAGAGTTTCAAACACCGAGCCATTGGCTCACCCCACTTTTCGGAGTCGCGTATCGAGCCGAGCTTCAGCTCGCTCGCCTCCAAGCAACTCTTTGAGAATTTGGCTGACTTGCTCCAGTCCAAAGGGTTTTGTCAGCACTGCCCGGAAGCCATACTCTTTGTAATCCGCCATGACAGGGGCCTCGGAGTAGCCGCTGGAAACAATAGCCAGGGCATCGGGATCCATCTCGAGCAATGCCTTGACCGCCTGCATGCCGCCCATTCCACCCGCAATCGTGAGATCCATGATGACGGCGCCAAAAGGCCGCCCTTCGTCCCGAGCTTCTTGATAGAGGGAGAGGGCTTGGCTCCCGTTGGAGGCCAAAGCAACCCGGTAACCGAGATCTTCGAGTAGCTGCCCCAAGGACTGCGAGATGTCGGTGTCGTCATCCATAATGAGGATTCGAGCAGAGCCGGGAGAAGGGCGTCTTTCAGGGGAAGATTGGACGGTCTCCTGGCAGTCCACGGCGGGAAGAAAAAAGGAAAAGCAGGTGCCCCGGTGAAGCTGCGACTCGACTGAGATGGAACCCCCGTGTTTGCCCAGGATGGAGTGCGACATGGTCAAACCCAATCCGTGTCCCTTGGTTTTGGTGGAGAAATAGGGGTCGAATATGGAACCAAGGTCTTCGGGAGAAATACCGGTCCCTTGATCGCGTACCGACACTTTGACGTACCGTCCGGGCGATAGATGACCGATGGGATTGCCTGGCCGGGACTCGACATTTTCTGCCTGGATGAAGATGGAGCCTCCATCGGGCATCGCCTGGGTCGCGTTGATAATGAGATTGTGCATCACCTGGCTGATCTGGCCTCGGTCGACATTCACCATCTGGAGGTCGTCGGGTATCTGCACCACTTGGCGCAGGGAGGAGCCTTGGAGAGCGAACTCGGCGCATTCTCTCAACAAAGGTGCGGGGCGGACGAGCTGCTTGACGGGAGCGCCCCCTTTGGCAAATGTGAGAAGCTGCCGGGTCAAGTTGGTGGCCGTCCGGACGGCTTTTCGGATGCTGTCGAGGTACTTGCCGGGATCTGTGCCCTTTTCCAAGGCCTTCGTTGCGAGTTGCGTCTTGAGGAGAATGCCGGATAGCGTGTTGTTGAAATCGTGGGCGATACCGCCTGCCAGGATGCCCAGCGATTCCAGTTTCTGCGACTGGAGCAACTCTTGTTCGAGTCGCAGCTGTGCGCTGATATCGCGGAACGCGTGAACCACTCCCGTCACGTTGCCGTGGTCGTCGCGAATTGCCGCCGCGCTGTGGGAGACACTCACTCTGGATCCGTCCCTGGCCACCAGAACTCGCTCCCTTCCCTCCTCGGGGATGCCTTGGCCGGTCTGTACGATTCGGGTCCAGAACTCTTTCCCGACTCGGGCGCCGCTCCGGGTGACCAACCGGAAGACATCGGAAAGCGGTTGCTTGGCGGCCTCTTCACTTCGCCAGCCGGTCAGCATTTCCGCCGTCCGGTTGAGCAGGGCGACCCTGCCTTTCGTGTCCGTGGTGATGATGGCTTCTCCATTGCGGGCGACCCGCCAGTCTCTTCTGCTGCTGACACTGGGCTGCGCCCTTTCGGCTTCCGCCTTTGGGGTCTGCGGCGGTCCGCTTTTCTTTGTTGGGCTTTGGAAGCTCTCGTTCATTCCCTTCCCATGCCTCCTGAGTACCTCCCAGTTTCAGTTGAATCTTCGACTTCTCACCGGGGTGTTGTTCGCCCGCAAAGAAGTTCCAGAAGAGTTGAGTCTGCTCCTACTGCAACATTTCACACCAAAAAAAACCGGCCTAAGCGCCCACAAGGCGCTCACACCGGAGCGCCCCCCGGTCCGTCTTGTCAGAAGAAATTGTGACGCTCCTCGGTGCTAAGGGGTGCTTGCTCGGTCAACGGGTTCGCCGGCATCCGCATGATTGAGTCAATGAAGGTGGTCAAAGGCTGCCGACTCCATGGAGGTCGGGAAGAATGGCCCAGTGTCCTGGGGCTTGCCGCCACTCGCCATCCTGCTGTTGCCGTCCGACCTGGGGCCCAGCGGCCTTGACACCGCACGTTCGTCTGAGGCGGAGCCTCGCTAGATTTTGGCTTCAGGGTCGCTCCAAACCCTGTGATCTTCATCACCGAACGCAAAGACTTTTTCAGGTTCTTGGCCCAGACGGTCCAAGAAATGTTCGCTGGAGGCAAGCCGGCGGAGCCGTCAGCAAACCCTTTGGAAGCCATCTAACCCGCATTCCTCTTTCTCACAGCCCGATCTACTGCGGAGCCGGAATCATCGGCACTGACTGCCTTGCCCGCCCTCGGCCTCCTCGACGCAGTACATGACTACGCCTCCGGGGGCCTCGGTCATAGGGTTTCCGCAATAATA
>JBHHYX010000366.1:0-5755 GCA_046757765.1 Acidobacteriota bacterium | reverse complement strand
GGTGGCCACCGCGATGTGCTGGGCATCCGCGAGCATTCGACGGGGCACTACCTCCCTGGTCATACCTCAAAATACTCTCGCCCGTGTAAGGATAAAGTCAAGCGGCGCGTGCCGCTTACGGATGCATGTGGGGGAGGTTGGGGTCGGACCTGGTCGGACCGGTCCGACCCCAACAATTTCGGCATAGGCATGCAGATTGGGAAAAAGCATGCCTATGCTATACTTGTTACTCGATGAGAGCAACTATCGAACTGCCCGATCACCTGCGTGCCGCCGTGCTCGCCGTCGCCGCGAGGAAAGGCTACCGCGGCTATTCCAAAGTGATTGTAGAAGCTCTGGAGTTTTACCTGGCTGAGAAGGAAGCCAGGGAAAGTGGTCTCAATGAGCTCCTGGCGCTGCGCGGCAAATGGAGCGAAGGGGAAGCTGGAGAGGTGAGGGAACGCATATCGCAGGCGCGAGAGAACTGGCGAGAGTGACCTTCTTGATCCTGATCGACACGGACCTCTGGATCGACTTTTTCTCAGGTGCTGAGCCAGGCGCCGCGGCAGTGGAGAGACTGATCGGACAACGCCGTGCCGCTCTCTCGGTGGTGACCGTTTTTGAGCTGTTCTGTGGGGCAACTAGGCCCGCCCAAATCGAACAGCTCGAACGCATGGTTGGGGCCCTGGAGCCGGTCACACTCACCTGTTCGTCGGCCCAGAGGGCGGGCCAATGCTATTTGCAGCTTAGACGGCAGGGGCGACTGATTGGCAACCAGGATCTCATGATCGCAGCCACGGCGCTCGAGCTGGGTATTCCCATCCTCAGCAGGAATCGTCCCCATTTCGGTCGCATCAGCGCTTTGGAGGTTCTGTCACCAGAAGAGGTCCTGTCCTATTAGCCCCAGATGGAGAAGAAGTTCAGCCGATGGAAACGCTGGGGGAGGTTGGGGTCCGACCGGTCGGACCGGTCGGACCACGGGAACTCATTACAGATCATCGGCTTACAAGAGTTTCCGCCCGCTGAGATGGGCTTAGCGGCGGTTTTGGGCCCCTGAAACGTCGTGTAAGGGACACCTCACTTCGCGCGTGGCCGGCTCTTGCGGTGACAATCCCCCCTCAGGCAAGCGGAGCAACCTGGGCGTGGCGTCTGCTTGGCTTGGTTTTCAGAGCCGCCAGGCGGACTCGGTGAAACATCTGGCAAACTGGGTGTGACAGGTCCTTGACCCCAGGCCCGACTTTCGTAGACCCTGAAGGAGGACGGGGGCGGTGGGCCTGGTGCCGGGCCGATCTCCCTATCAAGCGGAGTGTGACTTTGAACCCAGCACAATATCTTTTCCGACTCGAGGAGACGGTGGCGTTTTTCAAGCGGCGGCTGGGACCTCCGCCTGATATCGCGCTGGTTCTGGGAAGCGGCCTGGGAGATTTCGTCGAGCAACTCGCCGACCGAAGTGTTCTTCCTTTCGACCAGATTCCCAACTTTCCGGTCTCCACTGTGGTCGGCCATTCCGGCCAGCTGACCCACGCCCGCACAGGGGACGGGAGCTTTTGTGCCCTGCAGGGAAGAGTCCACCTGTATGAAGGCGTCCCCCCCTCGGAGGTGGTGTTCGCGGTCCGGGCGCTGGGGTTCTGGGGGGTGGATCAATTCGTCATCACCAATGCGGCGGGGGCTGTGAATCTGAGCTTCCGACCGGGTGATTTCATGTTGATCCGCGACCATATCAACCTGCAGGGGGACAATCCCCTGTGCGGACCCAACCTGGACCTTCTGGGCCCAAGGTTTCCCGACATGACGGAAGCCTACGACAGCGAACTGCGGAAGAGCGCCCGACACAGCGCCAAGGAACTCGCCATGGAGCTGCGGGAAGGCGTCTATGTGGCCGTCAAGGGACCGTCCTACGAGACTCCGGCCGAGATCACCCTCTGCCGAACACTGGGCGCGGACGCGGTGGGCATGTCCACCGTGCCCGAGGTGATTGCTCTCAACCACATGGGAAAACGCGTATTGGGGATTTCCTGTATCACCAATATGGCGGCCGGAATCCTGCCCCAAAAGATGCGCCATGAGGAAGTCCTGGAGACCACCAGCCGGATCCAGAGCCAATTTGCCAGGCTGATTTTGAATTTCCTGGAAGGCGGCGTCCAGTGACGGCTCAGGAATTGATTCGTTTGGCCCGTGAAGCCCGTCAGCGAGCCCACGCCCCCTACAGCGGCTTTCAAGTGGGAGCGGCGGTGGAGACAGCCGGCGGCCGCTTCTTTTCCGGCTGCAATGTTGAGAACAGTAGCTACGGCTTGACACTTTGCGCCGAGCGGGTGGCTATTTTTAAGGCCGTGTCGGAAGGCTGTACCGACCTGATCGGCCTCTGCGTGGTGGCGGACACGGCCCATCTGACGCCCCCCTGTGGCGCCTGTCGCCAGATCATCTGGGAGTTCTGCGGGGATATCCCCGTCCTGCTCACCAACCTGAGCGGCGATCGCAAGCTGGTCAGGAGTTCCGAGTTGCTTCCCTTCCCTTTCGACGATAGACAGCTGGATTAGCTGCTTACCGCCGAATTCTGAGAATTTTGCTCTCAGATGCGTTCCCGGGACGACGTGCGCGCCGTTGCCCTTGCCCTGTGGACTGAACCGAAGCGTCAGCGCCCGGCCAATCCGGAGGGCCACTCACTCACGTTCGTGGTTCAGTGACTTGGCGCCAGAATGGCTCAACCCGGGGGAATCAGGAGTTACCCCCACAAAATTGGGTCGGTACTGATCTAAACAGTTGTTTAACTAGTACTTACGTTGACCGGATAGCTCGGATTTCTCACCCCTGGGTGTGAGAAATCCTGGATAAGTAGAATGGCCCACACAGAACGAGCTTCCAAGAAAGATTTTGACGGATCTGCATCAAGCACGGAATCCCGATAGAGGAGCGATTCGTGTGGGGCTGAAACTGTAGTCATGGTTTTATGTCGCCCCGTCAGGGCTTTCCGTGTTGGCCTTGGACGGGCACCCAGGGCGTTGCCCTGGGCTGGCATAATGCTGCCCCCTTCGGGGCGGGTTCCGATCATGGCTCTGTCCCAGGCAAAAGCGGTGGAGATGCGCATCGAAGCCTTGTATCCACGGCCATCTCCGATTCCTCGCTACGATTGGGTGTGAGGAATTCGGGTTTGCAGCCTGCCCCAACGGGGCAACATAGGTCAGTCCGGGGCAACGCCCTGGGTGGTGAGCTGCTGGAGGCAAGGAAGCCCTGAATGGGCGGCATCGGAGGATACTGGAAGCATTCCACAGCCCCTCACCAAACTCCTCATCATGGCGCAAATTCTGCGAAAAAGGGGGAAACTCCTGCCTGGCAAGTCTTGCCACGGAGGCCCGCACGGGCGTACTGTAGAGCACTCGAGCAGGCCGAGCCAGCGGAACACAGTCGAGTGGGAGCATTCGGCTCCGCTCTGGATCGTTTGTGAGACATGCGGCTTGGAGAGAGATGACACTTTCAATGGTGGAGAATCGCTGCCTTGACAAGATTGGACCGATGCCGTGAAAGGACGAAGTCAGGTGTTGGCCTGACGCCGTGGCTCCTGATCGTTTTGGCGCTGGCCGGCTGCAGACCTGCCGAAACGAGCCAATCCCCTCCCCCAAGCCAGCACGTGGACATCCTCATTACGGGCGGAACCGTGGTGACCATGGATGCCGACCTCACCTTGTACGACCCGGGTTTTGTTGCCGTTTCCGGGGACTCCATCTCCGCTGTCGGCCCCCTGTCCGATGCACGGGCGTTTCGAGCGGACAGAACCATCGAGGCCAAAAAGCAAATCATCCTGCCCGGACTGGTCAACGGTCATCAACATGCTCCCATGGTTCTGCTGCGTGGGCTGGCCGATGACTTGACCTTGATGGACTGGTTGGAAAGGTACATTTTTCCGACCGAGGCCAAGGTGGTCGACGCCGAGTTCGTGTACTGGGGCGCCCTTCTCTCCGCCCTGGAGATGGTTCGAACGGGCACCACTACCTTTGCCGACATGTACTACTTCGAAGGCGAAGTAGCACGGGCGGTCAGCCAGGTGGGAATGCGCGGCGTGCTGGGAGAAACCCTCATCGGCTTTCCTTCGCCTGATTTCCGAACTCCTCAAGAAGCATTGGGCTACACTGAAGAGTTCATTCAGAAATGGAAGGACCACGCCCTCATCGTTCCGGCCGTCGCACCGCATGCGGCTTACACCTGCTCAGAGGAGGTGCTGTTGGCCTCGAGTCGGCTGGCCGAGCGCTACGATGTCCCCATCCTGATTCACGTGGCCGAGTCCAAGGATGAGATCAATCAGGTCCGCCAGCGAACGGGAATGACATCGATCCGCTTCCTGAACAAGATTGGGTTCCTGAGCGACCGGGTGGTAGCCGCCCACGTGGTATGGGCCGACGCGGAGGAGATCTCGATCCTCAAGGATCTCGGTGTGGGAGTGATTCATAACCCGGAAAGCAACATGAAGCTGGCCTCCGGAGTGGCGCCGATTCCGGAAATGCTGGAGGCGGGACTGGATGTGGGGCTGGGCACGGACGGAGCGGCCAGCAACAACAACCTGGACATGTTCCAGGAAATGGACACGATGGCCAAGCTGTTCAAGATCACCCGCCTCGACCCCACCCTCATCAGCGCCAGACAGGCCCTGGCCACGGCCACTATGGGGAGTGCACGGGCCCTGGGACTGGGGGATCAGCTGGGAAGCCTGGAGGCCGGCAAGAAGGCGGATCTCATCATTCTGGACCAGACTTCACCAGCGGCCATTCCCACCTACGACCCCTATAGCTCAGTGGTCTACTCTCTCATGGGAGACTCGGTCCGCACTTCCATCGTGGGAGGGAAGATCATTATGGAGGGACGCCGGCTGACCCACCTGGATACCTCGGAACTGTTCGCCAAGGTCGCTGTTTTGAAGGAAAAGATCCGCAACTCGCTGCAACCCCACTGAGTGTAGCTCCTAAGTTCCCATCCCAAGACCTTAAGTGGTTGTGAAATTGTGGTCTAGAGTTTGGGATGGGAACTAGAAATTCGAAGGAACAAGGGGCCAAATCTCAAATAAATCCCAAGGCTCCAAGCTTCAAACCCCAAACAGTCCTCAACAGTTCTTGGATTTGAGATTTGCTGCTTGCGATCTTACTTTGGGAATTGGTCCTTGGGATTTGGGCATTCGAATGTGGGTCCTCTCCAACCGGCCCTTCCCGTCATCCTCGGTGTCAGTTCCCCGGCGCGGGCTGTCCGGCAGAGAAGCGGTGGGCTGATCCCCTCCCAATTTGTCTTGAACAACCAGGCGGCTCACGACGTAATGCCATCCGGAGGTCACTGAAAATGACTCGAAGATCCTACTGTTGTACCCGCCCCAGTGCTCTTTGTTTCTGGTGCGCGATGGCCCTGGTCTTTTATGGCCTCGGAACCCTCCTCATCTGGCTCTGGCCGCCGCTGATGGAATATCAGTCCAGTCTGCTCCTGGCGGCCCTTGGGCTCGCTTGCCTGGTGAACGCCGTCAAGAATCGAACCTTCCATTGTTTGATCACCGGCCCGCTGTTTCTCATTCTGGCGGGGGCACTGATATTCGATGTGTGGGACGCATTCGATTTCTCGAGTTCTCTGTTTTGGGGAGTTCTTCTGCTGGGAACGGGCATTGCCTTCCTGCTGGAGCAACGCTACGCCAGGTGACCCTTCCCATCCTCTGATCCTGGCAGGGAAAGGGGAGCGGTCGGCGGGAGGCGATTGCTGGTTGCGGCTCTGTAGTATTCAAACCGGTTTACCAGCGGCGCAGGGCCGG
>JBHHYX010000365.1:0-5781 GCA_046757765.1 Acidobacteriota bacterium | reverse complement strand
GAGCCTTCTACATAGTGTCTGAAAGGGTCGCGTCGTGGAGGAGAATGATCCCGGTTACGAGTGAGAGGGATTTCACTGGATACCGACACAACCCCGTTGGGGTTGAGGGGATCACGACGACCGGCGAACCCAGAGTTGTTGCCAACCCTGGGCTGGACGACGCAAGCCCTTCGGGCTTGTTGGTTTGTTCGCCTTCTCACCCGCTAGACACGTAGCGGGGAAGGCCCGTGCGGGGCCAAGTCCGACGTTCCACTTCCAGCCCGCATTTCTCACACCCAATCTACTACGGCGGCGGATATGCCCGCGTCTGCTGCGTTGCACTCCGTCGGGCTCCTCGACGTAATACAGGACTACGCCTCCAGGGGCCTCGGTCGTAACGCCTTGTCAGCGCGCCGTTTCCACCACCTCGTTACGACCGGGTGTGAGAAATCCGGGCTAAAGGAGGCCGCTCGAGATCGAGATCTTTTTCCAGCGCCCGCGCCACTCTGAGAAGCTTGGCCTCCTGGAAATGGGACCCCAGTAGTTGAATGCCGATGGGGAGGCGGTTTTCGCTGAAACCACAAGGCAGGCTCAAGGCGGGAATACCGGCCAGGTTGGCGGTCACGGTATAGACGTCCGACAGGTACATCTGCAGCGGATCGGAAGCCTTCTCCCCCAGGCGGAATGGAAGAGTCGGCGTGGTGGGGCCCACGACAAGGTCCACTTTCTCGAAGGCCTTCTCGTAGTCATCGCGGATGAGGCGACGCACCTGACTCGCTTTCAAGTAGTATGCATCATAGTAGCCGGCGCTGAGGGCGTAGGTTCCAATCATGATTCTGCGCTTGACTTCTTCTCCGAACCCCTGGCTGCGAGTCTCCCGGTACATCGCCCGCAGGTTCCGAGCGGGTGAAGTGCGGTAACCGTACTTGACTCCGTCATAGCGCGCCAGGTTGGAACTGGCCTCTGCGGGAGCGATAATGTAGTAAGTCGCGATGGCGTGTTCAGAGTGGGGTAGCGTGATCTCCTCGACCTTGCAGCCGAGTCCTTCCAACCTGCGCAGAGCGCCGGTGACGGATGCTCTGATACGAGGATCAAGCCCGGGCCCAAACCACTCTTCAGGGACACCGATCTTGGTTTCGCCAACCCCTTCTTCGATCTGGCCGAGGAAGTTTTCAGCCGGGTCGGGCGAGCAGGTGGAATCCCGACCATCAGGACCGGCCAACACTTGAAAGAGCCGAGCCACATCACGAACGTGGTTGGCCAGCGGCCCGATCTGATCCAGAGAAGAGGCGAAGGCCACCAACCCGTAGCGGGAAACCCTCCCGTAAGTCGGCTTCAGACCCACTACCCCGCAAAAAGCGGCGGGCTGGCGGATGGAGCCACCGGTGTCGGTTCCCAGCGACGAGGGAGCTTCCATGGCTCCCACGCAGGCGGCCGAGCCTCCACTGGACCCCCCTGGCACACGCGTCAGATCCCAGGGGTTATGGGTGGGGAAATAGGCTGAATTCTCGGTGCTGGAGCCCATGGCGAACTCATCACAATTGGTCTTCCCGAAAAGGACGGCGCCCTGTTGCTTCAACTTGTTTACGACGGTGGCATCGTAAGGTGGAATGTAGTGTCGCAGGATTCTGGAGCCACAGGTCGTCTCCATTCCCTGGGTGATAATAACGTCTTTGACCGCCACAGGTATCCCCGTCAGCGGCCCGATTTCGATTTCTTTGCGGCGCAGCCTACCGTCGATCTCGCCGGCCTGTTGCAGAACATGCTCGCCTTCCAGCTTCAGGAAAGCTCTGACCTGGCTCTCGCACTCCTGAACTCGATCCAGAAAGGCCTGGCAGACTTCCCGCACGGACAATTCGGCTCGCCGGATGGCCGCATTGAGTTCTTCTAAGGAGAGGCGGAAGATCTCATTCTTCATAAATCAGGTCTGACCCGCATTTCTCATGAGCCGTCTACCGCGACTGCCGGGATCGTCCCCGCCGAGCTGCCTTGACCCCCCCGGCCTCCTTGACGCAGGGTCGTGCGCGACTGCGGGGACGCTCGGTCGCGACGCCTGTTCAGCCCGGCGCCTTGGTCACGTCACCACAATCCTGCGGGAGAAATGTCGGCCAACCGTGGCGGGCGGCAGGACCAGGGGCCTCACTCGCGGCCTCGCTCAGGTTAGGTTCCCCTCGCTCCCTTGTTGGCAGGCCTGGGAGGGGCCGGTCTTCCCCGCACCCTACTCTCGTTCCTCGATCACCCTGGGTACTCTAAAATGCCCCTCCGACGAATCGGGAGCTTCTTTGAGAGCAACCTCGACGGGAAAAGATTCGCCCACTTGATCCTCGCGCATGGGCGTTTCGGATCGCGCCAATCGAAGAGCATGGGTCAAGGGTTCGACCTCTCCAGTGGAGACGGTTTCGAGTTGTTCGAAGTATTTCAGAATCTCGTCCAGATAGTGAGCAAAGCGGCTCAGTTCCACGGGCGTGAAGTTGAGACAGGCGAGCTCCGCAATCCTTTCGATTTCCTGGGTGCTTATGGGCATCTTCCTTCTTCCAGCCGGTGAAAATGGTCGAAATATCGGTGTGCTTTTTGAATGTCCGCTCGAATATGGCGCTTCAGTTCTTCCAGACCACTGAATCGAGTCTCGGGGCGAACTCGCATGAGAAAGTCCACTGTGATGTTCTTGCCGTAAAGATCCCCCTCATAACCGATCAGGTGAGACTCCACCAGAGGCGGGCCGTCCACGGTCTTACCGATGGTGGGGCGGTAGCCCACGTTGGTCACTGACGGCAACCTCTTGCCGTTGACAAGAGCATAGGTGAAATAGACGCCGGAGCAGGGGATCAGTTCATTTGCGGGATGGAGGTTGGCGGTTGGAAAGCCCAACTGGACACCCCTGCGGTCCCCGCGGACCACGGTGCCGCGAATCTGGTAGGGCCGCCCCAGCAGCCGTCTCACCAGCGAGGTCTTCCCTTCCCTCAGTGAGAGCCGGACCTTGGTGCTGCTCACTCGCCTGTTCCTGAAACGAACGGAATCGATGGCATGCACTTCGAATCCGTACTTTCGACCCAACGCCCTCAAGGTCTGAAAATCGCCTGAGCGCCGGTGACCAAAGCGAAAGTTGCTGCCCACATGGATCTCCCGGATTCCGTGGCTATGGAGTATGTCACGAGCAAACTGATCCGGAGTCAGCAGGGAGAGTCTGCGGGTAAAGGGGAGCCGAACCAGGATGTCGATTCCCTCTTGTGACAGGATCTCCTGCTTTTGGGCGTCGGTTTGAAGCTGCGGCGGAGCGTCGGGAGGAGAGATGATCTTTTGGGGATGGGGAGTGAAGGTGAGAAGAATCGAGGTTCCACCCGTTTCGATCGCTCGTCGGGTCAGGCGGCGGAAGATGGCTTGGTGTCCCAGATGCACTCCGTCGAACACACCGATGGTCAGGACCGGGAAGGAGAGAGCCCTGGGCAAGTCGTCAAGATTCTCAATAACCAACATAGGCGTTCAGCGATACCGCGTCATTCGGAAGTGGCCACCGGCCGGGCTGCCTCCGCCGGCTTCCTCGACCGACCAAACGAGTACGACGACGGGCTGAGAAATCCGGTTCAATTCATCTCCCAAACGAGTCCATCGTATGCCAGCGAAACCCCCTCCGGCAAAGACGCGTTCCCCTCATCGTGATCGACTTCGTGACACATATGGATGAGGTAAGTTCTTTCCGCTCTCAGTTCAAGCGCCATGGCGGCTGCGTCGGAAAGGCTGAAGTGAGTCGGGTGTTCTCTGTGGCGAAGTCCGTCCAGCGCCAGGTAGCGAACTCCTCTCAATTGATCCAGGCTCGCCCTCGGGATCTTGTTGACGTCCGTCAAATAGGCAAACTCCCCGAGTCGATAGCCCAGAACCGGCAGCTGGCCGTGAAAGACTTGAATCGGTTCAATCTCCAAATCCCCAATTCGGAATGGACCCCCGACAGGAAAAGGTTCCAGAAGTGCGGTTCCCGGATAGCGCGGTTCCGAAAAGAGATGACGAAAGGTGATTTTCACTTCCCTCAAGGTGGAAGGGCTGGCGTAGATCGGAAGCGCCTTCTTCGACCAGACATTGAAGGGATACACATCGTCGAGCCCCAGAATATGGTCGACATGGTGATGGGTGTAGAGAACAGCATCGAGCCGGCGGACATTGTGCCGCAGCATCTGGGTCCTGAAGTCGACTGAAGCGTCAATCACGACAGAGGCTTCGCTTTCGATGAGAACCGAGGAGCGCAGGCGTTTGTTCTTTGGATTCTCCGACCTGCAGACCATGCAATCACAGCCAATCACCGGGATGCCTCGAGAGGTACCCGTCCCCAGAAAGGTCACCCGCATCAGAGCTGGCTCGCTTTGGACTTGGCCACAAACTTCATCCGCAGTTCATAAAGCAGCTCTTCCAGCAAGCGTGTCTCCTCAGTCGCTCGGTTCCCTTCCGTCTTCTCTTTGAGCATGGTCAGGATGTCGATCATCTGCTTGGCAGCATCCAAATCCTCCCGGCTCTTTCCCCCCTCCGGATCAGGGATTTCGCCCAAGTGGACCATCGCGGTAGTAGCGAGCGAAAACAGAAAAGAGGAAAAACCGATCGCCGCCCGGTCTGTTGGGGGAGGACTTGACGCGGAGTCGTGAGTTCCGGACACCTCCCCCTGGGACGACTCCGACTCCCGAGAGGTTCTCATTTTCTGCCCCTCGGGGTTTGCCTCTTGTCGAATCTCTCCTTCCTTGGTGAAGGAGCGGCGATCTGTGATTCTGAAACCGCCCTGTTCCTTTTCGTTTTCACCCCCCATTGGCACCTCCTTTCGCCGGGCCCGGTCCTCCACCGTTTTCTTCTCTGGCCGGCATGAGGCTCCAGAACCTCCGCATCTCTTCCACCTCGATCTCCTTCAGCGCCTGCCCCTGGGCGGCAAAGTGGCATTCCATTGCCCGAAAGCGTTTGGAAAACCTCTGCGTGGCGCGCTGCAAAGCGGTTTCCGGGTCCATTTGAAGGAAGCGGGCGATGTTCAAGGCGGTAAAGAGAAGGTCGCCGACCTTCTCTTTCATCCTGCTCTGATCTCCCTCTTGCATGGCCTCCCGGAGCTCTTCAAACTCAGTCAGAAACTGGTCGCGAATCCCCTCTACGCGGGGCCAGTCGAAACCGACTCGAGCCGCCTTGGCACAGGCCTGGTGCGCCTGATAGAGAGCTGGAAGCCGCTCGGGGATTCCGTCCATCAGAGACTTCCGTGTGTGTGGGCGGCCGCTCTTGGCCTTTTCCGCCGCCTTGATGTCCTCCCAGTTTCTCAACAGCTCGCGAGAATCCGAGTAGGACTCCTCTCCAAAAACGTGCGGATGGCGCGCGACCATCTTTCGGTAGACTTCACGGCACACCTGATGAGCGTCGAACTCGCCGTTTTCCTTGGCAATGCAGCTATGAAAGATGACCTGAAAAAGCAGGTCTCCCAATTCCTCACAAAGGTTCTGGGCATTGTCGCCATCCAGGGCCTGCAGAACCTCGTAAGCCTCCTCAATCAGCATGGGCTTCAGCGATTCCCGCGTCTGCTCCCGATCCCAGGGGCAGCCGTTGGGTCCTCGCAAGAGCTCCATCAACTCGATGAGTCTCTGAAAATAGTCTTGTTCGTCCCTCATTTTCGCACAGCCCGCCTCTTGACTCTCCATTCATTGGGTACCGGCTACGCCTGCGGCTTTCGCTCAATTGTTCGCGGCCAAATCTGGTGCAAATCTGAGCGCCAACTCTGCGAAGTTATTCTTGCGCAAACCCTCAGTACTCCAATCCGCAAATACGGCGACGTATGTTGCGGCCGGAAGT
>JBHHYX010000364.1:0-5786 GCA_046757765.1 Acidobacteriota bacterium | reverse complement strand
CGATCTCGGCCAGGAGGTCTCTCCCCGTTCCCAGATCGTTCTCACGGACGGTCAGAAAAGTGCCACCAGGAAGGGGCCGCAAAGCGGCTGGCCTGAAGTCCTTGTGACGGATGTAGTACCAGAGTACGCGACCAGTCAGGTCGACCGCCATGGGATAGGCCGGCGTGTCCGGATCCAGTGGGGGGGCGACAGCGGAGGGGGTTTGCACCTAGGCGGTCCTAGAAGCCTGCAACCGACCTGAATGAACCGGGGAAATCTAATTGTTACCAACTTTAACGTTGAACCACGCGCCCGGCAAGCGCTTTTTTGTAATGATGAATTCCCAAGCCGGAGTTCCCTTTTAACGAATCGACTCAAGTGCCTGAAAATAATGGGGAAAGACTTGATTTGTGATGTGGTGCGTACCGGGTACTGTTGTACTGGATACAGTCTAGAGCCGGGACTTGGAGCAGATCCGATTTGAGACTACCAGTCCATAAGCGAGTCAATATTACCTGATGGAAACTCCGCTCAGCAGGGAAGCTCGGCAGTCCTCACAGGTGCGGGTCGGAGGGATTCGCAATCGCTATTCCCGAGTCGGAAGTCGAGGAGCGTTCAGCATAGACGTGAAAGTGCTTGCTCAGCGGCGAGTTGGGGACAGAGACCTCGAATCCACTCAGGTTATAGGTGATGTTGCCGGCGATGGCGGAAAAAGGATTGGTCGAAGTGACGATCGCGTAGCCGGCCTGGGGGGGGCCCAGTCCATCCGAGACCAGCTTCAGGGCTCCGCCCGGTGCCAGGGAGTAGAAAATCGAACTCTTCTCTTCTCCTCCCACCGAGATGGGGAAGAGGTTCCCCTCCTGGTCACGAAAGAGGATGGTTCCCGTGTCCATCTCCGAGCCGGGATTGGTGAGAATGACCTCGGAGGTGATGCCTCCCCCGTCGGCCAGCTGGGGGAATATCAGTGTCGGCGTTAGCCGGGCCCCGATTCAAAAATGGCGAATGTCCTGCCCCCCCAAGCTCGATGACTCGGCAGTCCGTCGTGTGGGGACTCGGCATTTCGTTTCGATGTACTTGGCGACCCTCTCAGGGGTGATATTTCTCCGTCCTGGAAGGCAACTCGGCCAAGCCTCCTGAAGCCGAGAGGGGGGCACCCAGCTCAGAGTGGGACCCTAAGAGGGAGATTCACAGAGGATGAGAAGTCAACACAGCTCAAAGCGGATCAGTCAGCTGTTTATTCCACTGGTTGTGGTGTCATTTTTGACCCATCTGGCCTCGGGACATTTTCCCCACGACGTGGTTCAGGTGGCCGCGGTTTCACCCAATTTTCAAACAGACCAGACACTTTTCATCGCCACTGATGAGATAGGCTCGGTTAAGCGGGGGATTTTCGTTCTGTTGAAATCAACGGATGCCGGGGCGACCTGGAACGTCATGCGTGTGCCTAACGCCCCCGTGGCGGACATCGTCTTTTCGCCGGATTACAGCTCGGACTCCACCGTTTTTGTCTCGATTCCCGGCCACGGCCTTTACAGAACGCGGGATGGCGGAGCCTCCTGGTCGAAATTGCTCTCCTTCCCTCAGTTCAGCCGAGGCGGTCCGAGCATAGTTGCCGAGGATTCTTCGCTCTTCACGGCCCCCATACTGGCTATTTCTCCGGACTTTGGGACCGACGGCACTCTCTTTGCCGCCAACCAGAATAACGAGATTTACAAATCAACCGATGGGGGAGATTCCTGGATACTGGTGCAGGATTTCACGGCTCTGTCCCCCCAGCAGATCATGAGCCTGGCGCTTTCCCCGGCCTACAGCACGGACTCTACCTTGTTTGTGGGCACCGGCGGGGACGGAGTTTTTAAATCCACTGCCGGTGGCGTCTCCGACTGGACCGCCCTCGGTCCGGCTGGTTCCAGTGTCTCGAGGCTGGTTTCGCCCCGGGCCTTCGCGAGTGGAGAACTGCTCGTGATTTCGACCCTGGGTCAGGGTGTGTTTCGATCCGATGATGCGGGTTCCTCATGGACGCCGCTGAACACCGGCCTGACCAATCTCTTTGTGAACTGGGTGGATATCGTTGCTACGGGATCCGGGCCGAGATGGCAACCTATGGTCAGGCCAGGTGATACTTTTCCTTCCTAATCTCATCACATCGAAGCAGTGGGAGCAGGCTGACGCCGCTCCTGGAATGGCTGTCTTGCCAAACTGGCCGACCTGCTGGAGCCCGCCTGCACCTGGCTGGAAAGCCATCGGCCAGGTGATACAGGCAAGTTGGCGGGAGGACACCCTTGAGATACGGCTACCTCTTTTCTAACCAAAACCCCGAAAAGTGGAAAGACTTCTCAGGAGGTCTGTGCTTGACACAGGTCAAACCATTCGCCTCGTTCTTGTTTCTCTTCTGTCTGTTTTGGAGCGATGCGGGGGCGCAAACGCCGACTCTGGTCTTCCCGCAATTGGCCAACGGTGGCGGAATCCAGTCGGAAATCATCCTGACCAACCCCGGTTCACTCCAGGACACGGGGACCATTTTCTTACGTGAGAGCGATGGCGATCCTTTCCCGCTCATCATCGATGGGAAAGAACAGAGCTCCATTCCCTACTCGATTCCGCCGGGAGGACTCTTGCGGCTGAAATCCGACGGCAGCGGGCCGGCCAAGGCCGGATACGCCACCGTCTTTTCGGACAATGGTCTTTCCGAGCTGGTGGGTGGTATCACCTATAACCTGGTGGGATTCGAAGTGTCTGTCCCCAGTTCACGCCTGGGTGTGGACTTCCAGGTTTTCGTAGAGAAAAACGCCTCGGCCAACTCAGGAATCGCACTGGCCAATACAGGGAATACCCAAATCGCTGTTTTGCTGCGGCTCCTGGATCGTAACGGCAACCTGGTTGACAGCACCACGCTCACGCCGGCTGGGCGCGAGCAGTGCCCCAGGTTTATCGATGAGCTGTTTGACGAGGTGCCTCCGTCCTTTACAGGGAGTGTTCGCGCCACTTCTGAAAACGCCTTTGGGCTGGTAGGTATCCGGCAAAAGACTACCGGATCGATGGCCATCCTGACAGCCTCAACCGGGACCAGCGCGAGCCAGCTCGTGTTTACCCAGCTGGCAGCGGGGGGCGACATTCAATCGGAAATCATCCTGCTCAACCCGGCAGACAAGCTGGACACCGGAACCATCACTTTCAGGGGCCAGAACGGCCAGCCCCTGGTCATCCCGGTCGATGGCGTCGCGCAAAGCACGATTTCCTATTCCATCCCGGCGGGCGGAGTAGTAAGAATCCAGACCGACAAAGGCGGGCCCGTACAGGTAGGCTATGCTCAGGTGCTGCCCGATTCTCCGGACTCCAGGATCAATGGAAACATCGTCTACAACTTGAGAGGATTTGAAGTCTCGGTACCGAACTCTCCGCTGAGCACCCAGTATCATGTTTTTGTCGAACTGAATGCTTCAGCCGACTCGGGAATCGCACTGGCCAATCCCGGCGCCCGAGCCATCAGCATCTCCACGCAGCTGTTGGACAGCGATGGTAAACAGATGGCGCAGAAGCCGATCGACCTGGCCGCCGGCCAGCAGATGGCGCGCTTTCTGAACGAAATCTACGACAACCTGGGGCCATCCGTGACGGCCACACTTCAACTCGAGTCGAGTGATGAATTCTCGCTCCTCGGTTTGAGAATGCGGCCCAACGCATCGCTGTCCACTTTGAGTAGCTCCACCACGGCTTTGAGGCCCCCCTCGCCCACATCGAGCGATCTGAGCGATTACTGGATGGCTGTCGATTTGGCCGAGGTCAGCTCCGAAGAGAAAGCGGCCTTCTGCGCGATGTCAGCGCAGGAGATGCAGAACTTCCGCGACCAGGAAACGGCGCAGGCTAGAAAAATCTCCGATGATCTGGAGTCCTACATTCGGAGCTGGTTGAGAGGGGAGGTGCCGCCGGAGATTCCCGCCGGCCTGCTGCCCCCTTCCATTGACAATGAGAAGACACACAGTTGGAAACTGCTTCGGCCTGAAGAGGTGAGACCCGAAGACCAATGGTTCATGTTTCCGGCCCGGGTCGAGCCCTCGGTTGACGGCTTTACCGAGCTACACTCCGGCAATGCGGCCACCCACGTCACCTACTTGAAAATGCTCTTCATCGCGCCCTTCAATTCCGAGCTGCTCATTGAAGGAGACTTCGGTCACGCCCGCCAGCAGTCCTTCCACTTGCTGGCGCCCTTCGACCCCAATTTTCCCATCACGACCACCATGGGAATCATGGAGGTGCCCATCATGGACGTGGACATTGAGCCGGAATCGGGCCACGTCAATCCCTTCCGGATGGGTGTCGATCGCAACGCCCAGAACCGCCACTATCACGTCACCTTTGAACTCAAGGAAGGCAATGCCTACGACTTGAACCCGGTCCTTCAGAATCCGCATTTCCGCGCTCCCGGAAACACCCGTGTGGGCGGGCCCCTCGCCCCCACGGGTATCTGGGGAGGAGGGGTCATTGTGCCCTCGTTGTTGTGGCTCCGTTACTATGTCCCGGATCTTAAGCCCGACGGTTCGGTGGATCCATTGGCCGGCGTGGATCTCCCCAAGGCCTTGCTCCGGCTGGAGAGCGGGGAAACCTTTTGGCTGCGGTCCGATTTTTCGCTGGCGGCACAGCGCCAATCCGCGACTTTTCCGGCCCAGACGACCCTGCCGGTCGAGCCGACTGAGTTGGTGGGGCCGTCCTTCGGATGGTTCAAGATATTCACCATCTTGTTAGTGCAGGCGGAGGCAAGAGGGTACCAGGTGGCACAGCCTTTCGGACCTTTCCCCGCCTCGGGCGTGAAGGCCCAGATCCGAAACCAGAATGCCTGCTTTTTCAACCAGGGCCCCTCGCAGCCCCTACCCGGAAGCATTGCCCATAGTGCGACCGATCAGCCTTACAACAATTACCTGACGCGACCTGTCTGGCTGGGGTCGGGAAAGGTCTATGCGCTCAGCGGCCGCATGCCGACTACCCCCCCGCACGCGCAGTGGAGAGCCCACCATGGCGCCGGCCCAGGCACGCTATTGGTCCATTTGCCATAGCGCGGACAGCCCCACCGAACCGGCCCCCTCAAGCGGGCTGGTCTATGGGTGCCTGGTGGATGAAGACATCATGACCGACGCGGAAAACGACTACATCATCGTCTACTCCAGACCCGGGGACAGACCCTCCAACGCCGTGCCGGAGTGTGGGGTCACCTGGCAGGACTTTGGTCCCAAGTCGACTCAGGCCTTTGTGCTTCGCTGGATGGGCGTCTTTCCCGATCACTTCATGGAAGAGTTCGCCCCCACCGATGAGAACATTCCCTGGGCTACCGGGGCCTGGTCCTCCGCCAGCTACGATGATTCACTGGTGGGGGAAAACCAGCCGGGCGCGATGGGTCCGTACCATCCCATCATCCACTACCTGAGCAAATCGGAGTTTAAAGCACTGGGCTGTCCAGTCAACCCCGACTCATTGCCGGAGTGGGTCTTGCCCTGAGGCTGCGCTGGACCGTAGCCTGAAGCTCCGTCATTCTGAGGTTCAGAGCGGGCAGAAGACGTGCCGGCGGGACAATTTCCCCCAGGGCTCCGACCAAGCCGTGATAGGTCATCGCTCGATGGCAAGCTTCCCGATCCTTGGTGGCTACTATCCCGCCGTCGCCACAGGTGACAGGCGATATGAGCCTCTTGAAGTCCCCAAAAGATCGCTTCACCGGCCAGGTTGCACACTATGAACTTCCATCCACGGCTCTCAACCCCAGAGCCATTCCCTCCAGCCGTTAGCAAGGCTTGCGCTGCCCCTACCCTCTCCGGAGC
>JBHHYX010000363.1:0-5789 GCA_046757765.1 Acidobacteriota bacterium | reverse complement strand
TGTCCGATGGAGGGATTGACCCGAATAAGAGGGGATTGAAACTCTGCGAGCAATGCGTCGTACTTGGCCTTTGCTTCCATGGAGGGATTGACCCGAATAAGAGGGGATTTCAACCATATCCCAATGCTATCCCGACATGAACAGACCCACATGGAGGGATTGACCCGAATAAGAGGGGATTTCAACGCGGTGGGACGCGGCGTCTACTTGTGGAGCGATTGACGCCAATGAGGGGATGACTGGCAGAATAGAGGGTGGAGAGATTCGGAGCCTCGCGTTGCTCTGAATTGAGCCTGCAAGAGGGGGTGCCCATGGGAGAAGTTTTTGACCGGCTCACCGACATGTCTTCGCTTCTGGCGGGTTTCGACAAGGTCGAAGAGAATCAAGGGGGGCCGGGCTGCGACGGTCAGACGATCGAAGATTTTGCCCTCGATCTGGAGGGGAACCTGGGGCGACTGCAATCGCGGCTCCAAAAGGGCACTTATGAGCCGGCGCCGCTGCTGCGTGTTTTCATGCCCAAAGAGAACGGGGAGTGGCGGCCGCTGTCGATTCCCACCGTTGGCGAACGAGTGGCGCAAAGTTCCGCCGCCCAAGTCCTCGATCCTCTACTCGACCCGGAATTTAACGATTGTAGTTTCGCCTATCGCAGAGGCCGCTCGGTAGATCAGGCCGTGCGGCGCATCATGGCTTTGCGTGATGAAGGCTATCGGTGGGTGGTCGACGCCGACATCGACGCCTACTTTGACAACATTCCGCGGGACCGGCTGCTTCGAGTCCTGGCTACCTATGTTCCTGACCGTCGCCTGCTGGAGTTGATCGGGAAATGGCTCGAGTGCGAAATTATCTATGAGGGGAAGCTTTATCGAGTACTTAAGGGCGTCCCTCAGGGTTCCCCCATTTCTCCGCTCCTTTCCAATCTCTACCTGGACCGCTTCGACGATACCTTCCGGGCAGACGGCCACCGGCTGGTCCGCTTTGCCGACGATTTTGTCATTCTCTGCCGGAGCCGCCCCCGGGCCGAATGCGCCCTGGAGCTGAGCACGGAGATGCTGGAGCGGCTTCGGCTGGAGCTGAACCAGGACGAAACCGCGATCACCAGCTTCAAGGATGGCTTTCGCTTCCTGGGAGTCCAGTTCTTTGGAGGGCTCGCTTTCCGGCCCATCGAAGCGAGCGCCGCCGGTCCCGGTGGGGTTCCCGACCAGGGGGTGCAAATGGAGAGGGAGCTGCGGGCGGGCCTGATCGAACCGGTCAGGGAGGACCGGGAGCGGCCTGCCCAGACGGTGATGGCACAGGCCTTGAAGGAGGCGCTGGCAAAACCGATCCAGGTGAAACCCGCCTTCAGCCAGAGTGGCCAGCCCCAGAAGGCTGAAGGCGAGCCTGAGGCCGATGATCCGGAAGAGGAGTGGGCCCCCGTCTCGCCCGCCTATGAACCCCTGTTGAGGACGCTCTATCTGGTGCGACAGGGCACAGAGCTGGGACGAGAACAGCGGCGACTGGTGGTCAGGAATGGGGATGAGGCGATCCTGGAAGTCCCCGCAATCAAGCTCGACCAGATTATTGTCTTCGGCAACGTTCAGCTCACCACCCAGGCCATGCAGCTCTGCCTCAAAGAAGACATCCCCATCTTTTTGTTCTCCAGCCGGGGGCGCTATTACGGTGTGGTTGAATCGATGAGAGCAACCCGGGTGGTCTTGCAGCGCGAGCAGTTTCGCGGCGCCTCCGACGAAGAGTTGGCCCTTCAGCTGGCCCGTCAGTTCATTCGCGGCAAGATCGCCAACTGCCGCACTTTACTGCTGCGCCAGTTGCGGCGCCTCGATTGCGATCGCGTGGGGGAGGCGGCTAAAGCCATGAGCCGGTGCTTGCAACAAATCGACCGCGCCAGCACGCTGAATCAGCTCAGGGGTTTTGAAGGTTCCGCCAGCGTTTCCTATTTCGGCGCCTGGCGACGGCTGCTGGCTCCGGAGTGGCAATTTGAGGGACGGATCAAGAGACCGCCCCCCGACCCGGTCAACTGCCTTCTCTCCTACGGGTATACACTCCTTTTCTACAACGTCTATTCCCTCATTCGCGCTCAAGGCTTACATCCGTATGTGGGTTTTGCACACAGTATGCGACAGGGACATCCGGCGCTTGTCTCCGATCTGGTGGAAGAGTTTCGGGCCCCGATCGTGGACTCGCTGGTGCTGGCCCTCATCAACCGGGGGCAGGTGCGCCCGGCCGATTTCGCGCGCGGGGGTGACGCTGCCCTGCCATGCCGGCTGGGACCCGATGCGCGCAAGTCCTTCTTGCGGGGCTTTGAAGGGGCACTGAGCCGAAGGGTCAGGCATCCGAACAGCGGCAAGCGGTGCGACTATCGAAGAGTGATTGCTCTGCAAGCGGCCCGGATAGCGGCCTCGGTGAAGAGTGGAAAATGCGCCTACCGGCCGTTTTTGCTCAGGTGAGCCGCCATGACGCTCAGCAAAGCATTGAGATCGCCGGTTCGACTCTGGGTGGTCAGTTACGACGTCTTTGACGACCGCCGCCGCAACGCCCTTGCGCGCCTGTTGGAAGAGTGGGGAGAGCGCGTCCAGTACAGTGTGTTTGAATGCCGTCTCAATCCTTCCCAGATGAGCTACTTGAGACGAAAGACGGGCGGGATTCTGGAGCTGAGCCGGGATCAGGTTCGCTGGTACCCGGTCTGTCTTCGCTGCTGCGCGCGGGTCAGCAAGTTAGGGAGTGGACAAACTCAGGCGGGGGAAAGCGCCCCTTTTCTCATCTCCTAGCTCACCTGGTTGGACCTGGCAACGGGTCGGGAAGGAGAACCCATGTTCATCCTCATCAGCTACGACATCGAAGACGATCGGAGGCGGGTGAAAGTGGCGTCTGAGCTGGAAGACCACGGCGTGAGAGTTCAGCTGAGCGTGTTCGAGTGCCATCTCAACGCCAAACAGCTCCGGCACCTTCGCCTCCGTCTGGCCAGGCTGATCGATCCTTCTCTGGACCGTGTCAGAATCTATCCACTCTGCCGGAAGGATCGGGGGGGGATTCGAGTCGACGGGCCCGGCAACGTGACCGAGGACCCGGCATGGTGGGCGGTTTAGAGGCTTACCCCGCGATTCTAAGATCTGAGAATTATGCACTCAGATGCGTTGCAGGGACGACATACGCAGCGTTGCCCTTGCTCTGAAAACTGAACCGAAGCGTCAGCGCCCGGCCAATCCGGATGGTCACTCACTCACGTTCGTGGTTCAGTGACTTGGCGGCGGAATCGCTCAACCTGGGAAATCAAAATTTCAAATATTTTTGGTTAGAATTAGACGAGGATAATGGGGTGTGACCCTGGCCTACCCTTTCCGAAAGCTTCGGGAGTAAGCCCCAGGCCAGGGTGCCTCGCCGTCTCTTCTTCAAGTGATTGACCGACGACGGCTTTCTCTTACTCGCGCGCTTTGTGGGGCCTGAGGCGAAAGTGCCTTTTCGATCAGCGAGGCCGCCTTGCCGAGGTCACTCTCGAGATGGTCTGTCCGCACCCCCCAGAAGCCGCGCTCGGGGAGCGAGCCTCCAAACCAGCTTCCGGGAAAAGCCCTGGCCAGCGCCAGGACCAGCCCTCCGGCGCCGAAGAAGTTGAGCTCGTTGGGAGAAGCGATCAGTAGGTTCTTGTAACCCGAGCCGCCGTAGGCTGGATCGAGAAGGTCTGTCAGGGCGGCGGTCTTGCCATGGCCCAACCGGGCCACGGCAAGGCATCCGTCGCTGCGAAGCTGAAGCGCTGAGAGGGCTCGACGCGCCTCTCGGTCATGTTCCTCGTCAATGCCCTGGGCGGCGCGATCGGCATCCCTGACCCGCCGGATTTCGACGGCATCGGCGCCCACTTCACGCATGGCCGGGATGTACCCTCGATCGTTGGCGGCGACCAGCTCATGCCAACGGGTCCACCGATGGGAAGGGAGGCGGAGAAGCTGGAAGACCTGGTGCAGGGAAGTGGGCCGCTCGGCGCCGGCCCGGCCCTGATGATGATCCACCGCAATGCAGGGCTGGAGTTGCAGATCGTTGGCCAGCTCGACCAGAACGGGGACCTGGTCCCGCTTCAGGTTCTCCACCTCCGGTCTGTAGAAGGAGATGCTGGCCTGGGACCAATCCGGTGCCCGATCGTGGAGACGTGCGCCGCTCTGGCGGAGCAGAGCTCCGATCGCGAGCATCTCCAGGTCCCGGCCCCCCAGAAAAAAGACGAGCCGCTCCGGCTCGCCGCCCGGGTCATCTCCAGAGAGACAGGTTCCAGATGTTGTCACGGTCGCCCCCCGAAGAGCAGGTTGGTTGTGGCCCTGGACGGTGGATGGGAGCCACGGCACCCTCCAAACGCTTCTCGGCTGAGACCATTCATGCTTGGAAAAGTATATACTGAAACTGACTCGACCCGGCGTTTTGCCGATTCCAGTTTTGCCTCTGAGTCCATGCCCGCGCCCCGGCTCGCCGCCCAGTCAGGTCGGAGAAAAGGTTAGGATTGTATTCATAATAAACTGAACAAATGAGCCGCGTGGCGCCATCGTGGCGAGAGACTGTGATTCTATGCGCCATGGGAGTCGCGGCGCTCAATTGTCAGGGAGCGCCTCTCCCGGTCGGAGACGGCCCTGCCAGTCTCGTAAGCAGTCTCGTCCAACTCCGCGTAAAGGGCCGATCCATGGTGCCCCGGCTCGTAGACGGATAAAGGACCTTTGTGTCTGCCATCACGGTAATGCCTCCACGAGTCCTCACCCATTGCTCGCCCGATAAGTTGGAAAGTCTCACGGAAAAGGCAGTCTTCCGTACTCTGATCAAAATCTCTTTCCTTATCGAGTACCTCACGAATGAAGTCCGTTATAAACGGCTCAACGTCATGTTCAAACTCCCCATAGGCATTCTTTATCGTGAAGTACCGTAGAATGAGCCCGCGATCGAACATGGTATTCTCTTGAAGTTCAGAGAGACACAGGTTCTCAATGAAAGGCGGAAAGGCGGCCAACGCCTCGACCACTCGACGAAATCCGGATTGCTTGCCCTGAAAATACAGTTCCTAACTTCCTGAGGAGTGAGTGGGGATCCTCCCGTGTTGAGGCGCTCAAATACTTCACATTTCATTTTTGGCTTGCTCCCGATTTTGATGACCTCCACTCGGCAGCCAGCGCGCTTGATTGAGAGCCTGACTTGCAGACTCAGGTCCGCGAACGTCATATTCTCGGTAGACGGCAGCCGTGGTTTGTGGCCTGCAGGTACTAGCTTCGAGGGAGGCATGAGAGCAAGGGCGGGATCTTTGAGGACGCCCATGAATTCGAGAACTGTTGAGATGCGCTGAAGCCCGTCTACCAACTCCCAGATACCTTTTGAGTCTTCCGCGACAAATATCGCCGGAGTTGGAAAACCCAGCAGGATTGATTCGATGAAACGTGCTTTCTGCGTCGGAGTCCATCGAAATAGTCGTTGATACTCCGGCCGTATAACAAGCTCGTCGTTCTGATACAAGTTCGCTAGCTCGCCGTAACTAATATCGAGTTTATCGGTCCTTATGTCGTTTCTCGCTGCTGTGATTTCTTGGTCCACAAGCTGAAGTTTTTCGCCAATATCTGTCATGGTGTCCTCCGCAGGCTAGCGGCCGAATTCCGAGAATTTTGCTCTCAGATGCCGGATGAGCCCGGGCAGTCGAGCGAGAGGGCATGGCTGTCGCACCCATCCAGGGTGCCTTCGATTCGTGCCGACCGCAAACCCAGGGTGTGATACTACTAGCAGCTAGTCGATGTTGTCCATCTTGACGACGATCGCGCATGCAGCCTCCAAAATCCATA
>JBHHYX010000362.1:0-5791 GCA_046757765.1 Acidobacteriota bacterium | reverse complement strand
CTTCTCTTCGTCTGAAGACGAGGGGTTTCCACCATCCCCGAACGGGACACTAATAACGTCCCCAGCCAGAAAAAACGTGAAGGGGGTTGAAGGGTAAAGGCGAAGGAGCGGGCCAAGGCCCTATAATGGCCAGGGAAGGAGCCCAATGGCCACTATCTATTCAGTTTTTCTGATCTCTTCACTTTCGTTCTTACCCTCTCCCTCCCTTCAACGAGGCCACCCTGTCCAGGAACCGAAGGAGCCGGCTCCCTGCCTGACACTGCAATGGTACTTGCAGACAATGAAGGAGTTCCCCCTGCAAGGGATGAACCTCTATCGCACTTCTGATCGGTTGCCGGCCGGAGAAGTGAGACGGCTGGACTTTTCCGTCCAGCCACCGGTCCTCACACTGGAGGGGGTCGAGCCCCTTTCACTGGATCAGCTGTGCCTGATGCGCCGCGATTTGGAACAGCTGATGGCTTACCGCATCGACGTCATCCAGCATAACTTGGACGGCATGGCTTGCGTCAGTTTTGAGGAAGGCCTGACCCATAGCAGCCAATTTCAGAAAGTGATCCACAACCGTGGCGTGGAGATCCGAGTCTACCCGTTTCGACGGCATGAAGGCGTTTGGAAGCGCGTTGCGGCCCAATCCGGATTTGCCCGGGAAGTGTTCGCTTTTGAATGTGGCGTGCGGGTGGGCCCTCCCGAACTGCTCAAGGCGATGGACCAACTCCTCTCCCACAGTGGCCACCAGCTCGTTCGCCAGGATGGTGTTCCGGCTTCCCACCCGGGTTTTCAGCGTCTGACTTCGATCGAAATCGGGAACGTCCGGTACTGGATTGGAACCGGCCTGGCACTCCCCGACCCTCAAGGGTAGCTCGATTGTGAGAATTGGGGGTTGAGGGAGAGGGCGAATTGGGACCACCCCTGACCCGACCAGGTGGTGGCCTTGACAAGGGGAGATATTTTTTCCAAACTAAAAGAGTCAGATGTTTGCCGCAGCCGCGAAACGCACTCTGAAACTTGCCTGCCTGGTGGAGCCTTGTCTTTCTTGCATCCAAACTCAAATCGGCTGTAGCTGTTGTCCTGAACATTTCGGACCAGCGGAGGAGGCGACGAGAACCCCGGCATCAACATAGGATCAGGAAAAAGAGAAACTCCGGCATTCACGAGCCCGCTGGCCTCCACCAGCGGGCTTTTTTTTGCTCTTTTTGACCCAAGGAGACCATTGAGATGAATAGAAAAGCGGATCTGGTGGTGCTCTATGAGCATCCCGAGTGGCAAAAGCCCTTGTTCGAGGCTCTTAGAAGGCGCGGCGCTGGTTTTGAAGCCTTCGATCTGAAGTCGGCAGTGCTGAGCGATCGAGACGTGCCCGCAGCACCGCTCTACTTCAATCAAGCCAGCCCCAGCGCCTACCTCCGGGGCCATACACGGGCCGTCCCTTTTGCTCTGGCTCTTCTGGAAGATCTGGAATGCCGAGGCGCCAAAGTGCTCAACGGGGCAGCGGCGTTTCGTCTCGAACTCAGCAAGATGGCACAAATCGGACTGATGAGGCGTCTTGGGATTCCCCACCCTCGCACCTGGATCTTCAATGATCCCAAAGCCTTACTTCGTCGCGCCCGGGAGCTGCCGTTTCCCGCCGTCCTGAAACCCAACCAGGGTGGAAGCGGTGCCAGAATGGTTCGCCTGGAATCACTTGAAGAACTCCAGGCTCTCCTGGACCGACGGCCGGAACTCTGGCTTCCGGACAATCTCCTCCTGTTACAGGAGTTCCTTCCCCATGACGACACCGATCAGGGGATCGTGCGCATCGAGTTTCTGGGCGGGGAATTGCTTTACGCGATTCGGGTCGTTTCCGCCGGGAGCTTCAATCTTTGCCCGTCGGATGTCTGCAACCCCGAGTGCCCGGCCCCCCAAGAGCCGATAGGGTCTACCCCGCAGGGCCCTCGATTCTATCCCTATTTTGGGGTTCCGAAAGAAGCGTTGGCGACCGGCCGAGCACTCTTTCGTGCCGCAGGCCTGGATGTGGGAGCCGTTGAGTACCTGGAGACGACAGACGGACGGCGCATCTTCTACGACATCAATGCCAACTCCAACCTGCGGCGCAGTATCGGCGAAGCTTACGGCTTCGATCCTTTTGAACGAGTGGTCGATTTTCTGGTCCAACATTTGGAGCGGGCAACCTCCAGGCGACGAATCCGCGGCGCCCGGCCCCATCCGGATGGCCACTCACTTACGTTCGTGGTTCAGTGACTTGGCGCCAGAACCGCTCAACCTGGGGAAGCGAAGTTTCAAATAGAAGGTTGACACGGTGGGAGATCTTAGCTAGGCTTAGCTAGCTAAGATGAAAAAGATCAACATGCACGAAGCCAAGAGCACTCTTTCAAAGGTGATCGAAAAAGTGGATCGGGAAGGGGAAGTGTATCTCATTTGCCGCAATGGGAAGCCGGTTGCCGAACTCCGCGCCTACACCCCTGTTCAGGACATTCTACGGACGGATCCAGGACTCTCTGTCGAGTTTCATGAAGATGCCAGCCTTCCTCTGGAGCCTGAAGACTGGCCGGACGCCTTCGACTGATGTACCTACTCGACACCTGCACCTTGCTGTGGCTGGCGGGAAATGCTCACGAAAGGCTTTCAGCGAAGACCGTGCAGATACTGAAACGCCATGGCGACTTCCTCTTCGTCTCTTCCATTTCGGCCCTTGAAATCGGGCTCAAGGTTGGCAAGGGGAGGCTCTCACTTGGGATCGACCCCCAGACTTGGTTCAAAAGGGCGGTCCGCGCCCATGGTTTGCACGAGATTCCCGTCAATGGTGCCATCGCGGCGGCTTCCACCATGCTTCCGCCGCTGCATCAGGATCCGTGTGATCGCATCCTCATCTCAACCGCGCTTCAGTGCGGTCTCGTCATACTCAGCCCTGACGAACATCTCAGCCGCTACCCGGAAGTCCAGACACTCTGGTAAGCGAATGGGTCAGGAACCGAGGTGGGACTTGGACGCATGGCGCCATCGTGACCACCACCCCTCTGGCAAGGACTCCAGTTGACATTACTCAGCTCCCGCATCGCTCAGCAGTCGCGCCACATCTGGATGGCCTTCGGCGAGGGCCATCTTCAGGGCCGTCCAGCCGGCATCATTCCTCGCATTCGGGTCAGCTCCTTGGTCCAGCAGCAATTTCACGATTTCAACGTGGCCCTTTGATGCCGCCTGCATCAGGCCGGTCCAACCGTCACGGGTCTTCGCGTTCACGTCAGCTCCCCCGGCCAGCAGGGTGCGGACTGCCTCAGTTTGCCCTTCACCCGCGGCCAACATCAGGGCTGACCAGCCATTTCTGTTTTTCGTGTTCACGGTGGCACCCTTAGCCAGCAGGCCCCGCACGATTTCAGTGTGGCCCGCGGAGGCCGCATACATCAGGGCGGTCCCCCCATCCCCGGCCCTGGCGTTCACGGCCGCGCCGTTGGCCAGCAATTCCTGGACAATTTCGGTGTGGCCTTCGGATACCGCTTGCATCAGGGCGGTCCTCCCCTCCCGCGTCTTCGCATTCACCGCGGCTCCCTTCTTGAGCAGGGCTCGTACGATATCGATCTGGCCCTTCAGTGCCGCATGCATCAAGGCGGTTGCCCCCTCCCTGGTCCTGGCGTTCACGCGGACGCGACTGTGGGCGAGCAGGGCATGGGCGGTATCGGTATGACCCTCCTCTATGGCCATGAGCAAGGCCGTCCAACCATCAGAGGTCCTGACATTCATATTGCTCTTCTCTACCAGCAGCGCCTTGACCACTTCCGTGTAACCCCCCAGGGCAGCCCGCATCAGGGCGGTCCTGTCCTCCTTGTCTTTCAAGTCCACCCAGCGGTAAGCAGAGAGTGGCCAGCGTTCTTGCGCCTTGGCCACAAGGAGTTGCACGGCCTCGACGTGGCCCTTCATCGACGCCCACACCAAGGCTGTCTTGCCATTATTGTCTCGCAGGGCCACGTCCGCGCCCTGGGCCAAAAGGGCCTCCACGGCGCGGGTGTGGCCGTTGGCCGCCGCGCGCATCAAGGCTGTCCCGCCGTCGCTCGTCTTTACATTGACGCTGGCGCCTTCACTGAGCAGGAGCTGGACGGTGTCGGTGTGTCCTCCGGTCGCCGCCGCAATCAGAGCTGTCCGGCTCGCCTGTGTCTTGAGATTCACATCCGCGCCCTGGGCCAGCAGGGCCCGCACGGTGCCGGTCTGGCCGTTCTCCGCCGCATGCATCAGCAAGGTGGCGCCATCATTGGTTTTCGCGTTCACGTCCCCACCCTTGGCCAGCAGGGTCCGCACGAGTTCAGTATGACCCCGAGACGCCGCATAGGTCACAGCTGTCCAGCCGTCGCCCGTCTTGGCCCCGAGTTCCACACCTTTGGCCTGTAGGGCTGCCACGGTGGCGATGTGACCATTGGCTGCTGCCAGCATCAAAGGTGTCTGGCCGTCAGCGCTCTTCTGATTGGCATCGGCGCCACCCCCCAGGAGCGCTTCCACCACGTCCGTCTCGCCCTTTTCCGCCGCAACCATCAGGACAGTCCTGCCCGCGCCGGTTTGCACGTCGACTCTGGCGCCCTTGGCGAGCAGGGCCCGCACGGCGGCCGCGTCAGCCGTTTCCACCGCTGCCACCAAATCTTCGTTCACATCACCTCCACACCCGAGCAGGGACAAGAGGAGGCAAGCCAGGAGCCAAAACCCCGTCAGAATCGGTCGCATGATTCCCTCCCTTCTATTGACGCGAGGACCCCCAAGCCTGGGGTGGAACCCAAAAAGCCACAACCAGGGCAAATCTACTACCCCTACCCGGGGCTGCATCCACCCTGGATTCTACGCCATTTTCTAACCTTTCGAGCCGCTGTTCTTCTGAGCATTGAATTCCACTTGATTTAGGCCCCGGCACAAACTTCAAACCGACTTGTCGCTAGTCCGGGTAGGAGGGTTCGGAAAGATCTTGCTTCGTCCAACAAGAAGGAGGAGTGAAGTGCCGAAACAAATGACATGTGGTTTGAGCGAATGGCCTTCAAGGAGAGCGTCAGGACAGAGATCTGGCGGAGAGACTTTCCGGGTGTCCAAGGACCGAGTCGTGGGTTGGAAGCCTCTTCTTGTGACCGGACTCTGTTTGTGTCTGACTCTCCGCGTCTCGGCTCAGATCGGCACTGAAGAGCCGCTTCTCAGCAGGGGAGCGAGTGAGTCCTCGGGTCACAAGGAGTCAACTGACCCCTCCACCGCCTCACCGCTCGCCGGAAGTCGTCCCAACATCATGCTCGTGATGGTGGACGACCTGGGTGAGCTGGCCTTGGACGTTGCTCTGGACAATGGATTGCTCCCCGAAATCAATGGCTTTGACCCGGACGGTCCAGCAGTTCTCCTGGAGGTGTACAAGGATCTCTTCAGGCACCGCATTCGGCCGGCAGAGCGCCATGAATCCTACCTCCCGCTGGTGGAGGAGGTCGCCACCCAGTTGTTTGATGGGGCCAACCCCCTGCGTCCCTCATTCAATGAAAGATTCCTTTTCGACAAAAGTCCGGAGATGCAGGAGAAGCTTGAGCCGCTGAAGGAGAGCGATGTGAAAGAACTGGTCGAACAGTTTGCCGGGCGGGTCGTATCGCTGATGGCCGTGGACGACCTGGTGGGCTATCTGGTGGAGCGATTAACCCTTCAGGACGAGATCAACAATACCATCATCCTGCTGACGTGTCCGATAATGGGTGGCAGAATGGTGAGCATAGGATGTCCAGCAAAGGAGCGATGCATGAGGAGTCCGCTCGAGTACCCCTCTATGCCCGTGTTCCCGGCGATTTGTCGC
>JBHHYX010000361.1:0-5793 GCA_046757765.1 Acidobacteriota bacterium | reverse complement strand
GATACCGAGCCGGAGCCTCAAAAACCTGGCTCAGAATTGCAGATCATCCCACCCTCAGGCTGACACCGGCGTGAGTGTCCCTCTACCAATTTTGCCACCTGGGCCCCCTTTCTTGCATCTTTAACATTCAGAGACCCGATCCGACGGGTCGAAGGCGGGGAACCCAATCATGTGGCAGAAACTGAAGGATTTGCTAAAGGCTCTGCAAAAGGACGCCGAACTGGAACTGCAACTTCAGAGGAACAGGGAAGCTCTTGAAAGGCAGCGGCGGAAGGTCAAACTTTCCTCTCACGCCAAGCTCCTGAACTTTCAGCGGGGCGCTTGATCTTGCCTGGGCGCGCTCGTTTTGGAGGGAAACCTTTTCAGCTCGAAAACGGCTCCGCCCACACTTCTATGGGAGCGGAGTGTTCCCATTTTTGTCTTTTCCTTCGGACTCCCCGCCTTGCCGCCAGGGAGGGGGACCCCAGTCTCTCTCCCCAAGATCGGAACTCTCCCTCCCACCCGCCATCCCAGAAACTGTAAGTAGTTGACAAACATTACGTAATGAGATCGGGATGGGAACTGGCTAGCCACTCTTTTGCAAGCACGCCGGAGCTGTGCCAAAATGTTTGGGTCAAGCTTCATGAAGGTCTTTCAACGCTGGTCTCGGGGTAATGGTGCTCTGGCGGTGACGGTGTGGTGGCTGGCTGCTTCAGTGGCGTCCGCGGCGCCACAACGGGCAACACACCGCCAGGCTCTCCATTGGTCCGCCAAGGCGCCTGGAACGGACGAGGAGAAGCAGGAGTGGGAGAGGGTGGCCCAGACCCGCCCTCCCGATAAGACCGGACTGGTCAGAAATTTTCTGAAGAAATACCCCAAGAGCAAGATGGCGCCGCTGGCTCACTATCTGCTCGCCATTGAGGCCTTTCAGCGCCCGGACTACACCACTTTTGTGAGAGAGGGAGAGGCCGCTCTCGGGGCCTTTCCCGAGGCAGTGAAAATGAACCCCGAGCAACTGCCTCGCTGGCTGGACCTGCTGGCCCAGATGGCCTTCTACGACTCGGAAAGCGGCCGCTACGACCCAGCCTCTTCCCACGCCCAAACGCTTCTTTCCCTCCTCTTGACAGCCAGGAAACCGGAGCCTCTCTCGACTCTCCAATGGTCACAGTACCGAACTCAGTTGGTATCCACAGCCAACTATGCCTTGGGGCGGGCCTATCTGGGCAAGCACGTCCAGAATGGAGGATCGGCGCTGCAGGATCCACTTCTCAATCTGTCGATCCACCATCTGGAGAAGGCAGCCGAGACCAATCCTTTGGATGCTTACGCCTACTTTCGTTTGGGCAGCGCCTATCAGGCGACGGAATCGTGGGAGAAGGCGATCCAGAGCCTGGCCCGAGCCGCCCTTTCGGGTGGACCCGCATCAGGACCTGCCCTCAATCGTCTTAAGTCCATCCTTCCCAGCCTTTCGGGGCTGACTTCAAGCCTGCCGGATCTGCTGGAGCAGCAACGAACCTATCTGAAGGAACGCCTCTTGCTTCAACCTCGATCCATCTTCGCACTGCGAGACGGCCGGCCAAACCCCGTCCTGTGGTGGGACGGTGTACCCGACACCGTGCGGGAAGAGAGCCTCAAACCAGGTCCCGTCAGCAATATTCGTCTCTCCGACTACGCTGGACCGGAGACCTGCGAGCCCTGTCATTCCGACAAGTACGAGGGCTGGTCGCACCATTCTCATCGCTGGATGAACGCCATCGCCAGCGCCGAGACGGTGAAAGGGGATTTTTCCGGCCAAGCCGAGATCAAGTACAGGGGAGGCCGGGCCACCTTTTTTCGCTTCCAAGGCCGCTACCGGATGCGGTTGGTTCGGGGTAGGCAGCGGCGCGTCTACCAGGTTGAGCGGACGGTGGGTTCACGTTTTTTCCAATATTTCGTGGGCCGGCAGATCGAAGGGCCCGAGGAGGCTGGGCACCCCATCTGGAAAGTGGATCACCTGCTCCCCTTCGGTTACTGGCTGGAAGAGAAGGAGTGGGTCCCCACAGTTCACATCGATCTGGAACTTCCCGACAAGGAGCGGGCCGACCCTTTCGCCGGCCCCAGCAACGTCCCCTATGACAAGAACTGCTCCCCCTGCCACACGACCCGACCCATCGGGGACTGGCTTCTTTTGACCGATGGGAGGCTGAGGTCAGGCGCCTTCAGCCCTCGACCCTTCTCATTCTTCATGTCGGCCTATCTGGCAGAAACTCACCCGCAGTTGGTGGATCCAGCCGTTCCATTCAGTCTGGTACCGACCGCACAAGTCAAGCGTCTGCTTCCCGAAAGAATGGATCCCTTGCCGGCCCAGGGCAACGTCGTCACTCTGGGTGTGAGTTGCGAGGCCTGCCACAACGGGGCCCGCCAGCACGTCGCCAAGAGCACGATGAGGGCAACCACCCAGCCGCCATTATTCTTTCCCTCCAGTCCAGATCTGTTCATCGTTGGCAAGGACCCCGACGAGGTATGGGGACGGAACCCCAAGAACTTGAACTGGATCTGTTCCCGCTGCCACTCGGGAGGCCGGCCTCAATTTGCGGCGGGAATCGATACCTGGAACTCGACCGAGTACAGCGATGCGAGAAGTGGGCACTGCTATGATCCGGATCGGGCAGCCGACGCTTCCCTCCCCTTGCTGACCTGCGTCAAGTGCCATGACCCGCACCATACGATCGGTAAGAAATGGTCCAGGACAGCGGACCAGGATGATGCCAAGTGTCTCAACTGCCACAGCCAATACGAGCCTGCTGCCGCCCGGCTCGCGCATACTCATCACACGGGGGGGAGTTCCGGCGCCCGTTGCATGAACTGTCACATGCCTCGTCTGAACGAAGGGCTGCAGGAGGTGGTGCGAACCCATCACATCTTCAGTCCGACCGAACCGAGGATGATCGAAGCCAATCAGCCCAACGCCTGCAATCTCTGCCATCTGGACAAGCCGATCGACTGGACGGTGAAGTTTTTGCGGACCTGGTACGGCGCCGGCTATTCGGAAACAAAGCTAACCGCAAACTACCCGGACCGGTCGGGGCCGGTGGGTCTGGGCTGGCTCAAGAGCCCACATGAGTCCACGCGACTGGTGGCGGCCTTCACCTTGGCGAAGGTCAAGGCTCTCTGGTCGCTGCCCGACCTGATCGAGGTGCTGGACGACCCTTACCTGTTGAATCGCCAGTTGACCCAAAAAGGCCTGCAGGACGCCTTCAACGTGCGCTTGCAGGAGTTTGGATACCGTTTTTACATGCCCCGGCGGGAGCGGCGGGGCCCGCTCAAGCGAGTGCGCGCGGCCCTCTTGAAGAAGTCGCTCGAGCTCCGATCCGCCCAGCCGGCGGGCAACTGAGCTCCAAGATCCGTGGAAGGAGGGCGCCCCAATGACCAGAAGGCTGCTGATGGTGATGGTGTTGTTGGCCTCGCTGACTCCTGGCCACTCGGCTTCCGAAGAGCCTCTTCGCTTGATTCGGATGCTGGATGAAGATCCCTTCCTCGATCACCCATCGCCCGGGGAGATTGCTCAGTTCCTGAGCAGGCAGGGCGATTTCTTTGACATGACGCCCGAGGAGCTGGGTAGAGACCCGGGCCTCGCCAGTCAGATTCTGGCAGAGAGTCAGATCTTTGAGGAACTTTCCCGGTTCAGGCAAGAGCAGGAGATCGTGGTCAAGGTCAGGTTCATCAAATGGACGGATGCTTTTCGCTATTTCTCCGATTATGTCCTGGATTCAAGCAGCCCGCCCATCACCGCCCAACTGGGCGACACTTGGGCGGCCTATTTCCGCGCTCTGGGGGTGATGCCCTACAAGCAACGACTGACTTGGGACGTGAGAGTGCTCTGGTATTGGAAAGATCTCGTCCAACCCAAGGATCTTGCCGACGGGGATGCCTTCCTTTCTCTCTGCCAGAGGCTTCATGACAACCCGCCTCCGGCTCTGGTGGCGCCATTTGCTATTCCCACGGCTCCTGACTGGAACCTGCTGCACGACCTCGCAATCTGGCTCTATAATGCCGGCGTCCCGTCTCTCATCTCTACCAGACGAGTGCTGGGGGTACTCCCGTGGAAGGAGGCGACCCTCGCCACGCCCGAAGGGGAGAAGGCCGCTCGATTCCTGATTGATTTGGCCAAGCACGATTACGTGGCGCTCCCCGATGAATTCAGTACGGAGATCGCCGAAGACTTCCTGAGTCGAAAGTTCGCCATGGCCATCCTGGGCCCCTGGATGGCTGCTCGGGCCGAAAAGAAGTTGGGGTCGAATTGGGAAACAAGAATTGGGGCCAACTTACCGCCCTCTATCGGCGCCCCCACAGCCACCACCTTCAAGGGGGGATCCTTTCTTGTCGTTCTGGATCCCAGCCGGGGCAAGGACCCGGTGGGAGTGGAGCGCGCACGCCTGCTCATTGACCAGTTCGTGTCCACGGAATCTCAACGAGAGTATGCCCGGACGTCCGGTGACCTTCCCGCCAATCCGCGGGCGCTGGCCGAATCCGCCCACATCCGGTTGTTCCAGGAGGCATTGGATCAGGGTCACGCCTACACTCCGTCCATCCCGGAGTGGGCTCCAGTGGTTGAGAATCTCACCACGCGGGATAATCTGTACGCCTTCTGGAAGCGTCTATCCGCCTTGACCGACGCTCGTGCCTCGGTGAGCGACTCCGAGCAGCTGGCCCGGGAAAGGTTGGTACTCGCCGCTCTGCGTTCCGCCCAGGCAGACATCAACCGACAGTTGTCGCCCGGGAAGGTGGCGCTACTGTGGCCCTGGCTGGCGGTCCTGTTGGTGTTCTTCCTCCCGATGGCCTTGATTTCGACCTGGCGCAGACGTGTGGAACGGAGGCGCGGCGAAGAGAGGTTGAGAGCCTCCGAGAAGAGGTATCGAGACCTTTACGACCACGCCCCCGATATGTTCTGCTCGGTGGACCTGACCACGGGCAGGATCACAGACTGCAATCAGATGCTGGTGGCGAAGACGGGCTACGCCAAGGAAGAGATTCTGGGCCGCCACATCTTTCAGATGTACCAGCCCGATTGCATGGAGGAGGTGCAGAAAGCCGCTCAGGCGTTCAGAAAGAGCGGACAGGTGAGTCATGTCGAACTTCAATTGCGGCGCAAGGATGGTCGTACTCTGGATGTGAGTTTGAACGTTTCCGCTGTGCGGAACAAAAAAGGGGAAATCGTTCGCAGCCGCTCTGTGTGGCGGGATATCACGGAGCAAAAGAAATCCGAAGAGGCGTTTCTTCGCCAGCTCCAGGAACTGAGCCACGTGGCTCGTGTGGCAACCGTGGGAGAACTGGCCGCTTCCCTGGCCCACCAGCTCAACCAACCCTTGACCGCAATCGTCGCCAACGGCCAGGCGGCCCAACGACTCCTCCAGCACGATGGCGCTGATCTGGGTGAAGTACGCGATGTCCTGGTGGCTGTCGTGGGGGAAGGCAAACGGGCGGGCGAGGTCATCCGCGGACTCCGCAGCTTGTTGAAGAAGGGCCGGATTGAACGAATCCCGGTGCAAATCAACCGTGTGATCCAGGAAATCGTTAAGCTTCTGCGAGGCGAGGCGGTCATGAAAGACATCTTGATAGGGCTCGATCTTGGCCCCAATCTTCCTCCTGTCGTCGGTAACCGAATCCAACTTCAGCAGGTTGTCCTGAATCTCATTCTGAACGCCTCCGAGGCCATGGCAAGTTTGCATACGGGCGCCCGCCATTTGAGAATCCAGACCCGCAGAGCAGGTCCCAACACCGTGGAGGTTGCGGTGCGGGATTCCGGCACCGGACTCGATCCATCCGTCCAGGACC
>JBHHYX010000360.1:0-5824 GCA_046757765.1 Acidobacteriota bacterium | reverse complement strand
TTCCTTGCAGACGGCCCTTGGGGCAGGCAATTTCAAAGCTCAATCCGTTCGACCCCCCAACTGAACCTTCCTGACACTCCCATTCGCGACCTGGTGGTCAAAGACTCGGATGTGGTGCTGGGGACTCATGGTCGCGGGTTCTGGATCCTGGACGACATCGAGCCTCTTCGCCAGATGTCCGCCGGGCTCTACCATCAGCCCTTGACGCTCTTCAAGCCCCAGCGCGCCGTGCGTGGAGTCGAGCGGGCCTTGGTCCAGTATTTCCTCAATGCCGAGGTGGAGAAGGTTGAGGTCGATGTTCTGGACGCCGAAGACAGGGAGAAGCTCTTCCTGTTCACTCCTCGTCACGCTCGAGAGGGAGGAAGACAAACGCCGCCCGGTGGGGAGGAGGCACTGGATGATCGGAACCCCGCACCGATTTCCAGACAATGGCATTGAGCAACAGATCATCAATCGCGTCTGCCTTTGAAAAGTCCATCCGGGCGGACTGGCGGCTGCCCCAGTCCGATTCCTGGTTCCTCTCATTCAGGTCGACGTTGACGGGCAACGCCCGGTAGGGACGCAGGTTGGCATAGGGTTGAAAAGAGTTGAACATGGGCCGGGCCGCGGCATCATATTGGGACATGGGCTCGAGGCCTAGAATGAGTTCCAGCGTATGCAGCATGCTGCTGGTTGAATACATGGTCGAATCGACGCTGCCGCGCTTGGCAAAAGGACTGATCACAAAGGCCACGCTGCGGTGTGCGTCCACGTGATCAGGGCCGTTCTGGGCATCATCTTCCAACACAAAAATAGCGGTTTCAGGCCAGAACCTGGAGTGGCTGACGGCTTCCACCAGCTTCCCCAAAGCCAGATCGTTGTCGGCCACCATGGCCGTCGGCGTGCGCTTGCCGGCACGCGTGCCGTAGGTGTGATCGTTGCCCAGGCGCACAATCTGCAGACGGGGCATTTCGCCTTCCGCCTCGAACCGTTTCAGCTCCTGCTGGAAACGCTGGACTCGCTTGACGTCCAGGTAGTCCAAATCCCAGGGGCGGTACCAGGGATCAAAATGCCCCTGTAAAGCCGCGACCTGTGTCGTGGCGTGCTCCTCCACGACGTCCGGCGTCTCTACAAACTCCCCGTAACTTCGATAGCTGATCCCGGCCTCCCGAGCCCGGTCCCAAAGATAGCCTCCCGCGGGTCTGGCCAGTTCAAACCGACCCTCGCTGGGATAGGGATACTTCGGATTCCCGTGTCCATAGTTCAGAGGCCAGAACTTCTCCACAAAATCGGTAGCGTATGCGCCCATGCTCCACTCGTGACCATCGGCACTCACCTCGGCATCCACGTAAAAGTTGTCCAGGAGGACAAAGTCACGGGCCAGGCGGTGGTGATTGGGCGTCACCGTCTCCGGGAAGAGGCAAAGGCTGGGCTCTCCGTTCCCTTCAGGAATATCCCCCAGCACCTGATCGTAGGTCCGATTCTCCTTGATGACATAAATACAGTAGCGGATGGGGCTGGAGATTCCGGGCTGAAGGGGAATCGGGTGGCCTTCGCCTGCCGCCCGGGAAAGTTTACCGGGCGGTTTGAAGGGGCTGGATTGAAAGGCCTGGCGGGTGTAAGTGGCGAGCCGCTCCCGAAACTCCTCAGGCCCGGGAATGTCGATCACGCTCAACGTCCCGCGCAAGAGACTGCCAATGTACTCTCTCAGGCTCTTGGGCAAATCGCTTCCGGGCCGCGGACCATTCCGGTTGGCCTTGGAAATCAGGCCTTTGCCGTTGGCCACCAGCAGATGTTTTCCGTCCGGCGTAACTCGCACCGAAGTGGGATACCACCCCACGGGGATGAAACCCATTGACTTGCTCTTTCCCGGGGTCCTCACGTCGAAAACGGCCACATTGTTGTTATTGGAATTGGCCACGAATAACCTGTCTTCAGCCGGTGAAAGGGCCAGACTACTCGGATTGGTGCCGGGAGGCGAAGCGGGATAGAGTGAAGTGGAAAGGGTCTCGAGAGCAATTCCCCGGCGCGTGTCTAGGAGCGTCACCGTGTTGCGATTGGCATTGGCCACGTACAGATAGTCCCCCGAGCGGCTGAGCAGCATCTCATTGGGATGATCCTCCGTGGGCCAGCGGGCAATGATCCGTCTGGTTTTCAGATCGATCACCGCCACCGCCGACCGGGCCCAGAGGCTGACGTAGAGGCGCTGCCTTTTCCAGTCCAAGGCACAGTCATAAGGATGGGGATCAGGTCGGTGGTCGTGGAGAGTTCCCTGCCCTGACGGCTCGGCCTTGACCGATCCCTCCGACACCTTGTGGGCGGACACAGCCGAGACTTGAGTCAGGGGAATGTCCCGGCGGGTCTCTCCGTCCAGATCCACCTCCGTCACCATATGACCCAAGACATTCACCGCGTAGAGACGGCTCATTCCGGGATCCAGCGCCAGACCTGACGGAACCCCGAGAGTTGTGGCATCATGCAAAGCAATCTGCCGGGGCTCGGACAGGTATCCCTCTTTGAACTTGAAAACGTGGACGACTTCGTCGCCGGCTCCGCTGCAAAAAAGTCTGGATCCGTCTTCGGAGAAGACGATTCCGTAAAAGGCCTGGGGCAGGCCGAGGCGGGAAACGATGTGGGGGGCGGGGGTGTCCTCGTCGCTGCTGCTGCTCTCTTCAGGAATCTCGACGACCACGATCTCGTGGGGACCGTAGCCGCAATGCAGGACGGCCACAAACCGCCCTCCCGGGTGGACGGCCATGTTGACGGGAAAATCACCCAGGACGAGCTGTCGCCCGGCCGGCCGCAAAGACCACTGGTTGGGCAGGAGCACTGAGCCATCGGGGCGCCAGCCGGGCAGAAGGATCGGTTCCGGCCGGCCCCCCGGAGCCTTTTGCGGCGCCGGCGCCAACGGGGAGAGCAGCAACAGGAGCAGAGAAAGTGAAAGAGAAGAGGTCAGCATCAGAGTTCCAGCATACCAGGAGCAGTACAGGTGGCACCAACCGAAACAGGAGCTTCGGTCACGGAATCCTCCCAAAACGTGCCGATTGGACGACTGGCGGAGCCACCAGGGTCGGTTTCACAGCTTCCAACGGTCACATGCCTGTCGGTGAGCGCATTGCTCATGGAGAGAGCGCGCCAGACAGTTCACGGCCGCTCTTCCCGGCGCCGTTCCACCAATCCCAGATTGTCCAGAATCAGCACTCCTTCGGGCCGCTGGTCGAACAGGAAACGAATCACTTTCAAGTCGGACAGCTTGAAATCGGGAGCATTTTCGAGCAGAGCCGAAAAGGGGATCTCGAAGGTCTGAAGTGCGGGCTCCCATGCCTTCCCGTAGCGAGCGCTCTCATTTGCGAACTTGGTAAAGCGCGATTTCAGAGCCGGCACGAGCGGGCGGAAGCGGCTCAAAGGCGCTCCCACGCTTCGCCCGCCGGCCGACTCCAGCTCGAGGGTGAGATCGAGCGGCGGCTTCTCCTCTTCTTCGACTTCCTCCTCCTTCTCCTCCGCCACCTCGGCCTCATCTTGATCGTTATCCGAATCCTCTTCCCGATCGGGCTCCGGAGGCTTCTCGCCGGCATCGGCCAAGGAGAAAGCCAGGAGCGACTCCCGGTTCAGGTTCCACCGCCGCATCAGCCCTTCCGGCAGAACAATGGAATAGGCAGGCTGTTGAAGCGTGTCCTCCTTCTCATCGTTCTTCTCATCGTTCTCGGCCGCCTTTTCCTCCTCCCACCGCCAACCCAGAAACACAGCTTTGTTCCGCTTGCTTCCCCGCTTGCGATAGCCCATCTCAGCCTCTCTCCACACGGCCAGATGGGTGCCTTCAATCCTGCCGCCGGAGAGGCTCGGAGTGGTGACATCAACATCTTCTTCGAAATCGCAGACGCTGCGGAAGGTGGAATCCTGAAACTGAGTGATGTAATAATCCTCCGGCAGCCACTGAGCCGCTCTCCGATGGTCGCGAAAAACGGGAAGGTACTCCGTCCTTCCGCTCAAAGTCGTCTCCAGAAACGAGGTGATGAAAACTTTGCCCAGGCGACGCTGCTCCTCTCCATCCAGTAGAGGCTTCAAGTTCAACAACAGGCTCCCCGGCCAGGAGAAGTCGGTGCGTCCCCAGACCGTATTGAACTGGCCGTGGTTGCAGCGATAGCAATAGAGACTGGCCTTGAACCAGTAATTCCCGTCATCGAACTCGACTCTCCGCAACTGCCGGGAACCGGCGAAGGAGGAGACGTCGGAGTCGTGCGCGCCCTGCAAGACCAGGTAATTCACATTCTTGAGCGACGTGGGCCGGTCCGACGGGTTGTACTGGCCGTCGCTGGGGGCAATGGCGATGATGGCCCGGATGTCAAACCCGAAATCGAACTTGAGAGTGGCATCATCCGGATAGTGGGAGAGGCGATTAAAGGCACCTGCTATGGCAGCAGCTTCACCTCCGCGCGAGTGACCGATCAGCCCGATGTGAGCCATGTCCACTTTGCCGTAGAAGGGGTTGTCCTGTTCCCGGTTCCACCGCCTCCACACCTTGAGATGGTTCAGAAGCATCCAGCCTCGGCCATCATTCTCGGTGTCGAGGCCTCCAACCCACGACCCGTTGAAAAAATTCTCGTCCACCGAAACCAGGATGAAGCCCCTGCTGGCCAGGTGCTCCCCGAGGTATGCATAGCCAGGATCGGAGCGCTCGACCATATTGTGGTTCCCGTGAACGATCAGAACAAGCGGAAACGGGCCGGGGCCTTCCGGATACCAGACCCGCCCATTGACGGGAAATTTTTCGAAATCAAAACCCCAGAGCCAGTGACGGACCTTCATCCTCCAGCCTTCGCTACCCTTGACCAGGAGGGACGCGTCGATGGAATCAGTGATGAGGGTGGCCCGTTCTCCGAACTCGGGTCGGTTGTCGGTGCCACTACCGTAGGTGAGTCTCAAGACTTCGTGATTTCCGGGCTGGGAAGGATCCGGCTCCTCGAGGGCTCCAGCCTGCAGCGGTCGATTGATGCCGGGTTCAAGGGCTCTCAGGTGTTCCGAGGTGCCGTCATTTGCCAGCCACCAGACAAAGTACCCGTCGAATCCGAGTGCGGCCAGCATGAGAGCGGCTGTGAGAACCTTCTTAGAGAGGGTCGACCGGCCCCAGAGACGACGACGGAAAAAGACAAGGGAGCCGGACAGGATGGACTGGGCCGCCACCAAGGCCAGGGCCAGCGCGATGGTGCGCGGGATGTCCATTCTGAAGCGCTTCAGAACAAACACGAAAAAGACGAGGCAAGCCAGGCCCGTCCAACCGGTAAGCCGACGAAAATAGCGCAGAAGATGTTCTAGAATCCACACGGCCAGCACACCGGCCAGCCCAACCAGACCGCCCACCACCAGACCCAGAATCGCTCCCGCCAGAGCATCCAGAAGATCGGATCCCAGGCCGAGGTGAAGCGAGGCACCGAGCACCGCCGCCACCAGGGCCGAAGCTGCGACGGCTCCTCGCGCCGCCCCTTTTCGGACCTGAGGGTCGGGGACCAGGTTGTCCCACCAGCTGACTGTTGCCCTCCAGAAACGCCGCCAACGACCCGGTGTGGCCGCCGCCGCGAGCTGATCCTGTCGATTCTCCATGGTGGATTGCCCTTTCCGTCCAAGAAGTTGCGGGACAAGCTGGCCCGGGCTCATCCGAAAAAGCGCCGTGATATCCGGCTCGAAGCCCGAATGGTCAGCGTTTGGAAGCAGACCACTGGGTGCAAAGTATACCCTGCAAAAGCTTTAGTGCAACCCTACAATCGCTCAAGCGACTAGCGCGGCGAGCTCGCAAGCAACCTCATACCGCCGGGGGCCATTGAGGTAATGACTGGGTTGTCATGACCGC
>JBHHYX010000359.1:0-5850 GCA_046757765.1 Acidobacteriota bacterium | reverse complement strand
GCCTTGAGGCGCTGCAGCGAGGTTTGCCCGCCGCCGGCCAAGGTCCGGTTGCCCAACTCGGGTCCCACTTCAAAGGGCGGCCAAAAACCGGTGAAGAGGCCGAAAGAGAAGGCCACGAAGATTACGTCGTCAGGGGTCACGCCGGCGGCCCGGTAGATGACGCCCCAGGATTTTTTCCATCCCTCCCAGCTCTCCCGCGTATCCAGCACGGTCAGCGGCTTGCCGGTGCTGCCGCTGGTCTGGTGCAGGCGGACGTAGTGGGCCAAGGGATAGCTGAGATTGGTCCCGTAGGGAGGATGAGCGGCGGCATCCGCGAGAAACTCGGACTTGGTGGTCAACGGGATGCGCCGCCAGGACTTGGCTCCGTCCTTCGCGGAAAGGCCCGCCTGCTGGAATTTGCGCCGGTAGAAGCGGTTGCTTTGGAGAACCACTTCCAGCATCTCGCCCAGGCACGATCGCTGATGCGCTTCGATTCGCTCTCGCGAGAGCGTTTCTTGCTGGCGGTCAAAGAAGAAGGCGTGCTGCATCATGAGGCTTGCCGAACCTCTTGTAGGTGGGTTGGGGCTCCCATTCTGGTAGAAAAGGTTTACCTCAGAAATAGTTTGTTGACAAACTTCTCAAGCCCACAATAATAGGCTCGAACCGGCGTGGGGAGAGGCAAAGCCCAATGTGTGTAAACGTACATTGGGATTTTGCGTTCCGTCTTGGGGGAGCCACACCATCAGTACGCCATCACTTCTCCACGAGCAAGCGTAGCGGTACCAGCGGAGCAATCTACTTCCGGCTCGCCCGTTTCTCCCCCAGGCACGATGCATTCTGAGAGGAGCAAATGAGATTGAAGATTCACCCATGGTTCAAACCGGTGTTGGTCGTGTCACTCCTGCTCGTCGTCTCGGCTCCTCCGTTGTGGGCCCAAGTCACCACGGGCACCATCTCCGGCACGGTGACGGATGAATCGGGCAGTTTGGTTCCTGAGACCACGATCACCCTCACCCACCTGGCGACCGGCACGACTCGAACCGTCGTCACAGACAGCCTGGGGCGATATCAGGTTCCGGGCCTGGCCCTGGGAAGCTATGAGGTCAAAGCGGAACACTCCGGCTTCCAGGCCGCCATCCGAACGGGCATCGAGTTGGCCATCGGCCGCCATGCCGTCGTGGACCTGACGCTGCGGGTCGGCGCGGTCACCGAGCAGATCGTGGTGACGGCGGACTCGTCTCAGGTCGACACCACCGGCTCCACCCTGGCGGGCTTGGTGGACGACAAGAAGATTCGCGATTTGCCCCTCAACGCCCGCACCTACGTGCAGTTGACCACGCTGGAGCCGGGTGTGCAAGAATTCAGGGGTGTGGGCGAGCCGACGTCCACCTTTCCCGGCAGCGGCCGCGGCTTGCGAATCTCCTTGAATGGCGCCCGCCCCGAGCTCAACAACTACCTGCTGGACGGCGTCGATTCGGGCGATGCTTACAACAACGCGCCCGGGGGCGCCGCCGGGCTTCTGCTGGGCGTCGAGACCCTGCGGGAGTTTCAAGTGCTCACGAACACTTACAGCGCCGAGTTCGGGCGCGTGGGGGGCGGCATCATCAATGCCGTGACGCGCTCCGGGGGCAACGAGTTGCACGGCACAGCCTTCTGGTTTCACCGCAATGACGACTTGGACGCCAGAAACTTCTTCGATGAGGGCGGCGCTCCAGAGTTCAAGCGCAATCAGTTCGGCTTTGTCCTCAGCGGTCCAATCAAGAAAGATCAGACGTTCTTCCTGGTGAGCTACGAGGCCTTGCGCGAGAGGCTGGGCAAGACGATCGTTTCCGTGGTTCCTGACGCCGCCTCCCGAGCCACAGGCGTTCCGGTCGTACAGCCGTACCTGAATCTTTATCCGCAGGCGACCCGGGACCCCAACCCCACGGATGGGGTGGGTGAGTTTGTCTTCACCGCTACCCAGCCTACGCGGGAAGATTTCGTCACAGCCAGGATCGATCATCGGTTTTCGGATCAGGATTCGCTGTTTGTGCGCTACACCTTCGACGATGCCGACGTTCTCCGGCCCCTGGCCTTTCCCCAATTCGCCGTCGCCGATGACTCGAGAAATCAGTACCTTACCATCGAAGAGCAGAAGATCATCTCTCCCAACCTGCTCAACACCTTCCGGTTTGGCTTCAACCGCTCGCGGCTGGCGGTTCAGGATACTGAGAGGACGCCCATCGACCCGGCGCTGTCCTTCATTCCCGGGCGGGCGTTCGGGGTACTGCTGGTGGGCGGCTTGTCGCCCATGGGCATCACCACCTTTGGCCCCAACACTACGCCCATTCAGAACTTGTTTGACTTCACGGACAACGTGGCCTACACGCGGGGCGCGCATTCGGTGAAATTCGGGGGCAACGTCAAGCGCATCCAGATCAATGAAACCAACTCCTTGCTGGATAACGGCCTGTGGAATTTTTTCTCCTTGCAGAATTTCCTGCAGGGGGCGCCGTTCGCTTTTCTGGGCCTCCAGACCACGGCCAGTATCACGCGAGGATTCCGCCAAACACTGGTCGGCTTTTTCGTGCAGGACGACTACAAGCTGCATCCCCAGCTGACCCTGAACCTGGGGCTGCGCTACGAGTTCACCACGGTGCCGACCGAACACCGCGGCAGGATTGCTAACATCCGGGATCCGTTCAACGATGCCGCGCCCTTCGTCGGCGGTGACATTGTCGACAACCCGTCGTTGGGGAACATCGCCCCGCGTATCGGGTTCGCCTGGGACCCCCTCGGCGACGGCAAGACCGCCGTGCGCGGAGGCTTCGGCATGTACCACCACCAGGTCGGCTACAACCTTTTCTTCCGCTCTTTCCAGTTCACGCCGCCTTTCAGCGGGTTCGGCGCCCTGCCCGCTTTCCTGCCCTTCGTGAACTTCCCGAGAATCCCGACACAGTTCTTCCCGGCCAACATCGTATTCCCCACCCAGTTCGACTTGGACACGCCGACAGTGCTGCAATACAACCTCAATATTCAGCGCGAGGTGGTGGCCGACATGGTGTTCACCATCGGCTACGTCGGCTCGCGCGGCTACCATCTGGGCCGGGCCACCGAGATCAACACCTTCCAATCGCAAACCATCAACGGGCAGACGGCCTTTCCGGTTCCGCCCCCGCCCACCTTCGGCCCGCCGCCTCCACGCGTGAACCCCAACTGGGTCGGCCTGAACGTCATCGACACCAACGGGAATTCCCACTACAACTCGCTGCAACTGGGCCTGAACAAGCGCTTCAGCCAGGGATTCCAGTTCCAGGTGTCCTACACCTGGTCCCATTCCATCGACGACTCGCCGCCGCTGCTGCGCGACATCGAAAACAGCGGCAGCATCGTGATGGACGCGCTCAACCGCAAACGGGACCGGAGCGACTCCGATTTCGACGTCCGGCAGAACCTGACCTTCAACTACACCTTCGATCTCCCCGTCGGCCGCAACGCCGTCGGAGCCCAGCGCAAGCTGCTGCACGGCTGGCAGTTGAGCGGCATCACCACCATCAAGGACGGCTCCCCCTTCACGGTGGAGAACAGTTTCGACCGGGCCAGCACAGGCAAGATCGGACCGTTTCTTACCGATCGCCCGAATGTGGCGCCGGGGTTCAGCGGCAACCCCATCTTGGGAGGACCGAACCAATACTTCGATCCCGCGGCCTTCCAACTGCAGCCCATCATCGATCAGAACGGCAATGTGGTGACGAATCCAACCGACTGCTTCCTGAACCCCGCGGTCAACTGTTTTGGCCTTTTTGGGAACGCGGGCCGAAACAGCCTGGTGGGGCCGGGCCTGGTGAACTTCGACTTTTCCATCGTCAAGAACACGGAAGTCTCGGAGAAGGTCAACATCCAGTTCCGCACCGAGTTTTTCAACCTCTTCAATCGCGCCAATTTCTCCGTCCCCACGGGCCCGGGACGGGTTGCCTTCGTCGGCGCCATCCCGGCGCCGGGCGCACCGGGCATTCCCAATCCGGTCGCGGGGCGGATTTTCAAGACCGTGACCCCTTCACGACAGATTCAGTTCGGGCTGAAAATCATTTTCTAGACTGGCGAAACGGCCATCGCACCCTAGGCTCTTAGGAGGTGGGCCTCTCTATGAAGATCAAGCGGCCAGAAGCCATTGGAGGCAGTCGCACCTTCCTGTCGTCCGAGGCCCGCAGGGCGCCCGGCAAGGACTACCAGTACGCGCAACACTTCAATCCGAAGAAGTGTCTGGGACCGGGCCCGCAGTTTTTCCCCGCGCTCACGGACTTGCCGGTGGTCAAAGCGGGCGAGGCGGCTCACATGCGGGAGGGGGACTACGTCGTCGGCTTGACTCTGGGAGGGGTGGACCGGGCTTATCCTTGGTGGATTCTCGACAATTCACACGCGTACAACGATATCGTCGAGACCCTCCCCCTGCTCGTCATCCTCTGAGAGTATTGCAGCTCCGCGGGAGCTTACCTCGCCACCGTGCGTGGCGAACGCCTGCTGTTCAGCGCCCGGGAAATCTACAACTGCACCATCATGCCCCGGGACCAGCACGGCAACCCGTGGTCGAGCCTGGACGGCTGCTGCATGGACGGGCCCGACAAGGGCCATGTGCTGGAACGTGTTCCCACCTATCAAATGACCTGGCGGGAGTGGAAGCGGCTCCATCCCGACAGCGAGGTCATCCTGCCGCCCGCGCCCGGCAGCTACAATCACGCCGATCTGCGACACGGGCACGGCGCCGACCAGTATCCGGGAAAGAACGGCATCCTGGATCACTTTCCCGGAACCTTGCAGCCCCCGGGCGTTCTGGATCACAGCATCCCCGAAAATACGCTCTCACTCTGCCTGCACATGAAGGGCGATCTGGTGGCCTACCCGCTGCCTGAGCTGAAGAAGGCCGGGTGTGTGTTGAACCAGGAGCTGGCCGGAGAGCCGATCGTCGTTTTCGCCCAGCCCGAGGACGGCTGGACCCTGGCAGCTTATTCACGCCGCTTCGGCAAGCAAGCCTTTACCTTCAACTGTGAGGGTGATTTCTTCAAGGACAGCTTGACGGGCAGCCTTTGGGACATCGAGGGGAAATGCGTCAAGGGCACTCTGGCCATGGGCGAGAGCATCCGCCTGTGGCCGGTGGACTTCGTCCAAACCGAGTGGCACAACTGGTCGCCCTACCACCCCAAGACGCGCCTGTGGCAGTGCAAAAACCCGGTGCCGGTGGAAGTGCGGGACGACGAGCTGCAAGCTGTGCTGGCCGCTCTCGCCGAAGCAGGCTTCGGCGTTGAGGTCGACCACCCGATCATCAGCGTGCACCGTCCCTTTGGCGCCAAGGCCGGCTACGTCGTTCGGATCGACGGGGAGAGGTTCTTCGCCTACCGCTTCCGCTCGGTGGCGGAGGCCGCCGACCACGCCTGGATCAGACGCCACAGCCTGCGGGCCGAGCACCTGGTGCTGGAAAACTATCCTCCCGACCAATGGACCAACTACCAACAGTTCCGCCGCAAGCCGGAGCGGGAGGTGAGCTGGTCGAAGCTGCTCCCCGACGAAAAGTTCGCGGGCACGGTTCGGTCGGCCCTCTCCCAGGCACCCGAGCTCCAGATGCCCTCCTTCAAAGAGTTCTTGACGCAGCTGGACGAAGCCGGTTTTCGCGTGAGCCACGCCGAGTGGCAGAACGAAGGCCAACTGTATCCGGGGTGCGAAGCCGGCCTGTTTTGCCGGCTTCGCCGCGAACGGTTTCTGGTCTACCGCTACCCCGACGAGGCCAGCGCCGATGCCTTCGTGGAGACCTTGCCCGCCGCCCTCAGTTGCGGTCCCTGGGTGCTGCGCTCCGACCCGGCGACCCAGTACCTGGCCAAGGAAACCATCACCCAGCCG
>JBHHYX010000358.1:0-5871 GCA_046757765.1 Acidobacteriota bacterium | reverse complement strand
GCACGAGTACGACTGCGGGGGCCTCGGTCGCGACGCCTTGTCAGCACGGCGCCTTTGCCGTTTCGTAACGAAATCCCATGAATAATGCGGGCTAGGGGCCTGTCCGAGTATTACGATCTCAGGAATTCAGCGACGGCGTCTCCGACCGGCAAGTGGTGACGTAGCGGGGTCTTCATCGGTATCGGAATCGGGTTCGCAATCGCTATCGCCGTCGATCGCAACGCCAGGAAAGAAGGCGCAGGATCTCGACTCCCGATCCCGATACCGAGCCGGAGCCTCAAAAGCCCGGGCTCCGTCATTTCACCTCGCACATTGTTGCCAACCGCACGAGTTGGCCACCTTGTGAACTTCTTCTCGGGCCGGGTCGACTCCAGTCTGTGAGAATCCGGGCTCAAATCGCGACACACGCTCCGGCCAAGGCCTACTCGAGGGGCTTCAGGTCCCCGAGCAGGGTGGGGATCAGTTCGGTCACGGTCGGATGGATGTGCATCGCCCGCTGGATCACGCTATAGGGCGCCTTGGCGTACATGACGTCCAGGATGGAGTGGACAACCTCATCCCCCCCCACACCCAGGATGGAGGCGCCCAGAATTTCTTTGTTCCGGGCATCCACCACCACCTTCATGAAGCCTTGGGTCTCTCCCTTTTCTATGGCCCGTCCGACTCGAGCCATGGCCCTGGTTGCGATGAGTGCTTTGCGACCCGATTCTCGAACCTCCCGCTCCGTCATGCCGGCGCGGCCCAGAGGAGGATCAATGTACAGAGCGTAGGTCCGAATCCGGTCACTCACACGGCGGGGATCCTGGTCCAGCAGGTTGGCGGCCACAATCTCGAAGTCGTTGTAGGAAGTGTGTGTGAAGGCACCCTTTCCGTTGCAGTCACCCAGGGCCCAGACACCCGGCACACTGGTTCTCAGCTGGTCATCGACCTGGATGAACCCTCTCCCGTCCACTTCTATTCCGGCCTGATCGAGGCCGAGATCATGGGTGTTGGGAGCACGGCCCAGCGCCACCAGCAAATGGGAGCCGAGGACCTCGCACCGTCGTCCGGCGCAGTCCACCCCCACTGCAACTCCGCCCTCACGATTTTCGAGACGGAGGTTTCCGCTATTGGTGAGGACCCTTATTCCTTCGTTTTCCAGGATCTCCTGGATGGCAGTGGAAACATCTTCATCTTCTCGCGAGGCCAGCCGCGGTCCCCGTTGGATGATCGTGACTTCACTTCCAAAGCGGCGGTACATCTGGCCAAACTCGAGCCCGATGTAGCCGCCTCCGAGAACGATCAGATGCCGGGGGAGGAAGTCAACTCCCATCATGCTGGAGTTGGTCAGGCAAGGCACGGTTTCGATGCCGGGAATCGGAGGCACAAAGGCTCGGGCCCCGACATTGATAAAGACTCTGTCCCCTTCCAGCAGCTCCGAGCCCACCCTGACGGAGTGAGGACCCTCGAAGCGTCCATGGCCCTCGAAGACGGTATTGTTCTCCATCGTCCTGAGCCACTTCTCCACACCCTCCCGAGAGCGTTTGACGATGGCGTCCTTGCGGGCCTTGACCTTCTTCATATCCACTGCGATCCGGCCCTCAATTTCCACCCCGAACTCCGGGCACCGGCGAGACATGTAGGCGGCCCGCGCGCTGGCCACCAGAGCCTTGGTGGGCACGCAGCCGTTGTTGACGCAAGTCCCGCCGAACCGCTTCCTCTCAATGGTCGCCACCTTCATACCCGCGCCGGCAAGCCGCCCGGCCAGCGAAGGTCCGGACTGGCCGGTGCCAATGATGACGGCATCGAACTTAACTGCCATGTCAAACTCCTCCCACTCCGACGGTCAAATCTCGAAACTACCGAATCGTCCACCCATTTAAGCACACTTGAAAAGCGGTTTGCCGATGGCTTTGCTTGCACAACGGTCCAGGTTGACCGCCCTGTCCCCCAAAGATTAAGGTTCATGGGGCCGTGTCCTCCGGAATGAGGCGGTAGTAAAGCCATTTAGCCCGCATTTCTCACAAACGATCTATTGCGGAGCCGAATGCATCCACCCTGACTGCGTTTCGCTCGGCCGGCCTGCTCGACGTGGTGCACAGTACGATTGCGCGGGCCTCGGTCGCAAGCCTTGTCAGGGCGGCGCCTTCGACTCCTCATGACGAATAAAGCCTGTGAGAAAGCCGGGATGGCAGGGGGCAAGATGAGAATTCTGGTCGTCGACGACGAAGAGGCCATGCTGCAAGTGTTGAAGTTGCGTCTCCAGAAGTGGGGACATCAGGTGGAGCTGGCCCGCGACGGCATCCAGGGCCAAGAGAGGGCCCGGGCGTGGCGGCCCGACGTGGTCCTCTCGGATGTGGTGATGCCCGAACTGTCTGGCCTGGAATTGTTGCGACACCTGAAGGCGGGCCGCCCGGAGAGACCTGTCATCCTGATTACCGCCCACGGCACCGTCGATCTGGCGGTGGAGGCCATCAAGGCGGGCGCCCATGATTTCATTACCAAACCTCTCGATTACTCTAAGCTCGAGGCCATTCTGAAGACGGCGGAAGCCGACATCAAGCTGCGTTTGCAGACGACCCGGCTCAACTCGAGGCTCCAAAAGGGGGCGGGCCTGGGAGCCTTTATCGGAACCAGCAAACCCATGAAAGAGGTTTATTCGCTGATTCAGGCCACTGCGAAAAATGATGCCCCGGTGCTCATCACCGGCGAGAGCGGTACCGGGAAGGAACTTGCTGCCCGGACCATCCATGAACAAAGCCGGCGCGCCCGGGGACCGTTCATCGCCATCAATTCGGCTGCCATTCCGGGCGAACTGGTGGAGAGCGAAATCTTCGGGCATGAAAAGGGGGCCTTCACGGGAGCCGTGAGTGTCCGGGCCGGATGCTTTGAACTGGCCCACGGGGGGACCCTTTTTCTGGATGAGATCGGGGAGATGCCAACCGCCCTGCAGCCCAAGTTGCTTCGCGTGCTGGAGGACGGCCGGGTGCGCCGTGTAGGGGGGAAACGCGAGTTTCAGTTCGACGCCAGAATTCTGGCTGCAACCAATCGAAACCCACGTGCACTGGTCAAGGAGGGCCAACTCAGAGAAGATCTGTATTACCGCGTCAACGTCTTCACCCTACACCTCCCCCCCCTGCGTGAGCGACTGGGCGATCTGCCGCTGCTGGCCCAGCATTTCATCGAGCAGTTCAACAGAAAGCACAAGGCCCAGGTGGAAACCCTGAGGAAGGAAACGCTCGTCATCATGAAAAACTACCCCTGGCCAGGCAACGTCCGGGAGCTTCGCAATGTGATTGAGCGAGCCGTGGTGCTGGCCGGTGAGAAGTGGATCGACCCTCACCACCTGCCACCTTACCTGCTGATCCCTCCCATCGAGGCCGGAGACCGGATCGTCCTCTCCATCGGTACCACGGCTGCCGAGGCTGAAAAGGAATTGATCCTGAGAACCCTGGAAAGCGTCAACCACAACAAGGCGGAAGCGGCCCGCCGGCTGGGCCTGGATGTCAAGACAATCCGCAATAAGTTGAAGTCTTACGGTCTCAATTGAGAGGCAGCATGCGCATCGCAACCAAAATCACCCTGGGTTACCTCATCCTGATCTTGCTGATGATCGCCGTCTCCCTCTACGAGTTGTCTCTCATTCAACGGATGCAGTCGATCAATCGACGTCTCCTGAACGTCAACTACGAGGCGGGACTCTCCTCCCTGCAGCTACTCAACGACCTCTATCAGATTGACGATTTCACCAGCAAGTTCCTTGCTACTGGGGACCGTGAGTATGGTGAAGAGTTGCAGGACCTGGTGGAACGATTTGGAAAGGACATCCAGAGCATCCTCGCCCTCGGCCTTTCCGATCTGGAAGAGCGGGAGTTTCGAGGCTTGTCGGAAATCTGGGCGAAGTTTTCTCAGACCCTCTCCCCTCTCTTGCAATCGGCAGATGTCTCCACACACGAGCAGGAGCAGACCGCAAGGCAAATGGGACGGCTGCTCAACCAGACCAGACGCTTGATTCCGATTACGCGCGAAGCTCTGCGAGTCCAGGTGGGGGAGTCGCAGCGGACCCATGAGAGGGCTCAGAACGTGTTCTGGGGGGCGGGTGTGGCCACTCTCGGTCTGGCCCTGATAACCGCGTTTTTGATCGTCCGTTCCATCCATTCACCTATCCACCGGCTCACCCGGGGGACCCGAGCGCTGGCTGATGGCGACTTCACGTTTCGAGTCGACGAGAGTGGTCCCGACGAGATCGGCGAGTTGACTCGCCACTTCAATTCGATGGTCAGGCGACTTGGAGAACTGGACCAACTCAAACAAGATTTCCTCTCCCATGTCTCTCATGAACTGAAGGCCCCCCTGGCCTCCCTGCGAGAGACGACATCCCTGCTGCTGGACCAGATTGCAGGGCCCCTGAATGAGAAGCAGGCCGAACTCCTGAAGCTCAATCTCGAGTGCGGCGCGAGACTCTCGGAGATGATCGATAACGTGCTCGACCTCTCCCGTCTGGAATCAGGATTGATGGAATACGAGTTCAAACCTGAGGACCTGACTTCGCTGCTCACCAGGGTCATCTCGGAGATGGATCCTCTGGTTCAAGAAAAGGAGTGCGGGATCGAAGCGGAGTTCCCCAATGAATCAGTCTCCCTCGCCTGCGACGGAGGACGAATCATGCAGGTGGCGCGCAACCTGATGGACAATGCCTTGAATTTTTCCCCGCCAGGCTCCACCATTCGAGTGAGGCTCACTCTTCATCAGGGCCTACCCCGGGGAGTGCCGGCCGCTTGGAGGCGGAGCATGCGACTCTCCGAAGGGGAGTGGACCCGGGTTTCAATTGCCGACGCCGGACCCGGCGTGGACGATGCCCAGAAGGGAAAAATCTTTGACAAGTTTCATCAAGTGAGGCGGGGCGGAAAGGTGACGGGTCAGGGTGTGGGATTGGGACTGGCAATATCCCGGACGATCATCCAAGCTCACGGGGGCGCCATCTGGGTCGAAGACAGCCCCGACGGGGGAAGCGTCTTTTCCTTTCTTCTGGCCCGGAGGCAGAGCGCAACCGCCAAACGTGCCTCTCTTCCTGTATGATCGCGGCGAGAGGGCAGCCATGATCGGGCTCCATACGATGGGTTCATCCAGGCGCCGACAGCTCCGCGGAACCCCGGGGAGGCCCCGGGCGGGAGTTCGGAACCGACCGCCCGCAAAACCGTCAACCAGGGTGGGATTGAGAGACAATGCCCGGGCTTCCGCCCTCCAACTCCGTTGGTGTGCCCTGTTCCTGGCTGTGTCGCTGGCCCTGCCGGCGGCTTCCGGTTGCAGGAAGAAACGAGTGGCTGCCCCGGCCGTCCCTCCCCCCACCATCGCAACCGATCGGAGGGCTCGAGCCGAAGCCGACTTCGAACGAGGGGACTACAGCGAAGCGACCGCGGCTTATGAATCGCTTCTCTCCCGGAATCTCCCCATCTCGGAAGAACCCAGGGTACTGTTTCGACTCGCCTTGAGTTATGCGCTTCCTGAAAGCCCCGTACACAACCCCGACAGAGCCATCCAATTGCTGACTCGTTTGATCGAAGAGCACCCCGACAGCCCTTACGGCCTCGAGTCCCGGCTCATCCTCGGTTTGCTCTCCCGATCCCAGACTCTCGAATCGCAGGCGAAGAGGAAGGAGGAGGAAATCAGAAAGCTGGCCGAAGAGCTCGAGAAGCTGAAAGCTATCGACCTGAGACGTCGTCCGCCCCGGCCACCCTCGCGGTGACCAAGCTGCGGTACGCTCTGAAAGCCCGGGGCGTGAGCCCCGGATCTTTAGCCCGCATTTCTCACACCCAGTCTACTACGGCGGCGGATATGCCCGCGTCTACTGCGTTGCGCTCCGTCGGGCTCCTCGACGTACTGTTCAGTACG
>JBHHYX010000357.1:0-5874 GCA_046757765.1 Acidobacteriota bacterium | reverse complement strand
GTTGAGGATTTCGCGATTGAGGAGCGGCCGAAGATGGTGTGAAGATGGGATGCCAAAATGTGAAGTTATTCTTGCGCGAGCCCTAAGGTTCAAATATTGTTGGCTGGCCATGGGAGTTGCTGCAAAGGACGAAGAAGTGAAAGGAAACCATGCGATCATCGTAATCTCCGGTCTGCCGCGCTCGGGCACTTCCATGATGATGAAGATGCTGCAAAACAGCGGGATCCCGATCCTCACCGACCACCTCAGGAAGGCCGACCAGGACAATCCCAAGGGCTACTACGAGCTGGAAAGAGTCAAAGCGCTCCACAAGGACGCGGACAAGTCGTGGCTGCGGGAGAGTGAGGGCAAGGCCATTAAGGTCATCTCTTCGCTCCTCACTGAACTGCCCCCCCGTTACACCTACAAGGTGATCTTCATGCTTCGGAATCTGGAGGAAGTTCTCGCCTCTCAAAACAAGATGCTGGTTCGAAGAGGGGAGCCTGTCGACCCCAAGAACGACGCCAGGATGAAGGAACTGTATGAGAAGCATCTGGTGAAAATCAAAGACTGGCTCACCCGACAGTCGAATTTCGAGGTGCTCGAGCTCAATTATGCCGACGTCGTCGGAAACCCGTTGGAACAGGCTTCCAGAGTAAAGGATTTTCTGGCGATGGACCTGGATCTCGCGACCATGGTCGCCGCCGTGGAACGGAAGCTCTACCGAAACCGCGCCACAATTTGAAAAGGATTGCGGCATGGTGCGACTCCTCTTTACACAACCCCCACAGGGTTGGCCGGAATGTTTTTACCCGTTTTCCCAGGGTTCGGAAACCCTGGGTAGAGGAGACGGTCCAGATTCCAACCCTGACAGGGTTGTGTCCGGTTCGGCAGGTAGCCCTCTCAATCCCACAGGAATCGTTCGTCGAACTCGACGGCGTGGCGTCGGAGGAACTCGCGAAGTTCCTCCTGGAACGTTACCTTCTGGTGATGCTTTTCCTGGTCGTCAATGTAACGCACGACCTCGTAGGAGCCCCCTGTCTTGCCCCTCCCCGCCCATGCCACCTCGTCGCCGGCGCCTCAAACTGGAGAGCGTCGTGGGACAATGCGTCTCTCAGTCAACCGTGTGCCAGCGGGTTTGCCGTCCCGCCAGGTAAAGCACCTTTTCTCCCTCAAAAACCGCGCTCTGCTCCAGTTTGATCTGCACCCACTGGTTGTCCCATTCCGGCACCTGCACCTTGACATTGCCCTCGATGGCATAGGCCGTGTGGGCGTGCAGCTTCCAGTCTCCCCGCACTGGGGTGGGCCCTTGATTGTCCCACATCCCGATCGTGGGTCCGGGAGCGTGGCCGAAGAAGCCAAGCGGGTGGCTGTAGATGCTGGCCTCAATGCCTTCGGCCCGGGCTGCCTGCCGAGCTGCAGCCAGGATTTCGTTTCCGCTGCGCCCGCTCTGAAACTGTGTGGTCAACAGATCCTGCCACTGATTGCCAACCGCCAACGCGCCCTTCAGGCCACTCGGGACACCTTTCTCACCCAGCCGCGGGACGTAACCCATTTCCTGAGTGTCGGTGCACAGTCGCAGGTAGCAGATCCCGACGTCGGTGTGGAGCACATCTCCGGGACGAATAATCTTTCCCTCTTCGCCGCAAAACGGCTTTTCCAGATCACACGGCATTCCCGCCCGCTGGAGGTCGACATCGGGCATGAACCAGATCGGTAGATTCAGCTCATCGAAGCGCTCCCGAATGAACCAGGCCACGTCCTCGGTAGTGGTCACTCCCGGGGTGATGACCTGGCTTGAGAAGGCCTCACTGATGACTCCGCGAGCCAGGGAGACGATGTGAGGATAGGTTGCCAGTTCGGCTTCGGTCCTCGTTTCGATCCAGCCAATCACCAGATCTTCGGCGCTGACCAGCCGTTTCGAGAACTCGGATCCAAGGCTGTCGCGAAGGCGGTCACGGAGGCTGGCCGTGAGACCGTCAGCCACGGGCCAGTGGCGGCTGACATCGACTCCGATTTTCTGTGGATTGCGCTCCCGAATGACCTCACCCAGTCGCTTCCACTGCTGGTCCAGGTCTCCCCCTTCCCAGGCGGCCTGGTACAATTTCCCGAAGGGATAGCGACTCACCGTAAGTCGCTCCAGCCCCTCATCCCCTCCCCGCTTGAAAAAGACCAGCATGGTGGTGCGGCGGGCAGCAAAGACCGGCGCCGGGACCAGGGTTGGATAGACCGGGTCTTCGGCATACTCCCTGTTGATCACCAGCCACATGTCGATTCCCGTCTCGGACATGAGCCGGGGAAGCAGGGCTGTCAGGCGCTCTTTCAGAACACGGTTGACCGCTTCGACTCTCTGCCGATGAGCCAGCACCGCCCCCGGGGCCCGGACCTCCCGTCCCTGGTTCCAGCTCTTCTGAGCCTGAAGTTCGGCCCCGCCGGGGAGGGTCGAAAAGAGAATCCAAGACCACACCAGTCCCACACGCAGTGATTGATTTTGCATACTTCATCCTTTTCGCTTGGCGTCGCTTTTTCACCCCTTCCCGCCCAATTTGTCTCCCTAGCCCCCATTTCTCATTCTCACACCTACTGGCCAGCTAGGCCGGAAACAAGTTCACAAAAGGGTCAAGTTGCGCACTACATAACAATTCGCACTACAAACAATCGCTATGACTGGCCATAAATCGCTCTTTCAGAGCTGCCGGGCTTCGCTGGAAAGACCCAGCGCGTTGCGCTGGGCTGAATATGAGCGGCACCTTCGGCGCCTGAAGACGCGAGCGTGACCGACCTTGCCAAAGGCCCGGAGGGCCGACATTCGAGTAGCCCGGCCCGAGAGGGCCGGGTGGTCCGGATCTTCCTAGCGGGTTACGCTCACGCCGCTGTGCCGGTCAGTGGTAGGGATAGAAGATGTAGAAAAGCAGCGAGAGCCCGGCCAGCACCCACAATCCGGGTTTGACTTCTCCGGGGCGACCCTGGACCAGCTTGCAAAAGGGGTAGAGAATGAAACCCGCTGTCATCCCCACGCCGATATTGAACGTAAAGCCCATCAACGCCACGGTGGCAAGGGCCGGCACCAACTCTGTGAAGTCATCGAAATCAACTCGGCGCACAGGCTCAATCATGAGTAGCCCCACGGCTATCAACGCGGGCCCGTAGGCCTCAGGCGGTATTGCCGTTACGACCGGAGAGAAGAACAACGCCAGGACAAACAGGAGCGCTACCACCACGGCTGTGGCTCCCGTCCGCCCACCCGCCTCGATTCCGGTAGCGGACTCGATGAAGGCGCCGGCTGTGGTGGTCCCCACCGCGGCAGCGAACGAAGTCGCCGCGGCGTCGGCCAACATGGGGCGCTCGATCTGAGCCAGGTTTCCCTCCTCGTCCAACAGACGCCCGTGCGCCGCCACACCGATCAGCGCCCCCATCGTGTCCACGAACGCCATGATGAAGACGGTCAACACCACACCCGCAAACCCAACGCTCCAGAGGGGAGAGAAGTCGAGCTGCCAGAAGATGGGTACAAGGCTCGGGGGAGAGCTCACAACGGCTCCGGGAGGGTCCGCGATTCCGATCGCAAAGGCGACCAGCGTCGCTGCCAGGATTCCCAGCAGGATCGCCCCTCGCACTTTCAGAATCATCAGAGCGACAATCACCAGAAAGCCGAAAACCGCGACCAGCGCCCCGGGGGACGTCAGCCGGCCCATTTGGACGGGGGCACCCTCGACTCCAAGCTTCACCAGACCTGCCTGGTTCAACCCGATGAAAGTCAGAAACAGGCCGATGCCGCCGGCGAAGCTGTAGCGCAGGCCCCGGGGAACGGCTTCGACCAGCCATTGCCGCACTCGCGCCAGCGTCAAGACAAAAAAGAGCACACCCGCCAGGAAGACTGCCGCCAGCGCCTGCTGCCAGCTGTAGCCCAGCGCGCCGACAACGGTAAAGGCCACGAAAGCGTTCTCGCCCATATAGGGGGCGACGGCAAAGGGACGCCTGGCGTAAAATCCCATGAGAAGCGAGCCGAAAACCGCGGTCAGAATTGTCGCCACCATCGACGGACCCGCCGGAATCCCGGCGGCTGACAGTACTGCTGGATTCACCACAATGATGTAGGCCATGGTGACAAACGTTGTCATCCCGGCCACCACTTCCCGCCGAAGCGTCGTGCCTTGCGATTTGAATTCAAAGTATCGGCTCGGCCATCTATCCATGGGCCCCCCCTCGGGCGGCTATTTCCGGGGCGGCAGGTATTCTTTTTTGACTTTGACGAGGATGGTGTAGTTGGGATCCACCAGCTGGCTGACGTTGGATTCCATGGCCAGGCTCAGGAATTCGTAAGCGTCCAGCTGGGAGAAGCCATAGTCTTCGGCCAGCCAGCGGACCATCTCGAGGCTGGCGATCCTCATGGCGTCTTCCAGCGGCCGGTAGCTGCCCGCTGTCATGAGATGGGTGGCATCCTCCATTCGAACGGTGTGGAAACTTCGACCCTTGATCAGATCCACCTGCAGCCTTACATTCATGCGGATTTCCGCCGCTGTGCCGGCAATCTCACCCTCGCCCTGCAAGGCGTGGCCGTCGCCCAGATAAAGGAGAGCCCCCGCGGCATTCACCGGGAAATAGACAGTGGTCCCCGCCCGCACTTCCGGGGTGTCCAGATTGCCTCCAAAGAACTCGGGCACAATGGTCTGCCGGGACTCTCCGTGGCGGGGTGCCACGGCCAGGCAACCCAGAAAAGGCCTCAGAGGATGCTGGATGCGAATATCGGAGTCGTTGGCGGCGAACTCCACCGTCCGCTTCTTCCGGTCCACCCGGAAAAACCACACAGTGTCCTGGATCGGGGCATCCAGCATGGCGGTATAGCGGGTCGCAGTGAGAGCGCCAAAGCCGGGCCCCGCTTCTCCAATGGCCATCTCTTCGGCGGGCTCGACCTCGAGCAGTCGGACCACCAGAGTGTCCCCAACCTCGGCGCCATCGATGTAAAAGGGCCCGGTGTTGGGATTGGGAAGGGCGTCGGGGGGTTGCCGATCCCCGGGCTTGTTGAGATAGTGATTATCAGCCCGTTCCGTCCAGGTCTCCAGGATGTCGCCCGGTTTCAGATGCAGGACTGGCGCAGCCACCGCGTAGACGTACTTGAGATCGTCTTTCTCAGGCAGATACTTCTTGGTCTGCTGTGCCGGCAACAGTTGGGAAACCAGGCTGAAGAGCATTCCGGGTAAGAGAATCTTCCGAGCAATCATGGTTCAACGTACCTCCTTCTCACGCGTTTGGGAAACCTTTTCGCAACGACATTCTCTTCCATGACGCGACCCCTTCAGAGTCGATTCATTGCTGGTCCTGCGTCCCCAGGGTTCGCTAGCCTGCATTATTCAGTGGCTTTCACGAGATTCTAAGTCCTTATTTTACAATAAGTTCGAGTCATTCCAAAAGGTGATTTCCTGACTCTGACTAAACCCTTTCTTCCCAACGACTTATGGGCTCGACGCGGTCGATTCCCGGGTTGGCGGGCTCCAGGCCATTCAAAACCACTGTACCGTCGCTCACATCACCGTTCTGCTGGTGGCCACGGCCGCTCACCACTTCGGCCATCCCGGTTGCCTGGGCGAAATGAGGTCGACCAGCCTCTCCCTTTGTGTCGGCCCTCCGGGCCTGGCAGGTGGGGGGTCTCGGGTGTCCCGGCCCTGACGGACCGGGCTACTCGAATGTCGGCCCTCCGGGCCTTTGGAGTCAAGGGCGGGAGATGCGGAGTGGGCCGGCCCTCGCCTCTCGGGGCCCTCGGGAAGCTAGCCCGGATTATTCACCGGCTCTCGTCACGAAGCGGGCTCTAAGGGCGCCGGGCTGGCAAGGCTTGCGAGGGGGGCCCCCGCAGTCGTACTCGTGCAGTACGTCGAGGAGGCGTGCGCCCGGCATGGG
>JBHHYX010000356.1:0-5890 GCA_046757765.1 Acidobacteriota bacterium | reverse complement strand
TGGTGTGAAGATGAGATGCCAAAATGTGAAGTTATTCTTGCGCGAGCCCTAAGTCTGACGCCGTTTAGCGCAGCCCTTCAGAGATAGGCTCGAAGGAAATTCGGGATTTCCAACTGGAGTTGTCCGCCTTTCCCGTTTCCGTTGCGGGCGCCGGCCTCAGCCTCCTGGTCTGGAATTGAACCCCGGCCCGACAAGCTCTCGGCCCCGGAGGGCGACTCCTCCGCCTGGAGTTCCGGTTCTTCCGAAGCCTGGGCAGAGGCCGCGCTGGAAACCTCTTCCCACTCCACGGCGGAGTGAGCCAGCCCGGAGAGACCCTTCAGCTTGATGACTCGCTCTTCCACAGCCTGGATGGCCTGGTGTGTGTCCTCGAGAGTGGACTTCTGGCGGTCCAGCCGGTCGAGTTCCTCCTTCAGGCTCTGCACCTGGCTGTCCATGGCGGCCATCTCCTCTTGGATGGCATTCTTGACTTGGATGGTATCCATCTGAATCCTCCTTGCCGGAACCCGACCCCCGGTGAGTACGGGGCAGTGGCTGGGCGGAAGGGGAGTGCTTTGTGAATCGGGCTTGCCAGCTTTGAATTCCCCCTCTCCTTTTCGACTCGCGCCATCGACGCGTGAGAACATTCTGTAAGAGATTGAGAAGATCGTTTGTGATTGGGGACACATCCTTGCCGCACAGGGTTGTTTTCTCCAGGAAAAAGGCAGCCGCCGGATCGGGACTCAGACCGACAATCCCCCACTGGGAATGGGGAGCTTCCTGATCCGCTTACCCGTCAGCGCGAACAAGGCGTTGGTCACGGCCGGAGCGGTTGGCGGAACGGCGGGCTCACTCACCCCTCCCGGCTCTTCACGGCTGGGCACGAGATGCACCTCAATGGGCGGCGCCTCGGAGATCCGAAGCAGCGGATAGTCATGGAAGTTGCTTTGTGCCACCCGACCTCTGCTCAGGGTGATTTCTCCGTGCAGGGCCGCCGCCAGGCCGTAGACGATGGAGCCGACGATCTGGGCCTCGGCACTGGCCGGGTTGACGATCAACCCACAGTCGGCGGCGCAGGTGACGTGCTCCACTTTCAGATGTCCCTGCGACAGCGAGACCTCGGCTACCTGGGCCACGTAACCGCCTTTGTTTTCAACTACCGCGATCCCCCGGCCCCTTCCGGCCGGCACCGGCGTCCCCCAGCCCGCTTTGTCGGCGGCCAGTTCCAGTACCGTGCGCAGTCGCGGGTTGTGCCCGAGGAGCTCGCGCCGGAACTCCAAGGGGTCCCGCCCGGCGGCGGGACCGTAGCCCGACTGAGGTAGAATGCAGCCTGTGGATTTCATTTCTCTGGGCCGTGTTTCGTTTGATGAGGCCAGGCGCAAGCAGGAGGAGGCGGTCGAAAAAATCGCCTTTGAGGGCGCCCCGGAGCGAGTTTATCTGCTGGAGCACCCCCATGTCTTTACTCTCGGTCGTGGGGGAGAGGCGAGCAATCTGCTCGCCCGACAAGACTGGGCGGACCATCCCATCCAATTAGTTCGGATCAATCGAGGAGGTGACATCACCTATCATGGCCCTGGCCAGTTGGTGGGCTACCCCCATCTGGACCTGCGCTCACGCGGTCGCGACGTCCATCGCTACCTGAGAGGTCTGGAAGAGGTCCTGATCCGGACCGCCGCCAGATGGGGCGTACACGCCTTTCGCAGAGCCGGGCTTACCGGAGTCTGGACGGATCGGGGTAAGCTGGCCTCCATCGGCGTTGGAGTCCGCCACTGGGTCACGCTGCACGGATTCGCTCTGAATGCCTGCACTGATTTGCGCTATTTTCAGCTCATCAACCCTTGTGGTATGGAGGGCTGCCGCGTGACTTCTTTCAGCCACCTGTTGGAGCGCCACGTGACGGCGCCAGAGCTGATTCCGGCTTTGACTCTGGCGTTTCGAGAGGTATTTCTCTCCTCCACCAAGAACAAGGGCTCAGTAGGCAGTAGGCAGTAAGCCCAGTTGCGGGTCTGTAGTTGTGAAACCGGTGAACCACCGGCGCGGGGCCGGTGGGCTGCTGCCTTTCCTGAGTGCATTTTCAAAACATTCTACACTGTTGACAACCGCTGAGCTTTATTGAAATGTTACTCTTGAATCGGTCATCTAGTGATCCATATTGTTCCTCTCATTAGTCTTCCCCCTCTGCCCCCTGTTCAATTCGAGATTGGGCCACCCTTGCAAATGCCAAGGTGGAGCTTGCAACCGCTTGTTGCCACGGGCAGGCACACAACGGACGACCCACACGAGAGAGTCCGCCAGCTGTCCGAAAGCTCGATCCTCCCGCGCTGGACCGCAGGATTGATGGCTCCGCACTATACTCTGCCGGCGTCCCGAAAGCGTTGCGAAAACCGTTTCGTGGGAGAATTTCTGCCTCAATTCCTTTGCCAGGAGACTGACGACCGACCAGGGCCAAGGCGGTGAAGGGACCCGTTTCCCCAGCCCGGGTGATTCACAAACTCTCTAGTCGATCGGCCTGCGGATGATCCCAGAGCACCAATAGAGGGCCGATGAGAAACTCGGTTCAAGCTGCAATGACGGACCAGGCGACCACCCGAAGTGCAGGGAAAGATGATCTTTTGGGTCTAGTCCTGCTATATTGATAGAGGGAGATTTCCTGAATTGCCTAGGCTAAAAGTCCGTTTGTTCGGCCCTCCACAACTTTCCTGTGACGGGAAGTCGCTCGAACTGGACCGTCGAAAGGCGATCGCCCTGGCGGCCTACCTGGCGATCACGGCAAAAGAGGAAAGCCGAAGCACTCTTGCCACTCTCCTCTGGCCGGAACAGGACCCACCTCACGCTCTTGCCGCCTTGCGGCGAACCTTGAGTTCCCTGACCAAAGCTTTCGGGGGACGGTTCATCAGCGCCAACCGGCAGACGATCGGTCTCCCCGAGGGCGAAGAAGTCTGGGTGGACGTCAGGCACTTCGAGCACGTCCTCCACACCTGCCCGTCGGGCCCTTCACTGGATGCGGAAACATGGCGAAGCTGCCTTCCAAAGCTGGAGGAGGCGGTGGACCTGTATCGCGATGACTTCCTGGCGGGGTTCAGCCTCCGTGAGACCGAAACCTTCGAGGAGTGGCAGTTGCTCCAGAGCGAGCGGCTTCGCCGCGGGCTGGAAAAGATCTTTCAACATCTGGTCCGGGGATACACGGCCCTTCAGGACTTCGAACACGGCATCGATTTCGCTCACCGCTGGCTGGCCCTGGATCCGCTGGTGGAGGAGGTTCACCGGCACTTGTTGAGGCTGTACGCGGCGGCCGGGCGGCGGATGGAAGTGCAGCGCCAGTACGAGAGATGCACCGCCATTCTGAGCCAACAACTGGGCGTTGAACCCGAGCCCGAAACGCAACAACTCTACCAGGCCATCAGAGATGGAACGATCGAAACCGCCCCCCAAAAGCCCGATCCGGCTGAGGGCAAACCTCGTCCGATGGGGGCAAGAGCCAACAACCTGCCCCACGCCCCCACCGCTTTCGTCGGCCGCCAGTCCGAACTTTCCAGAATCGCAGAACTCCTGGCAGAACCCGACTGCCGAATTCTGACGCTGGTGGGTCCGGGCGGGATTGGGAAGACCCGTCTGGCCCTGGAAGTCGCGGGCCGGAAAGCGGACGTCTTCGGCGACGGTGTTTGCTTCGTCCCGCTAGCCGACGCGACGCCTGATCTGTTCGTTGCCACCCTCGCCGAATGCCTGCGGATGTCCTTCGACCCCCAAGCGGATCTGGAGCGACAGCTTCTGAACCATCTTCGCCACCTGGAGATCCTGCTGTTGATGGACAACTTTGAGCACCTCCTCGAGAAGGCGCGCCTGGTGGCTGAGATCCTGAGGCTGGCCCCAGGGGTAAAACTCCTGGTGACCAGCCGCGAACGGCTCAATGTTCAGGGCGAATGGCTCATCGAAGTTGAGGGCCTGGACATCCCCGAAAGCAGGCTGGTGAAGAACCTCGAGGATTTCAGCGCTGTCCGGCTGTTCCTGCAGTCCGCAAGAAGAATCCGTGGGGATGAATCCGTCTCTGAATCCGACAAGGAGGCGATCGTCCAGATCTGCCGGCGAGTGGGAGGCATGCCCCTGGGAATCGAACTGGCAGCCGCCTGGATGCGGGTGCTCTCCTGTCCGGAGATTGCCGAGGAGATCGGGAAGAGCCTGGATTTCCTGACCACAACTTCTCGCGACCTGCCCGAGCGTCATCGCAGCATGAAAGGCGTCTTCAGCTATTCCCTCAACCTCCTCTCTTCCCGCGAGCGGGCGATTTTCAGCCGCCTGTCCGTTTTTCGCGGCGGTTTCGACCGCCAGGCCGCCGAGACCGTCGCCGGCGCCTCGATCGTGGCTCTGCTCAACCTCGTCAACAAGTCCCTGGTGAGCCAAGCTATGGCCGGACGCTATGAGATGCACGAGCTCCTGAGACAGTTTGCCCGCGAGTTGCTCAAGCAGACCGGAGACGAAAATGAAAGGATCGGTGAGCGCCACTGCCGGCATTATCTGGGGTTCCTGGCGGCCGAAGGAGAGAAACTCAAAGGAGACAAGCAGGGACCCGCCCTCGAGGCTATTCGACTGGAAATCAACAACATCCGCTCCGCCTGGCGCTGGGCTGTGGACCATCGCTTGAACGAAGTCATCGAAGAAAGTGTGGAGGGGCTTTATCAATTCCATCTCCTTGCCAGCTGGTTCACGCAGGGAAGAGATCTCCTCGGATCCGTGTTAACAACCCTCCCTAGGAACGGTGAAACACTTGGATGGGCTAAAACTGCCACACGTCAAGGTCGTCTTTCCGTGCTTCTTGGGCATTTTGACAAGGCTAGAGTCCTTCTTGAAGAGAGTTTGAAAACCTTTCGCACGCTCGGTGCCGCTGAAGACATCGCTCCTACTTTGTCCTACCTCGCCGAACTCTGGTTTCAACTTGGGGAGTTCAGGAAGGCGAGTCGGTTTGCTAGCGAAAGCGCAACGCTATTCCGCAAAGTCAGGGATCGGTACGGAACCGCTAACTCAGTTGTACTGCAGGGAATGATCGCAGGTGCAATTGGCGAATACGGAGAATCAAGGTTACTCTTAAATGAGGGTCTCGTCATCTTTGAGAAACTTGGAGACCAAATCGGCATCGGCCGGTGCTTGACAAACTTAGGCAACGTCGCTTACTTCTCCGGATTTCAACTTGAAGCACAGAGATTGTTTGAGGAGGCGTTGAGAATATACCGGCGACTCGACAACAGGAAGGGCATGGCTTTCTGTCTCAACAACCTTGCAGTCGTATATGAAAAACTGGGAGAGCACGAGAAAGCGAGAGATCTTTCTCATACGGGCCTGGATTTGTTCAAGGAGATCCGTTACCAGGACGACACAGCTTCGAGAAGCATAGGTCCTGCTTTCGCTCTTGAGATTCTAGGTCGAGCTTCGTTTGGGTTGCGGGAGTACGAGGAGTCAAGGCGATATTTTTTGAAATCTTTTAGAAGTGCTGCGGAGATTCAGGCGATTCCCCAGGCGCTTACTGCGCTAATGGGAATGGCTCGTTTGCTGGCTCACGACGGAAGCAAAGGGAGAGCCTGGGAGCTCTTAGTCTTCATTGTGAATCATCCAAAAGTGAATGACGAAGCGAAGCTCCAGGCGAGAGACCTCATGAATAGACTAAGGCTTGAACTTGCACCAGAAGCACTGATGAAAGCTGAAGAAAGGGGACGAGGGAAGGAATTTGAATCGCTAGTTAAAGAGGTTCTAGGAGACTGTGACATCGGATCCCTACCCGCATAATTAACGTTTCTTCCGGGACATGCTTCTAGAGCGGCCTCAGGCTTTGCGACTGTACTAGCAGTAGCGAGCCACCTCATACCGCCCAGAAGCAGGTATACGAAGCGACAACGAATACGGAGCCGGGAGCCTCAGCGACCGG